>NZ_WHOR01000113.1:0-17478 GCF_013340925.1 Azospirillum formosense
GAGGATGCTCAGGCGGATGCCGTCTCCAGCGCCTTCAGCTCGGCGCGCTTCTCGGTCAGGGTCCTGTAGGCGTCGTAGGTTTCCTGGGCGACCTGGAGGATCGACTGCCAGTTCTGCGGCAGCTCCTCCGACAGGTCGTGCAGATCCATCTTCTTCTGGGTCGCGCGGGCGTTGAGCTTCTTGACCTCGTCCTTCAGGGCGTCGATGTCGGACATGGCGGAATCCTCACAGATCGGCGACGTCGGGGTATTTGCGGATCAGCGCCACGGCCTCCTCGACGATCTTGGCGCCGTCGGCGGCCAGCTTCTCCAGCGATGGGAAGCCGAAGCGGTGGACGTCGCGCAGATGCTTCGACACCACGACCAGCCGGCCCGTGGTCAGCACCATGCGGCCGAAGCCCTCGTGGCTCATCTTCATGATGGGGGAGGCGATGTGGCCGGTCTGCTTCTCGACCGTGATGCCGACGGCCTTGTAGAACAGCTCCAGCCGCCACAGCGTGTCGGGGTCCGGGTCGCCCATGATCGGGATGGCGGCGCGGGCCTCCTTGTCGAGGATGAAGGGGGCGAGGATCGTCTCGTCGCTCTTGCCTTCCCAGGCGCCGTAGCTGTCTTCGGCGCGGAACAGCATGACCAGGGTCTTCAGAAAGGCCTCGGCGAGATCGCTCCCGGCGGCCATGGCGGTGTCGGTCATGCTCTCAATCCTCCTCGTCGAAGGCCAGCTCCTGCGGCTGGCCGGCGTTCAGGGCCTTGCGCAGCCAGGGCGGCGGGTTGCCGTTGATGGTTTCGACCAGACGGTCGAGCAGGGCGGTGATGGTGTCCGTGGCCTCCACCTTCACGGGGTGGATCTTCTTCGCCACCACGCGGGCGGCGGCGGAGGCGCCGATGGCCGACAGGTAGACGATGGCGCAGTCGGCCAGCGCGTCGAGCTTCGGGATCAGCTTGTCCTCGTTGCCGTCCTCGAACATCGAGCCGCCGAACTGGCAGGTCTCGACCATCCTGTAGCCGGCCTTGTCCACCTCGTAGACCACGATGTTCTTAGCCCACCCGAAATGCGCGTCGACGTGCTGCATGTCCTGGGTGCAGAAAGCGACCTTCATGGAACCTCCTTTGCGGGGCCGGCCCTCCTCGGCCTGGCCCACCACACTCAGCCGGCGCTGCATCCGCATGATCCGCTCCCGCAGTGCTGGCCGTGTTCATGCCCGTCCCCATGCGGATGGCCGTGGGCATGGCCGTGGCCGTGCCCGTCGTGGTCCATCTCGCGGGACAGGAACAGGTTGCCGATTTCGAACAGAAGCTCGCGGGTGCCGCGGTAGCCGACATGGACCTTCAGCCCGGCGCCCAGACGGTCGAACATGGGGAGCCCCATGCGGTGCAGCGGCACGCCGATGCGCGCCGCCCCCTGCCGCCCATGCGAGTTCGACACGATCAGGTCGGCGTCGCGGGCCAGAGTCTCCACGTCGGAATGGTCGCCGACCATGACGGTCGCGGCCTTCAGCTTCTCCAGGACGGCGGTCTGGGTGGGGGAGACGGCGGCGATCACCTCCGCCCCCATCTCCGCCAGGAAGCTGGTGACGGCGTAGAGCAGGTCCGGCTCCAGCGCCACGGCGATCCGCTTGCGGCTGTAGAAGAAATGCCCGTCCAGCATGCCGTCGACCAGCGTCTCGCGCTGGCGCCGCAGCTTCTCGGGCACCGGGCGGCCCGACAACTCCGACAGGGTGCGGACGAGGCGGTCCGACGCCTCCAGCCCCGTCAGCCGGTCGAAGAAGACGCTGCGCACGTCGGTCTTCAGCTCCAGCGCCGCGGCGGCGACGCGCATGTGCTCGCCGACCACCAGCGTGGCCTCCGACGCGCCCATCGCCGCGATCCGCTCCACCGTCACGCCGCCCAGCGAGGTCGCCGTGAAGTCGTCCGGCTGGCGGCCCGACATGGACAGCGACAGGTCGGGCAGGAAGATCGGTGACAGGCCGAAGCTCTCGATGATGTCGCGCAGCTCCTCCACGTCGCCCGGCGACAGGTGGCAGCCGGCCAGCACGTTGATCTGGCCCTTGACGGTCGTTTCCGACGGCTGGACCACCTCCTCGACGATGCCGGTCACCGCGGCGGAGAAGCCGTCCTCGAAGCCGCCGGAGAAGTCCGGGGTGTTGGCGAAGACCAGCTTCAGGCCGGACAGGGCGGGGTTGCGCTGGCGGAACAGCGAATACTGGCCGGCCATGTCCTCGCCCTTGGTCTCGGTCACGCCGGTGGTGGCGACGCCGATCAGGGCGGGCGCGTTGCGCTCGTGGATGGTGCGGACGGCCTGCTCCAGATTCTCGTAGCCGCCGAGGATGGTCGAGACCTGATCCATCGCCGTGGTCTGGAGCGGGATGGCCTCGCGGAAATGGCGGACCAGCAGGACCAGCCCGAAGGCGGTGCAGCCCTGGCTGCCGTGGAACAGTGGCATGCAGCGGTCCACGCCGAGGAAGGCGAGCGCCGCGCCCAGCGGCTGGCTCATCTTCAGCGGGTTGGTGGCGGCCGCCTTGGCGGAGTGGGGGAAGCGCTGGATGGTGCCCATGGCGGTCAGACCTCCACCGGCTTGACGGCCGCCTTGGACTCCCAGGGGGCGGCCAGACGCACCTGTCGCCAGATCGGGTTGGACAGGGTCTTGTCGATTTCCTCACACAGGTTGACGATGCCGTCGTAGCCCGCGTAGGGGGTGTGGCGCTCCTGGTTGAGGTCGAGCCACGGCACCTTGGCCTTCAGCGCGATGAACTGCGACCGGCCGCCGGACATCATGATGTCGGCCTCGCTGTCGCGCAGCATCTTGTAGATGTCGCGGGGCTTCAGGTCGTCCCACTGGTGGAACTCCTCCCCCTTCATCTTCTTGATGCGCTCCTTGTCCTCCTTGGTGGACTTCTTGGTGGAGGTGCCGACGATGGTCAGCCCGGCGCCTTCCAGCGCGGTGACCATCGACCAGCTTTTCACGCCGCCGGTGAACAGCAGGACGCGCTTGCCGTCGAAGCGCGGCTTGTAAGGCTCCAGGCGCCGCCAGACGCGGCTTTCCTCGCGGGCGATGACGCCCTCGGTGCGGTCGATGATGGCCTTGTCGGCGCCGCGCTCCACCAGCATGCGGGCCATGGTGCGCAGCGTGTCCGACATGTCCGACACGCCGTAGAAGGAGCCTTCGAAATAGGGGATGCCCCAGCGCTCCTGCATCTTGCGCCCGACATTCACCAGCGCCTGCGAGCAGACCACCATGGTCAGCCGCGCCCGGTGGGCCTGCGCCACCTCGTTGTAGCGCCCGTCGCCGGAGATGCAGGACAGGATGCGGATGCCGATCTCGTCGAGCAGCGGCTTCACCAGCCACAGCTCGCCGGCCAGATTGTATTCGCCGACGATGCAGATGTCGGTCGGGGTCGTGACCTCCGGCTCCACCGTGCCGATGACGTGGTCGAGCAGAGTCTCGCCGGCCAGCTTGTTGCCCAGGTTCTTCGAGCCCACGAAGCCCGGCGCCATCACCGGGATCACCGGCTTGCCCAGCTTCTTCGCGGCGAACTTGCAGACCGCCTCGATGTCGTCGCCGATCATGGCGGGGACGCAGGTCTGGTAAACGAAGACGGCCGGCGGATCGTACTGCTGCACGATCTCCTTGATCGCCTTGTAGAGCTTCTTCTCGCCGCCGTGGATGATGTCGAGTTCCGACATGTCCGTGGTGAAGCCGGTGCGGTAGAGCTGCGAGCCCGACGATTTGGTGCCGCGGTTGTCCCAGGAGTTGCCGAGGCAGGCGATCGGCCCGTGCACGAGGTGGGCGGCGTCGGCGATCGGCTGGAGCGCGATCATCGCGCCGTCATAGGCGCAGCCGCCGGCGGCGGCTCCCGGCTTCAGCGCCTTGGAGCAACCCTTCTTCCGCTCCTTCTCCGACTTGGCTTGGTTGGTGGAGCAACCCGGCTCGTTGAAGACGTCCTGGAGCTTTTCCTGGAGCATGACCTTCTCCCGCCATTGGCCGACATCGGCGCCTGTGGATCAGTCATATGCAGGAGGTGTGCCAAAAAGAGACTTGTTTATATTCAATAAGTTAAGATGAGTGGCCTCGTGTGCGATACCCGACAATCGCGGACTTTGTCGGGTATCGCACAGCCCGGGGCGATGGCCGGCCGCGTAAGGCGCGCGCCCTCAACGGGCCAGCACCTTGGCGGCTTCCTTGGTTTCCGAGACCGCCGACGCGATCTGGGTGATCGCGGAGTTGATGGCGCCGATGTTGTGGTCGACGGCGCTGACCGAGGCCGAGGCGTTTTGCATGTTGGTGGACATGTCGCCGGTCACCGCGCTCTGCTCCTCCACCGCTCCGGCGGAGACGGTGACGAACTCCATCAGGTTGCTGGTGGCCTGACGGATGTTTCCCAACGACGCGACGACGTCGGACGAGACGGCCTGCATGCCTTCGATCTCCTTGGAGATCTGGGCGGTCGCGTTGGCCGACTGGTTGGCGAGATTCTTGACCTCGTTGGCGACCACCGCGAAGCCGCGCCCGGCCTCGCCGGCCCGTGCCGCCTCGATGGTGGCATTCAGCGCCAGCAGGTTGATCTGGCTGGCGATCGAGCTGATCAGATCGACGATGCCGCCCATCGCCTTGGCGACCTCCGTCAGCCGCGCCGCCGCCCGGTCGGCGTTCCCCGTCTCGTCCATCGCGGTGCTCGCCGCCTGGCGCGAGCGGATCATGCTGTCGGCGATTTCCCGGGCCGACGCGGCGAGTTCCTCCGCGCTGGCGGCGACGGTCTGGACCGTGCCTTGCGTCGCGCCGGACCGCTGGGCGGCGTCCTCGGCCTGCCGGCCGGCGGCGGAGAGCGCGGTGTCGATCTCGGTGAAATTGTTGTCGATCAGCGCCTTCAACTGGTCCAGCAGTTCGACCTGGCGGGTGATGTCGGTGGCGAACTTGACGATCTTGGACAGACGGTTGCTGCTGTCGAACACCGGGTTGTAGGACGCCTGAATCCACACCACGCGGCCGCCCTTGCCGATCCGCTTGTACTGGGCGGCCTGGAAGCGGCCCTGCCGCAGGCTCTCCCAGAAGGCCCGGTAGTCCGCGCCGCCGTGCTCCGCCGGATCGACGAAGGTGCTGTGATGACGCCCCTCGATCTCCCGCAGCGTGTAGCCGAGCAGGGACAGGAAGTTCTCGTTGGCGGTGATGACGGTGCCGTCGGGGGTGAATTCGATCACCGCCTGGGACTTGGAGATAGCCTCCGCCTTGCCGCGCAGATCGATGTGTTCGAGATGGCGCTCGGTGACGTCGGTGCAGACCTTCACCACCTTGTGGGTGACGCCCTGGCGGTTCTTGATCGGGTTGTAGGACGCCTCGATCCAGACCTCCCGTCCGTCCTTGCCGATGCGCTTGTACAGGGAGGATTGGAACTTACCCCGGCGCAGACGCTCCCAGAACTCCTTGTAATCCGGACTGTCATGGAGATTCGGGTCGACGAATATCCGGTGATGCTTCCCTTTGATCTCCTCAAGGCTGTAGCCCATACAGCGGAGAAATTGATCATTTGCTGACAATATGTTGCCAGATGTGTCAAAGGTAATCATGCCATTAGATTTGTCTAATGCTTCTGTTATTTCCATCGCTTCCGTGTCTGCCGACCTTAGAAAGGTTTTAAAGGGCATGTTGATTGTCCTTATGGCGCAAGAAGGGAATGATAATTTGAGGTTATCGTCAATTTGCATAAAAAACAATTAATTGGCGTTCTTGCCGCGCCGTGGGGTGCGGTATCGTTTCGGCGATGATTGTATTCGCAAAGATATGCCGTTATGCCGGCAGGTAATCAAATGCAATTTTTTGTTGATCTTGTGGTTATATTGTCGGTGGTGAGCAATTGTGGATGAGAAGTTTCAAGTTTTGGGTCCTTCAATCGCAGGGCATTTCCCGTGTTTGCGCAATAGCAAAAAAGGCGTTCGCCTCTCGCCTCATTTCCATGAAAAGCTGTGAAGAGGGTGCGCCTGCAAAGAGCGCTGATTCAGGCGGCCCGGACGTTCCACCGAAAGCAATGCCTGTGCGGAACCACGTCCCTGTGATGGCAAGGGTCGCCGCCGCGCACCCCTTCGCTGGCCGTGACGATCCCGGCTTTCTCCAGCATCGGGAAAATCTTGGCGAGGAAGGAGGGGGAGATGCCCTGCAATTCCGCCAGATGCCGGCTGCTCAGCGGCGCGTCGCCGGCGGCGGCCAGCCAGAGCAAACAGTGGATGCCGTGTTCGACGCTTGCGGTCAGGTGTGCCATGGCGTTGCCCGTCCAACGGGTTTCGGCAACACGAGCCGTATCAGTCCGCGTTCCAGAACGCGGGTTGGAAAACGAAGATAATTCTTGCCGGCGTTTTTGGGGCGACGGACGCGGGCCGGACATGGAAAAGCCGGAGCCCACCTTGCGGTGGGCTCCGGCTCTCCGGGGAAGCGGCCGGGCGGGGGGATGGAGGCCCCGCGCCGGCCGGGGGAGGTCAGCGCACCAGATCGAACGAGTAGTCGGTCTCGCCGACGATGTTCGTGTTGGCGTCCATATCCTCGAAGATCCGATCCAGGATGCGCACCAGCACGTTCAGAGCGCCCTGGTAGCCCCAGGTCGGGTAACGGTGATGGTGGTGGCGGTCGAAGATCGGGTAGGTCAGGCGGATGAGCGGGATCTTGGTGTCGCGCTCCAGATACTTGCCGTAGCTGTTGCCGATGATGTAGTCGACCTTGTCGGTGAACAGCAGCGAGCGCAGGTGCCAGAGGTCCTTGCCGCCGTAGGCCTTGCCGGACTTGCCGAACGGCGAGGCGTCGAGCGCCTTCTGGACCTGCTTCTCCCACTTCTTCGAGCCGGAGGTGGACAGGATGTGCACCGGCTCGGCGCCCAGCTCCATCAGGAACTTCGACATGCCCAGGCAGAAGTCCGGGTCGCCGTACACGGCGAAGCGCTTGCCGTGCAGGTGGGTGTGGCTGTCGGCGATGGCGTCGACCAGACGGCCGCGCTCCAGCTTCAGCTCCGCCGGGATCGCCTTGCCGGTCAGCTCGGCCAGCTTCATCAGAAGCTCGTCGGTGCCGGTGACGCCCATCGGGTAGTTGAACTTGGCGACCTGCTGGCCCTTCTCCTTGATGAACTGCAGGGACTGCGGGGTGCAGTATTCCTGCATGGAGATGGTGGCCTTGGCGTGGACGGCCTCCTTCGTGGCCTCCAGCGGGGTGCCGCCGTCATACATGCGGTACTCGCCGTCGGCCGGGGTGTCGAAGTTGTCCGACACGTCCGACAGGATGGTCATCTGGATGCCGAACAGGCCGGCGATGCGCTTCAGCTCACGGTTGTTGCCGACCGCGAAGCCGTCGAAGCCCGGGATCAGGTTGACCGTCTCGTTCTTCGGGGTGTCGAAGTTCTCCGACGTGCCCCAGAAGTGGGTCAGGACGCCCTTGATCATGTTGTCGTAGCCGACGATGTGGCTGCCGACGAAGGCCGGGGTGTGGGCGAAGGGAACCGGGAAATCCGCCGGGACGCTTTCCTTGTTCTTCGCGTTGTTGATGAAGCCGGAGAGGTCGTCGCCGATGACCTCGGCCATGCAGGTGGTCAGCACGGCGATCATCTTCGGCTTGTACAGCGCGTAGGCGTTGGCCAGGCCGTCGATCATGTTGTTCAGGCCGCCGAACACCGCCGCGTCTTCCGTCATCGACGAGGAGACCGCGGAGTTCGGCTCCTTGAAGTGGCGGGTGAGGTGCGTGCGGTAGTAGGCGACGCAGCCCTGCGAACCATGGACGAAGGGCAGGGTGCCTTCGAAGCCCTGGGCCGCGAACATCGCGCCGATCGGCTGGCAGGCCTTCGTCGGGTTGATGACGACCGCCTCACGGGCGAAGTTCTTTTCCTTGTACTCTTCCGTCTTGGTCCACGCGGAAACCCGGGCGACCTCCTCGTCGGAGTGGCCGTACTCGAACTCCGTCTTCTTGCGCTCGAACAGCTCCTTGTATTCGGGCTGACGGAAGAGCGTGAAGTGGTCGATGACCTTGTCGGCGCTCTGGGAAACGGGGTGGGACATGCTCATTACTCCTATCTTCCAGAGGCCGCTTTAGAACGGAGCCTTCATGATGCCCCAGACGGGGTTGTTGATGGCCAGATCCATGTCGCGGGCGAAGATCGCGAAGCCGTCGTAGCCGTGATACGGACCCGAGTAATCCCAGGAGTGCATCTGGCGGAAGGGCAGGCCCATCTTCTGGAAGACGTACTTTTCCTTGATGCCCGAGGCGACGAGGTCCGGACGCATCACCTCGACGAACTTTTCCAGTTCGAAGGCGGTGACGTCGTCGTAGATCAGCGTGCCTTCCTTCACGTAGTGCTGGGTGCGCTGATAGTCGTCGTTGTGGGCGAACTCGTAACCCGTGCCGACGATCTCCATGCCCAGGTCATGGTAGGCGTCGACCACGTGGCGCGGACGCAGGCCGCCGACGTAGATCATCACCTTCTTGCCTTCGAGCCGCGGCTTGAACTTGGCGATGACGGCGTCGACCATCGGCTGGTACTTGGCGATGACCTTCTCCGCGTTCTCCTTGATGGTGTCATCGAAGAGAGCGGCGATCTTGCGCAGGGACTCGGCGATCTGCGACGGGCCGAAGAAGTTGTACTCCATCCACGGAATACCGAACTTCTCTTCCATGTGGCGCGCGATGTAGTTCATCGAGCGGTAGCAGTGGATGAGGTTTACCTTCGCCTTCGGCGTGTTCTCCAGCTCGGCGAGCGTGCCGTCGCCCGACCACTGGGCGATCACGCGCAGGCCGATCTCCTCCAGCAGGATGCGGCTGGCCCAGGCGTCGCCACCGATGTTGTAGTCACCGATGATGGTGACGTCGTACGGGGTGGAGACGAAGCCTTCCTTCGGCTCGGTCTTCTCGAAGATCCAGTCGCGGATGACGTCGTTGGCGATGTGGTGGCCCAGCGACTGGGAGACGCCGCGGAAGCCTTCGCAACGGACCGGAACGACCGGCTTGCCCAGCTCCTCGGACTTGGCGCGGGCGACCGCCTCGATGTCGTCGCCGATCAGGCCGATCGGGCACTCGGACTGGATGGAGATGCCGTTGACGAGCGGGAACAGCTCGTTGATCTCCTCGATCACCTTGTGCAGCTTCTTGTCGCCGCCGAAGACGATGTCCTTCTCCTGGAAGTCGGAGGTGAAGTGCATCGTGCCCCAGCTGTCCACGCCGGTGTCGCCGACATAGTAGTTGCGGCGGCCGGACCAGGAGTAGTAGCCGCAGCCGACCGGGCCGTGGGAGATGTGGATCATGTCCTTGATCGGACCCCACACCACGCCCTTGGAACCGGCGTAGGCGCAACCACGGATGGTCATCACACCGGGGATCGACTTGATGTTCGACTTGACGCCGCAGTCCTTCGCCTCGGCCTCCAGCACGTTCAGGTGCTTGGCGCGGCGCTTGCGGGACTTCTCGGGATACGCTTCGAGAACCTTGTCGACGAGACCCTTGACGTCGACGCCTTCGTTCACGGACAGGCTCATGGTGCCAGTCTCCTGCATGCTCTCATTGTCCGCGCCACTTCAGCGCGGGACCGAGCCCCCTCTCTCCCACCCCGCGCACGAAGGCGGGGTGGGCTGGGGAGGGGGCCAGTTCAGACCTGTGCCCCGTCAGGGACCCAGGGATCAGGCCTTGGCGGCTTCCTTGGCCTGGAGCTCGGCGAGCTGCTGCTCCTCCGACTTCATGATGCCGAAGTCCATCAGCATCTCTTCCAGCTCTTCCATCGTGATCGGGGTCGGGATGGTGCCCTTGCCCTTGTTCGCGTGGACCTTGTTGGCGAGCTGGCGGTATTCCTGGGCCTGCTGGCTGTCCGGCGCGTACTCGATCACGGTCATGCGGCGCAGCTCGGCGTGCTGCACGATGTTGTCGCGCGGCACGAAGTGGATGAGCTGGGTGCCGAGGCGGGCGGCCAGGGCCGAGGCGAGGTCGATTTCCTTGTCGGTCTGGCGCTCGTTGCAGATCAGGCCGCCGAGGCGCACGCCGCCGCTGTGGGCGTACTTCAGGATGCCCTTGGCGATGTTGTTGGCGGCGTAGAGCGCCATCATCTCACCGGACATGACGATGTAGATTTCCTGGGCCTTGTTCTCGCGGATGGGCATGGCGAAGCCGCCGCACACCACGTCGCCCAGCACGTCGTAGGAGACGTAGTCGACGTCGTCGTAGGCGCCGTTCTCTTCCAGGAAGTTGATCGAGGTGATCACGCCGCGGCCGGCGCAGCCGACCCCCGGCTCCGGACCGCCGGACTCGACGCACTTGATGCCCTTGTAGCCGATCTTGAGAACGTCCTCGAGCTCCAGATCCTCGACCGAGCCGGCTTCGGCGGCGAGGTGCAGCACGGTGTCCTGCGCCTTGGCGTGCAGGATCAGGCGGGTCGAGTCGGCCTTCGGATCGCAGCCGACGATCAGGATCTTCTGATCCAGCTCGACCAGCGCGGCCAGGGTGTTCTGGGAGGTGGTGGACTTGCCGATACCGCCCTTACCGTAGAACGCAATCTGGCGCAAAGACATGGGAGGTTACTCCTTTGCTTGGGTCTACAGGGTGTCTTCAATTCCGGGGCGGCCTGCCTAGCGGCCGCTTCGACCCCTTCTCTGCATCCCCCGTGCCAGTTTGCGGAAAATTTTTAAGGCATTGAAAATGAACAAGAAAATAGATTGTGGACGAGCGCGGTCCGCTTTGTCGGGCCTGTGACATACCCGACAAAGCCCGACATTTTGTCGGGTCTCTCGCAATGAAAAGGATGAGATGGGTGGATGGCGCCCGAACGGCGCCTTCGCGGCTCAGGCGGCGGCGTGGTTCAGCGCGTCGCGGGCGACGACGAGGCGCAGCGCCAGCGCCTCCAGCTCGTCGCCGTCCTGGCCCATGTCATAGAGAAGCTGGGCCAGCGACTGGCCGCGGGCGAGCAGACGGCGCGCCTTGGCCGGGTCGGCGGGACGGGCCAGCAGGATGCCGACGAGACGCTCCCCGGCGATGCCGGCCAGCGCGCGGCTGCGTTCGGCCAGACGGCGTTCCAGCGTGTCGAGCACCGCCGGACGCCCGGCATGGTCGAGGTCGGTGCAGAACTGGTGCAGGGAACGGAGCTGGCGCAGCAGCGCCTCGAACAGCAGCTCGTCGAGGTCGCCGCCGTTGGCCGCCTTTCCGACAAGATCGAACAGCGTGTCGGAAAGCCGCCACGCCGCCGACAGGCAATCGTTCATCGCCTTGCGGTCGGCGGGCTCGACGAAGGCGTTGGCCTCCTCGCGGTGCTCCTCCTGGTCGTCGAGGTTCCGCATCGCGACGACGAGCAGCCCGTCCACCGAGGCCAGCGTGGCGAGGCTGGCGTGCAGCGCCTTGATGCCGCGGTCGGCGCCAAAGCCGTCCATGGCCTCCGCCGCCCGGCGCAGCGCGTGGCGGGTCAGGCGGCGCGACTGGTAGACGACGTCGCGCAGCGCGACGGTGGCGCCCAGCGTCTCCAGCATCAGCCGCCGCGCCTCGAAGCGCAGCAGAGCGTGGGCGAGGCTGTCCATGGCGCCGGCGGTGGCGCCGGCCGGGTCTTCTTCCGCGACCGCGACGGGCGCTTCGCCGCGGACCAGCCGGTCGGCGTCGGCGCGGGCGTCCGCCTCGATGGCCGAGACCACCGACAGCACCGCGCCGCGCCCGGCGCCGCGCAGCAGGGCGACCAGGGCGCGCAGGGCGGTGGCCACCTCCAGCGCGCCGGGGAGCCCGTCCTCGGCGGTGCCCTTGTTGTGGACGACGCGGTCGATCAGATGGTCGCGCAGGCGGGGCAGCAGGACGTCCAGGATAATCGGCGCGGTGGGACGCAGCAGCGCCTCCAGCAGGCGGCCCTGCGGCTGGCCGGGCATGGCGGCCAGCGGGTTGACTGGCTTGGGCACCAGACGCGGGCGGTGGGGCTCCAGCAGGGCCAGCACCTCGTCGCCGCGCAGCGGGGTGATGGTGCCGCGCAGCAGCCGGGCGAGCGTCACGGCGTCGCGGGCCTCCCTGGCGCCGCGCAGCGGAACCGGCGCCCGTCCCGAGCGCATCGGCATCTTTTCCGAGACGGCGGAAGGAAGAAGAACGCGCGGGGGCTGTACCGCCCGGTTGCGCGTCTCCTGTTCCTTACGCTTCATCGGCCACATGGCCTTGCCTCGTCTTGCGGTGCACTGAATCCCGATCGAAGAACTATGGTGTCGTCTCATCATCCGTTCAAACGGATATTTTTAAGATATTTGGAGTAATCCAAAAGTTGTTTCGGCTGTTTAATCGAATTGTTTTTGAATTCGAAATGTATTGCGGGTTGCGCGGCATCGCCCTGCGGTGACGCGAACCCTTGGCGGACGCGCCGGTTCGCGGTATCCATGAAAGAATTGTGGATTTGAGAGCGCGATGGCGGATGGTTCGGCGAGCGGTGGCTTGAGGGATGCGCGGGGGCGGCTGATCGATCCGGATTCGCCGCTCGCGCTGAAGGCGCATCGCACCAACCTGCTGAATGTGACGGCGGACGCGCTGTGCGCGGAGTCCTTCAACGACGAGCCCCGGCGTCTGCGCATCGGCGGCACGCGCAGCGAGCACGCCGTGCTGTTCGAAGCGCTCGACGAGAGCCCGAACAGCCTGATCGCCGCCGACATCTTCCAGCACTACATGGCCTTCACCTTCGGGCTGAATCCGGACTTCTCCGGCGCCGAGGGCACGGACGGACGGCGGCGCTACCGCGCCAGCTACCTACGCCTGCTGAAGGGGTGGCTGTTCGACAGCAACAACGCCGAAGGGGCTGTGCTGAAAGGCTGGGTGGAGAGCCGGTTCGGTCTGCTGCCCACCTATCACAAGGAACCGATCCTCCGCTTCGCCTCCGACGCGTGGCGGACCTACGGCGAGGAGAAGGTCGCCACCCGTTTCCACAACAACAACATCAACCTGCAGCTCGACTTGCTGTACGAGTATTGCCAGTGGTGGATGCGCCGCGGCTGGCCGGACGCGCCGATGCCATCCCGCGCCAGCCACATCCGGCTCTACCGTGGCGTCAACGATTTCGAGGAGCACCACATCGTCGCGCGCCCCGACAAGCGCACGGCGGTCCTGCGCCTCAACAACCTCAGCTCCTTTTCCATCGAGCGCGACATCGCCGGCCAGTTCGGGGACTACATCCTCGAAACCTGGGTGCCGCTCACCAAGGTGGTTTTCTTCCGCGACATCCTGCCCCGTTACCCTTTCAAGGGGGAGGGCGAGTATCTGGTCGTCGGCGGGGACTACAGGGTGGGGGTGTCGCTTCTCTGACAACCGATCACGGGACAGATCCGGCCCATGACTGACCATTCCATCCGCTCACGCGCGCTGGGCGCCTATCTCGGGCTGGCCTGCGGCGACGCGCTGGGCGCCACCGTCGAGTTTCTGACAAAGGGCGAGATCGCCCACCAATACGGTGTGCACAAGCACATCAAGGGGGGCGGCTGGCTGAAGCTGCCCGCCGGGCAGGTGACCGACGACACCGAGATGTCGATCCATCTCGGCCGCGCCATCCTGGCCGCCCCGGAGTGGGACGCCCGCCGCGCCGCGGAGGAGTTCGCCGTCTGGCTGAAGGGCGTTCCCGTCGATGTCGGGGACACGACACGGCGCGGCATCCGCCGCTTCATCATGCACGGCACCCTGTCGGAGCCGGAGAGCGAGTATCACGCCGGCAACGGGGCGGCGATGCGCAACCTGCCGGTCGCCCTGGCGACGCTGGGCGACGACGACGCCTTCGAGCGCTGGACGGTGGAGCAGGCGCACATCACCCACTGCAACGTGATGTCCGACGCGGCGACCCTGACGCTCGGCCACATGGTGCGCCGTCTGGTGCTGGGCGGCGACGTGCGCGACGTGCGCGACGAGTCGAACAAGCTCATCGCGAAGCACCGGCAATTCAAGTTCCAGCCCTACCGGGGTCTGGCCACCGCCTACATCGTCGATACGATGCAGACGGTCATGCACTATTATTTCCAGACCGATTCCGTGGAATCCTGCGTCGTCGAGACCGTCAACCAGGGCGGCGACGCCGACACCACCGGCGCCATCGCCGGCATGCTGGCCGGTGCCACCTACGGGGTGGAGACCATCCCGCCGCGCTGGCTGCGCAAGCTAGACCGCAAAGTCTATGACGAAATCTGCGCCCAGGTGGACGGGCTGCTCGCCCGTTCTCCGGCGCTCAAGCAGGGGTGACCGCGACCATGGCCGACGTGATCTTCTTCGAAAAGCCCGGCTGCGCCGGCAACAACCGCCAGAAGGCCCTGCTGGCGGAGGCCGGGCACACCGTCCACGCCCGCGACCTGCTGTCCGAGCCCTGGACGGCGGACAACCTGCGCCCCTTCTTCGGCGACCGCCCGGTGGCCGAATGGTTCAACCGCGCCGCCCCGGCGGTGAAGAGCGGGGAGGTCGATCCGGACGCGCTGGACGAGGCCGCCGCCCTGGCGCTGATGCTGAAGGCGCCGCTGCTGATCCGCCGTCCGCTGATGCAGGTGGGCGACCGCCGCGACTGCGGCTTCGAGGCGGAGCGGGTGGACGCCTGGATCGGGCTGTCCGCCGGGGCGCCGGAGGGCAAGCTGGAAGGCTGCGCCCGCGCCGGGATGCCGCCCTGCCCACCACCCGCAAAGGGGTGACGGGACAACCCGGACTGTCGTAGGTTTGCCCCCGTCCTGTTTGAAACCCGACATTTCAGCGATGGGGGCCGATCCATGTGCGAACTCCTGGGCATGAGCGCCAACGTGCCCACGGACATCTGCTTCAGCTTTCGCGGCCTGATGCGCCGCGGCGGGCAGACCGGTCCGCACCGCGACGGCTGGGGAATCGCCTTCTACGAGGGGAAGGGCTGCCGCGCCTTCCACGACCCGGCGCCGAGCTGCGAGTCGGAGATCGCGCGGCTGGTCAGCAGCTATTCCATCAAGTCCTGCGTGGTCATCTCCCACATCCGCCGCGCCAACCGCGGCCGGGTGTCGCTGGAGAACACCCACCCCTTCACGCGGGAGCTGTGGGGGCGCGTCTGGACCTTCGCCCACAACGGCCAACTCAAGGGCATCAAGGAACGGACGCTGACCTTCTACGAGCCGGTCGGGACGACGGACAGCGAGCACGCCTTCTGCTGGCTGCTCGACCAGATCCGCATGCAGTATCCGGAGCCGCCCAAGAGCAGCGGCGCCCTGATGCGGCTGATCCGCGACCTCGCCACCGACCTCGGCACGCTGGGCGTCTTCAACATGCTGCTCAGCGACGGGCGGTACCTGTGGTGCCACTGCGCGACCAACCTCGCCTGGCTGACGCGGAAGGCCCCCTTCGGCCCGGCGACCCTGATCGACGAGGACATGAGCGTCGATTTCGCCAAGGAGACGACGCCCGACGACGTGGTGACGGTCGTCGCCACCCGCCCCCTGACCCGCGACGAGAACTGGACCGTCATGAAGGGCGGCGAGATGGTCGTGTTCAAGGGCGGCAATCGGGTGCGTTGACCGGCGATTGTTCCAATCCATGCAACGAAGATTGGCGAAATCGGGGCTCAATCGATTGGCGTAAGCGGGCTTATGGTCACTTCCGAGACAAACCGAAGCGGTGACGGTGCCCGACCGGCGCCCCGCTTCCCGGACAGGAAGACGTAACCATGAAGATCCTTCGCATCGACTCCAGCCCGCTGGGCGACGCCTCCGTTTCGCGCCAGCTCACCGCCTCGATCGTCGCAGCGCTGCTCCAGGCGACGCCGGACGCCGAGGTCTCCCACCGCGACCTGACCGTCGCCCCGCCGGACCACCTGACCGGCGAGCTGATGCAGGTGGTGAAGTTCCGCAACCTGGAGGGCCTGACCGCCCGCCAGCAGGAGGAGCTGGCCCTGACCGACGCGCTGGTCGATGAGTTCCTGGCCGCCGACGTCGTGGTGATCGGCGCCCCGATGTACAACTTCACGGTCCCGACCCAGCTCAAGGCCTGGATCGACCGCATCGCCCAGGCGGGCCGCACCTTCCGCTACACCGAGACCGGCCCGGTCGGTCTGGCCGGCGGCAAGAAGGTCTACATCGCCTCGACCCGCGGCGGCGTCTACTCGACGAACGCGGCGATGAGCGCGCTGGACCACCAGGAGGCCTTCCTGCGCACGGTGCTGGGCTTCCTGGGCGTCACCGACGTGACGGTGATCCGCGCCGAGGGCGTCGGCATGGGTCCGGACGCCCGCGCCAAGGCGCTGGCCGCCGCCCAGCAGGAGATCGATGCCCTGGCGACCCCGGTCGCGGCGTAAGGGGGGACTGTCCCCAATGGTGTCCCCTCTCCCCTCCGGGGAGAGGGTTAGGGTGAGGGGGTTGCGCGTGGCGGACCGTCCGGCACAAGCGCAACCCCCTCACCCGGCCCTTTGGGCCACCCTCTCCCCGGAGGGGAGAGGTGTGTTTTACGTCCCCATCGCCTCGCTGATCCGCCGGACCGCCTCGTCCAGAGGCAGGTCGAGGCGGGTGATGTTCTGCAGCTCCAGGAAGCGCGCCTCGTTCTTCGACAACTCGCCCTCGATCACCGCCCAGTGCTTGTCCGACGACCGCTTGGCGATCTGGCGGGCGAAGGTGCGCTGGATTTCCTGATCGAAGCGGCAGCCGAGATAGAGGAAGCTCCGGCCCGCCCGTCGTTCCTGCACGACGGCAGGAATCGGCGTCTGGATGTCGATCTCCGTGAGGATCTCGACAAAGTCGCTGTCGGAAATCAGGTAGTTTCCCGCCGGGGTCGCGCTGCCCGACGGCTTGTAGAGCAGGGTCTCCCAGCTGGACGCCGCGGCGGCCTCGACCTCCGCTCCGCCGGGCGCGTAGTATTTCACCCATTCTCCGACGCCCTGCGGGTGGGACAGACCCTGGATCTGGCCCCAGCTCCGGTCCGGAGCGGCGGTCAGCAGGCTTTCCAGCGTGTTGTCGTACCAGACATCGACGATCATCGGCGGGGCGGGCAGGGTGGCCAGCCACGCGTGAACCGGTGTCGCCGGGACATCGCGCTTGAAGATCTCGTTCAGGAGGCTGTCCAGCGTCTTGCGGTGGCGTCGCGATTCGATGAATTGGGCGACGGCGGTCAACTGGCTGCGGATGCGGCCCGGTGCGGCGACCTTGGCGTTCAGCCGCTGCGCCAGTTCCAGCGAGGTGCGCGGGATCGGGCAGTCGGCCTCCGGCAGCAGCGCGAAGGCGCCCGGCCCGAGATAGGGCACCACGCCCCGCGCCTTCAGCGCCGCGGCGATCTCCGCAATGATGGTGTCGGTGCCCGTGCTGGTGTCCGTGCTGTCGATGACGGCGGTGTCGGTCATGCTAACCCCGTTCGGCTGGCGTTTTTCCCCCCCCCGGCCCCCCCCCCCTCCGCCGGGGGGGGGGAAAGGGGCGGGGAAGGGCCGCGGGTTTCCAAAAAAACACCGCCACCCCCCCCCCGGTTGCGGTGGCGGCCTTCCGCCGGTGCCAGCCTAACATCCACCCCGTGGGGGGGGGCCTTGTGGGGAGCGGGCGGGGGCGCAAGCGGGCGGCG
>NZ_WHOR01000114.1:0-17436 GCF_013340925.1 Azospirillum formosense
TCAGATGGGTAGAAGAGACAGGTCCGGCGCACCCGCCCGGGTCGCGCCCCAGGGCCCCCCCCGCCGCGGCAATCCCGGACGCCGGACCGGACGGGACGTCGCCGCAGGCCACGACCGACGCCGCGGCACCCGCCACCCCGCCCGTTCCCCTGCCGGCTTCCGGCGCCAAACCGGACTCGGCCCCGCTGTTCCAGGCCAAGGACTCCGCGACGCTCGCCAAGGGCGACGCGACGCAGGCCCCCTCCCCCCAGCTTCAGCAGGCGATGGCCCAGGCGGGCGGCAACGCCGCGTCCAATGGCGGCGCCGGCCAGAATCCGGGCCAGGGACAGGGACAGGGACAAGGCCGCGGCAACCCGACCGGGCCGGAAGCCTTGTCCGCGCTCTCTTCCCCGGTGGACCCCATTGGCGCGGCGCCGCCGCCCGCCGCCCTCGCCCCGCCGGCGGCCCACGCGGCAGCCCATTACGCGGCGCATCCCGGCGACACCGCCGCGGCGCGTCTGCCCGCCGCCCAGATGGCCGGCCAGCTCGTGCGCGTCGTCGAGGCCGGGGGCGGCGAGTTCCACATCGACCTGAAGCCGGAGGAGCTTGGCCCCGTCCGCGTCGTCGCCGAACTGAGCGGCGCCCGCGTCGCTTTGCATGTCCAGGCCGAAAGCCCCGAGACGCTGGCCCTGCTGCGCCGGGACATCCACCATCTGGAACGCGCCCTGTCCGACGCCGGGTTCGAGCTGGACGGCGGCACCCTGAACTTCTCGCTGCGCGGCGACGGCGAGCCGCGCGGCTTCGCCTTCTCCGGTCAGGGCGACGGGACGGGCGGACGCCAGGACGGCCCCGGCCGGGCTTTCCGAGCCGCCGACTCCGCCGCCACCCTGCCGCCCGAACGCGCCGCCCGCCCCATCGACGGCCTCGTCGACATCTCCGTCTAGCCGCAAGGACCCGCCATGACCACGACCGCGGCCACCAACACGGCCACCACTCCCCCCTCCGCCGCCGCCAAGAAGCAGACGGTGGATTACGAGGCGTTCCTGAAGCTGCTGACCGCGCAGCTGCGCAACCAGGACCCGCTGTCCCCCATGGACGCCACCCAGTTCATGACGCAGCTCGCCCAACTCTCCACCGTGGAACAGGGCGTGCAGACGAACCAGACGCTGGGGCAGGTGCTGGACACGCTGAAGAACAGCGGCATGCGGCTGGACATGGCCTATCTGGGCCGCAAGGTGGAGGCCGCGTCCGACCGCATCAGCCTGTCGGAGGGCAAGGCGGAGATGGCCTACGCCATCGACGGGGCCGCCGCGTCGGTGAAGATCGAGGTGGTGAACGACGCCGGGCAAGTGATCTACAGCGCCCCCGGCAGCCCGAAGACCGGCCGGCAGACCTTCACCTGGGACGGCAAGCGCAGCGACGGCGCCACCGCCGCGGACGGCACCTACCTCGTGCGCGTGACGGCGAAGGACAAGGCGGGCACGTCGCTGACCACCGCCACCGTGACGACCGACACGGTGAAGGAGGTCCGCAGCGTCAACGGCGAGACGGAATTCGTGCTGAAGGGCGGCGCCGTCGTGAAGGGCACGGACATCCTGTCGGCGTCCTGAGCATCGCCGCCACAAACGAAAAACCCCTTCCTCCGAGGCCGGAGGAAGGGGTTTTCTGTTTCGAGCCGACGTTTCACTTCGCCGACACAGTTCCGGTCCAGCCGGGCTCGACGCCCTTCATGTCGGGAAGCCGGTGGGCGATGCCCTTGTGGCAGTCGATGCAGGTCCGCTCACCCGTGAACAGGTAGGTCTCGTGCATCTTGGCCGCCCGCGGGTTCTGGCGGGTGATGTCCATGGATTCCGCGCTGTGGCAGTTGCGGCATTCCAGGGAGTTGTTGGATTTCAGCCGGTCCCATTCGTGGGTGGCCAGTTCCAGCCGCTTGTCCAGGAACTTCTCGCGGGTGTCGATGGTGCCGAAGATCTTGCCCCAGACCTCCTTCGACGCCTGCATCTTGCGGCCGATCTTGTGCGTCCAATCGTGCGGGACGTGGCAGTCCGGGCAGGTGGCGCGCACGCCGGAGCGGTTGGTGAAGTGGATGGTCTGCTTCAGCTCCTCGTAGGGATTGTTCTTCATCTCGTGGCAGGAGATGCAGAAGGCCTCCTTGTTGGTGACCTCCAGGGCGGTGTTGAAGCCGCCCCAGAACATCACGCCGGCCAGGAAGCCGCCCAGGGTCAGGAAGCCCAGGCTGAAATGCACGCTGGGCCGCGAGAAGACACGCCAGAAGCGCCCGGCGAAGCTCAGAAGGCCCTTCATTTGGCGCCTTCCTTTCCGCCGGCCTTTCCACCGGCCAGGATGCTGTCGATGTCGCGGAAGCGGTTGCCGGTGATCGGCTGGGCGTCGGTCTGCGGCACGTGGCACTGGGTGCAGAAGTAGCGCCGCGGGCTGACCGCGCCCAGCGTCTGGCCGTCGCGGTCCTGGAAGTGGGTGACCGAGATCATCGGGGCCTGCGAGCCCTCGGTGTTCTTGCGGTCATGGCAGGTCATGCACTTGTTGATGTTCAGGTCGATCTGGTAGTCGCGGATCGCATGCGGGATCAGCGGCGGCTGGTCGGCGTAGTTCCGCGCCCGCTTGTGATCATCGGTGATCTCCTTCGCCATTGGGTCGGCGGGGATCTCCTGGGTGATCGGGTGCGGGCCGGAGGGAACCTTCGCGGGGGCGGCCCCGTCCGCGGCGAACACGCCGGACACCAGGAGCGGCATGGCCGCGGCCAGCGCGAGGGCGGCAAAGGTGATGCGGGTCTTCATGGACGGGCTCCTCACGCGACAGGAATGATCTTGACCGCGCATTTCTTGAAGTCGGTCTGCTTGCTCAGCGGGTCGGTGGCGTCCAGCGTCACCTTGTTGATGAGCACCGTGTGGTCGAAGAAGGGCACGAAGACGAGGCCCCGCGGCGGCTTGTTGCGGCCCCGCGTCTCGACCCGCACCCGCACCTCGCCGCGGCGGGAGGCGATGCGCACCTCCTGCCCGCGCCGCAGGTTCAGGTCCTTGGCGTCGTCGGGATGGATGAAGACGACGGCGTTGGGGAAGGCCTTGCGCAGCTCCGGAACGCGCAGCGTCATGGAGCCGGAGTGCCAATGCTCGACCACGCGGCCGGTGCAGAGCCAGAACGGGTAGTCCTTGTCCGGCGATTCCGCCGCCGGCTCATAGGGCAGCGCGAAGATGTTCGCCTTGCCGTCCTTGTTGCCGTAGAAGCGCACGCCCTCGCCCGCCGGAACGTAGGGGTCGAAGCCCTCGCGGTAGCGCCACTTCGTCTCCTTGCCGTTCACCACCGGCCAGCGCAGGCCACGCTCCTGGTGGTACATGTCGTAGGGAGCCAGATCGTGGCCGTGGCCGCGCCCGAAGGTGGCGTATTCCTCGAACAGGCCCTTATGGACGTAGAAGCCGAAGGCCTGCGATTCGCGGTTCTCATAGGCCGGGTCGCAGTCCGACAGCGGGAAGGCGTTGACCTGACCGTTGCAGTACAGCACGTCGTACAGGGTCTTGCCGCGCACGTCAGGCTTCTTGGCGATCAGTTCTTCCGGCCACACCTCCTCGATCTTGAAGCGCTTGGAGAACTCGATGATCTGCCAGAGGTCGGAGCGCGCCTCGCCGGGCGCGCCGACGAGCTGGTGCCAGACCTGCGTGCGGCGTTCGGCGTTGCCGTAGCCGCCCTCCTTCTCCACCCACATGGCGGTCGGCAGGATCAGGTCGGCGGCGAGCGCCGTCACCGTCGGATAGGCGTCCGACACGACGATGAAGTTTTCCGGGTTGCGGTAGCCCTGGTAGGTCTCGTTCGCCGTGTTCGGCGCCGTCTGCATGTTGTTGTTGCACTGGACCCAGTAGGCGTTGAGCTTGCCGTCCTTCAGCATGCGGTCCTGCTGGACGGCGTGATAGCCGACCTTGTCCGGGATCGTGCCTTCCGGCAGCTTCCAGATCTCCTCGGCGTGCTTGCGGTGTTCCGGGTTGGTGACCACCATGTCGGCGGGCAGCCGGTGCGAGAAGGTGCCGACCTCGCGCGCCGTGCCGCAGGCCGACGGCTGGCCGGTCAGCGAGAAGGGGCCGCAGCCCGGCTGGCTGATCTTCCCGGTCAGCAGATGGATGTTGTAGACGAGGTTGTTGGCCCAGACGCCGCGGGTGTGCTGGTTGAAGCCCATGGTCCAGAAGGACATGACCTTCACCTTCGGGTCGGCGTACAGCTCGGCCAGCGCCTCCAGCCGGTTCTTCGGCACGCCCGACAGCTCGTGCGCCTTCTCCAGCGTGTAGGGCTCGACGAACTTGGCGAACTCCTCGAAGGAGATCGGGTCCGACTCGTTGGCCTTGGCCGCGTTCTTCGCCTGCTTCTCCAGCGGATGCTCGGGCCGCAGACCGTAGCCGATGTCGTCGCGGCCGCGCTTGAAGTTGACGTGCTTGGCGATGAACTCCTGGTTTACCCGGCCCGTCTTGATGATGTGGTTGGCGATGTAGTTGAGGATCGCCAGATCGGACTGCGGCGTGAAGACCAGACCGATGTCGGCGAGGTCGAAGCTGCGGTGCTCGTAGGTGGACAGGACGGCGACCTTGCAGCCCTCATGGGTCAGCCGGCGGTCGGTGACGCGGGTCCACAGGATGGGGTGCATCTCCGCCATGTTGGAGCCCCACAGCACGAAGGCGTCGGCCTGCTCCATGTCGTCGTAGCAGCCCATCGGCTCGTCCATGCCGAAGGTGCGCATGAAGCCGACCACCGCCGACGCCATGCAGTGGCGGGCGTTGGGGTCCAGGTTGTTGGAGCGCAGGCCGGCCTTCATGAACTTGGAGGCGGCGTAGCCTTCCATGATCGTCCACTGGCCGGAGCCGAACATGCCCACCGCGGTCGGACCCTTCTTCTTCAGGGTCTCCTTCCACTTGGTGGCCATGATGTCGAAGGCCTGGTCCCAGCTGATCGGGGTGAATTCGCCTTCCTTGTGGAACTGGCCGTCCTTCATGCGCAGCAGCGGCTGGGTCAGCCTGTCCTCGCCGTACATGATCTTGGACAGGAAATAGCCCTTCACGCAGTTCAGGCCGCGGTTGACCTCGGCCTTCACGTCGCCGTGGGTGGCGACGATGCGCCCCTCCTTCACGCCGACCATGACGCCGCAGCCGGTGCCGCAGAAGCGGCAGGGGGCCTTCGACCAGGTGAGCTTGGCGTCGGCGCCGGCCGTCAGGGTGCCGGCCTCGGCGGGCTGGATGACGGACGGCAGGCTCACACCGGCCGCCGCCGCCGCGGTCACGGCGGCTTGGACCTTCAGATAATCACGGCGGGTCAGGGACATAGGGGGGTGCCTCCTGGGGCGGGTCGTCTTTTCTTGGACGGGCGTCAATGGGCGTGGGGGACGAGGGCGGTGTCGGCGGGCATCGGCTCCGCGCAGCGCTCGGCGTCCTCGTAGTGGTGGTAGACCAGCGTGGTGGTGTGGACGCCCGCCATGGCGTTGATGTCGGCGATGCGGTCCAGAACCTCGGCCTCGGACGCCGTTTCCAGCGTGACGATGGCCTTGCCGTTCTCCGACGCGTGCCAGTCGGCGCCGGCAAGCGCGCAGACCACCTCCTTCAGGGCGGCGGTGCGGTCGGGCGCGTGCTGGATGACGAGGCTGGAAATGTGCAGTTCGGGCATGGCCGCCTCACATCCCGCCGGAGTGGGACAGGATCTGGTACATCCAGACGGAGAAGCCGTAAGCCCCGACCATGCCGACCGCCAGGAACGGCCAGATCAGGATGGACAGGGCGAAGAAGACCAGCCCCTCGAAGCGGCGGGTCGGGGCGGCGGTATCGGCGGTGCGGGCGGGCGGCGCGTTCATGGCGATCCCATGGATTGATCGAACGTTATCGCCGCGGAGCTTCATCCTTTCGCCCAGGAAGCGGCTTGACCGAGGTCAAGTGCCGGTACCAGCTCCATCCCTAAGTACCGGTACTTTCGTCGTTCTGGACGTTTTGCCGCACATGCACGCTCTCCCACGCCGCTGGGAGGGCTGGCGCTACAGGCGCAGGAAATAGGGAATGGGAAGGGATGGGGCGCCTACGTCAGGGCAGACAGACCCCGCCCGTATGACGTTTTTGCTGCAAATTCATGACGCCCGGCGTTAAGAGGAAACGGCAGAACCGATCGAGAGAACCGTTTCCATGCTGTTGCTGCGCGCCATCCGCTCCATGATGCCCAAGGAAGAACGGGTCATTGAGCAATTCATCGAACAAGCCCGCCACATCGTCGACGCCGCGGCCGCCCTGGAAGCCGTCATGCAGGCTGGGCCGGAGGAACGGGGCGAGCGCACCGCCGCGCTGAAGCGGATCGAAAAGGACGCCGACCGCGTCGCCAAGGACGCCGGGCGTGGGCTGCACCGCACCTTCATCACCCCCTTCGATCGGTCGGAGATCCAGGCGCTGATCAACGCGCTGGACGACTGCATCGACCTGATGGACGAGGTTCCTGGTCTCGCCGCGCTCTACGGGATCGAAACCTTCGACGACCGGATGATGCGCATGGCGGCGATCGGCCGTCGCCAAGCCGCCCTGCTGTCCGAGGTCATGCCGCTGCTGACCCGCATCACCGTCAACGCCGACCGCATCCTGCACATCTGCGGCCAGATCTCCGACCTGGAGGACGAGGCCGACGAAATCCTGCGCGACGCGATGAAGTCCCTGATCGCCGAGCGTCCGGAGATGATCGACTTCCTGGGCCGCCGCGAACTCTATGAACTGCTGGAAGCCGTCACCGACCGCTGCGACGACGTGGGCGACCTGATCGAAGGGATCACCCTCGATCAGGCGTAAGGGCCGTCTTCAGCGTTGGGCGGGGGATCGGAAGCCGCTCTCCCCGTCCGACACCGAACTCAGACATAACTCAGACTTGGGCCATGCCGCCGTCGGCGAACAGCTCCACGCCGTTGACGAAGCTGCTGTCGTCGGACGCCAGGAAGACGGCGGCCTTGGCGATTTCGTCGGGATCGCCGACGCGGCCCAGCGGCACCTGCGCCGCCAGATAATCCACCAGCCCCTGCTGCTGCGCCGTGTCCGGACCGGCCAACTCGACCAGACCCGGCGTGCGGATCGGACCGGGGCTGAGCGTGTTGACCCGGATGCCGCGGTCCTTCAGATCCAGGATCCAGCTGCGGGCGAAGTTGCGCACCGCCGCCTTGCTGGCGCTGTAGACGCTGAAGGCCGCCGTGCCCATGCTGCCGGCAGTGGACCCGGCGAGGATCACCGACGCGCCCCGGCCGAGCAAAGGCAGCGCCTTCTGCACGGTGAACAGCACGCCCTTCACATTGCGGTTGAAGGTGTCCTCGTACTGTTCCTCGGTGATGGCGCCCAGCGGCAGCATGCCGCCGCCGCCGGCGTTGGCGTACAGCACGTCGAGACGGCCCGCCTCGCTCTGGATCCGGGCATAGAGCCGGTCGAGATCGCCCAGATTGGACGAGTCGGCCTGCACACCCGTCGCCGTTCCGCCGGCGGCGCGGATCGCCGCGACCGCGGCCTCCAGTTCGGATTGGCGGCGGCCGGTGAGGTAGACGGCCGCACCTTCGGCGGCGAAGCGTTTGGCCGCGGCGAGGCCGATTCCGCTGGTGGCGCCGGTGACGAGGGCGATCTTGCCGTCGAGCTTGCGTGACATGGGAAGTCTCCTTGGGATTGGGTTGTTCGCTGGAGACAAAGCTATCGACGGCGGACACACATCGAAATAGAAACGACTGAAAACCATCGTTGCAGGATTGACGATGTCGAAGCTGCCGGATTTCGAGGGATTGGCGATGTTCGCCAAGGTCGTGGAGGAGCGCTCCTTCGCCGGTGCGGCCCGCGCCATGGGCGTGTCGGTCGCCACGGTGTCGCGGGCGGTCGGCCGGTTGGAAGAGCGGTTGGGCGGACGGCTGTTCAACCGCACCTCGCGCCGGCTGGCCTTGACCGACTTCGGCCATTCCCTGGCCGAGCGCGCGATGCGCCTCTATGACGAGGCGGAAGCGGCCGAGAACGCGGCGCGCGAACTGTCCAGCCGCCCGCGCGGACTGATCCGTCTGGCAGTGCCGATGTCGTTCGGGCTGCGCTGGGTGGCGCCCCTGCTGCCGGACTTCTTCCGCCTCTATCCGGAGATTTCCATCGACCTGCATTTGAGCGACGCGACCGTCGATCTGGTGGGCGAAGGCTTCGACGCGGCGCTGCGGATCGCCGTGCTTCCGGACAGCTCCCTGGTGGCCCGGCGGCTGTGCCCCGTCGCTCCCGTCGTCCTTGCCGCCCCCGCCTACATTGCCCGCCACGGCCTGCCCCGCCATCCCCGTGACCTGAAGGACCACCATTGCCTGGGCTACGCGTACCGGCGGCGCCAGGACATCTGGCATTTCACCAACGGCGCCGGCGAGGAGGAGAGCGTGACGCCGTCCGGCCCGCTGCGCGTCACCAACGCCGACGCTCTGGTGCCGATGCTCCTGGAGGGTCTGGCGATCGCCGAACTGCCGGAGTTCATGGCCGCGGAGCATCTGGCGGACGGGCGGCTGACCGCCATCCTGACCGACTGGTCGTTGCCGAAAGGCGGGCTCTACTTCGTCACGCCGTCGGCCCGCACACGCCCGGCAAAGGTCGGGGTGCTGGCCGACTTCCTGGTCGGGCGCCTGTCGGAGCCGGCATGGCGGCGGTCCGTCGGCCTGGGCAAAGACTAACACGCCCCGGTTATGGTTAACGGTACATAAACCAATTCGCGGCTAATTTCGAAGCATCGCCGCTCCGATCCCGAGAGATTGCCGCCGTGAAGCTGCGCCTCGTTACCGCCGCCGCCCTTTGCGCCTTCCTCGCGATCCCGGGGGCCATGACCGCCGGACGGAGCGCGCAGGCCGCGGGCGACTCCACCCCCTACGGCCACAGTACAGAGGCGGAAGAGGTCGACCGTTTCCTGCGGGCGCTGCGCACCATCCGCGGCCAGTATGTCGAGCCGCTGACCGACCACGAGCTGGTGGACATCGCCATCAAGGCGATGGCCGAGCGGGACCGCTACTCCGCCTATCTGGACGACGGCGAATACCGGCAGTTGCAGGCGTCGAACGACGGCGCCTTCGCCGGGCTGGGCATCCGCTACGAGGCCCACGGCACCCGCGTCCGCATCGTCGAGACCGTTCCCGAGTCCCCCGCGGAGGCCGCCGGGCTGCGCTCGGGTGACGTGATCCTGGCGGTGGACCAGCAGCCGGTGGGCGGGGCTGAACTGGCGACGGTCAAGCAGATGCTGAGCGGACCGGAAGGGGCGGCGGTGTCGCTGACCGTCCTGCGAACCGGGACACCGGAGCCCTTCGAGGTCAGCGTGGTCCGCGGCAAGCTGCGCATCCCCTCGGTCCGGCTGGCCGCCGTCGGCACGGTGGGCTACATCCGCATCACCCGCTTCGACCGCCAGACCGCCACCGGGGTCAGCACGGCCATCCGCTCGCTGCGCGAGCGGATCGGGCCGGACATCGGCGGCTTCATCATCGATGTGCGCGACAACCCCGGCGGGCTGGTGCAGGCGAGCGTCCGCGTCGCCGACGCCTTCCTCGACAAGGGAACGATCCTGACCGCCCGCGGCCCCGGACGCGGGGCGGACAAGACATACATCGCCACGCCGGGTGACGAGACGGACGGCCTGCCGCTGGTGGTGCTGGTCAACGCGAAATCCGCCTCCGCCGCGGAGATCCTGACCGGGGCGCTCAAGGACCACCGGCGCGCGACGGTGATCGGCACGACGACCTTCGGCAAGGGGATCATCCAGAGCGTCATCCCCTTCGACAGCGGGGCGCTGAAGCTGACCACGGCGCGCTACTACACACCGTCGGGCCAGTCGATCCACCAGATCGGCATCCAGCCCGACGAGACCATCGCGGAGCCGGCTGCGGAGGACGGGCAATCCGCCCCGCCGTCCAACGGCATCCCCAACGCGGCCAACGATCAGGCCTTCGCCCGCGCGCTGTCCATTCTCCGCTCCCGCTGACTGGGGGCTAGCTGACTGGGGGCCAGTTGACTGGGGGCTAGCTGACGGATCAGAAGATCACCTCGCCGGCCAGCAGGGCGAGCACGAGGAAGACCAGGAAGATGATCAGCGCGATCCCGAAGAGGATCTTCGCGACTCCCGCGGTGGCCGACGACACGTTGGTGAAGCCGAGCGCGCCGGCGACCAGAGACACCACGAAAAAGATCAACGCCCATTTCAGCATGGACCGCTCCTGCGCGTTCTGAAACCCAGCCGGTGTGCCCGGCAGGGTAGGAACCTCGCGGACCGCCGCAGGTTCCAGCGCAGGCCGGTCAGGTTCTCCCTATTTGCTCGGGTCCGGAATTCCGCAGGATGGCCGTGCCGTTGCGGGTTACCACCCGGCGCCGGAGCGGTTCGGCAGCGACTGGCGGGTCATGCCTTGATCCATGCCGGACTCGTTGGGCGACCGCGTGCGGCTTTGCGGCTCACTGACGCCGGACCCGCTGTAAGGACCGCCGCTGTAAGGACCGGGGTTGGAACTGGTCGCGTTCGGATTGGCGTTCGGCTCGTCCACGCCCAGGTTGCCGGACGCGCCGCCACCCGAGATGCTGCTGCCGGAACCGCCGCTGTTCATCCCGCTGCCGCTCGTTCCGCCGCTGTCCATGCCCGAACAGGCGGCCAGAAGCATCGCGGCCGACGCCGCGATCATCAGATTGCGCATGACGCACTCCTTACGCTGATGTCTTGGAGGTACAGCCCTTCTCAACTGTCCCCGCCCAGGAGGGTTCCGATTTTGGAAGCTCGGGCATCAACGGGTGGCTCAGCGTCCGGCGGCTTGGCGGCGCAGGGCCTTCACTTCGTCGAACCGGGCGGTGACGTCGCGCATGACCGCCGCCATCCCCATCATGGCGCCGTCCGCATCCTTCAGCGGCACGATGGTGAACTCCACCGAGATGCGGGTTCCGTCCTTGCGCGTCGCCGGCACCGACAGAAGATCGCCGCTGCCGTAACGGCTCTCGCCCGTCTTCATCACCTGATCGTAGCCGTCCCAATGGCGTTGGCGCTGACGGTCCGGAATGATGATGTCCAGCGACTGGCCGAGCGCCTCCTCGGCGGTGAAGCCGAACACGCGCTCCGCCCCCGCGTTCCAGAAACGGATGATGCCCTCGCGGTCGGAATAGGCGATGGCCTCGGCCGGGCTGTTCAGCAGCGCCAGCCCCAGCCGTTGCAGATCGTTCTCGGTCATGAGTTCCCCCCTCGTCCCTGTGTTTCGGTCAAATGTCCAGAACCAGGCGTGCGCTGCGGGCGCGCGACACGCAGATCATCATCGTCTTTCCGGCGGCGCGTTCGGCGTCGGACAGGACGCTGTCGCGATGGTCGGGCTCCCCCTCCAGCACCGCCGTCTCGCAGGTGCCGCAGATGCCCTGCTCGCATGACGAGGCGACGGAAACGCCGGCGGCGTCGAGCGCGTCCAGCACGCTCACCCCCTCCGTCACCGTGACGGTCACGCCGGAGCGGGCGCAGACGACCTCGAAGCGGTCGTCCGGCGCCGCGTCACGCCCCGCATCCGCGCGCGGCGTGAACCATTCGAAGCGCACGTCCTGCGACGGCCGCGCCGCGCTCGCCACCGCGTCCATCAGGCGCTGCGGGCCGCAGCAATAGATCAGGGCATCGTCGGGCGTCGCCGCGAGCAGGTCGTTTACCGCCAGCCGTCGGCCTTCGTCCGCGGCGTGAACCACCACCTCGCCGTTGCCCAGCTCGCCAAGCTCGGCGAGGAACGGTGCTTCGGCCGCGCTGCGCACGCAATAATGCAGGACCCAGTCGGCTCCCCGGCGCGACGCCTCGCGGATCATCGGCAGCAGAGGCGTGATGCCGATGCCCCCGGCGATGAACCGGTAGCGCGGGGCGTCGTCGAAGCGAAAATTGTTGCGGGGCGGAGCGATGGCGACGGCGGTGCCGAGCCGCAATTCCCCATGGATGAAGCGCGACCCCCGCCCGCCCGGCAGGTTCAGGACGGCGATCCGGTAGGCGGTGCGATCCGCCGGGTCGCCGCACAATGAGTAGGAGCGCACCGCCCCGTCCGGCAGATGCACGTCGATGTGCGCGCCCGGCTCGTAGGGTGGCAAGTCCTCGCCGTCCGGGTCGCGAAGCTCCACCAGCAGCACATGAGGCGCCACCCGCTCCATATGATGGACGCGCATCGACCGCGTCGTTGCCGCCGACCGCTGCGCACTTTCCCTTAGACCGGTTGTCGTCATTCTTTCGCCCGCCCGGGTGGTTGCTCCATCCTGCGCCCGGACTGCCTTCGGACGCCCGGACTGAGCGGGGCACCACTGGCATGCCAGATACATTACAGCCACTCTAAAACCTTAACTTAACTTGAGGTCAAGGGCTAAGAACGTCCATCACAGGGCAATCGCATGTGAACTTCATAACCCTCTCCCCTCCGGGGAGAGGGGATTTCAAATGCGATCACGCTGCCCCCGCCGTTCGGGGAACCGTCCCGGCTCCGCTCGGTTGCCGATGGATCGAGCGACTTCATCACGACCGTTTGCGACGGAGACTCCCTCATGGCGAGCACGGCTTCCGACATCCTGGTGGATGTTCTGGTGGATTGGGGTGTGGACACGATCTTCGGCATGCCCGGCGACGGCATCAACGGCATCGTCGAGGCATTGCGCCGCCGCCAGGACGAGATCCGCTTCATCCAGGTCCGTCACGAGGAGGCGGCGGCCTTCGCCGCCTGCGGCTACGCCAAGTTCACCGGGCGGCTGGGCGTGTGCATCGCCACCTCCGGCCCCGGCGGGCTGCATCTGCTGAACGGCCTCTACGACGCCAAGCTCGACCACCAGCCGGTGCTGGCGATCACCGGGCTGCAGTACCACGACCTCGTCGGCACCTACACCCAGCAGGACGTGGAGCTGGACAAGGTGTTCCAGGACGTCGCGCTCTACAACCAGCGCATCATGGGGGCGGCGCATGTCCGCAACATCGCCAACCTCGCCTGCCGCACCGCGCTCGCCCACCGCGGCGTGTCGCACATCACCATCCCCGTCGATTTGCAGGAGCAGGGCATCGGCGCCGACATGCGCGCGCCGCGCAACGTGAAGGGCCACAACACCGCCCTGTTCGCCCCACAGCTTCCCGTCCCGTCGGAGGCGCAGACCCGCCGCGCCGTGGAGATCCTCGACGCCGGCAAGCGCGTCGTCATCCTGGCCGGCCAGGGCGCGCTGAGGGCGACCGACCAGCTCGAACGGCTGGCCGACAAGCTGGGGGCGGTGATCGTCAAGGCGCTGCTGGGCAAGGCCGCGGTGCCGGACGACAGCCCCTTCACGACGGGACAGGTCGGGCTGCTCGGCACCGCCCCCTCGCAGGAGGCGCTGGAGACCTGCGACACGCTGCTGATCGCCGGCTCGACCTTCCCCTACATCGAGTATTATCCGAAGCCGGGGCAGGCCCGCGCCATCCAGATCGACATCGACGCGGCGCGCATCGGCCTGCGCTATCCGGTGGAGGCCGGGCTGGTCGGCGACTGCGGGCTGGCGCTGGACATCCTGACCGAGCGGGTGCGGCGGCACGAGGACCGCTCCTTCCTGAAGACGGCGCAGGCGGGCAAGGCGGAGTGGATGACGCTGATGGAGGAGCGCGGCACCCGCCCCGACCTGCCGATGAAACCGCAGGTCGTCGCCTGGGAACTGGGCAAGCGCCTGTCCGACACGGCCATCGTCGCCTGCGACAGCGGCACCATCGCCACCTGGTGGGCGCGGCAGATTCCGGCGCGGCGCGGCCAGATGCACTCCCTGGCCGGCAACCTCGCCACCATGGCACCGGGCGTTCCCTACGCCATCGCGGCGCAGCTCGCCCATCCCGGCCGGCAGGTGGTCGCCTATGTCGGGGACGGCGGCTTTTCCATGCTGATGGCCGACTTCGCCACGGCGGTGAAGTACAAGCTGCCGATCAAGGTCATCATCAACAACAACAATTCGCTCGGCCAGATCAAGTGGGAGCAGATCGCCATGCTGGGCAACCCCGAGTATGTCTGCGACCTCCAGCCCATCGACTTCGCCAAGGTGGCGGAGGCCTGCGGCGGCAAGGGCTTCACCATCACCGATCCGAAGGACTGCGGCGCCACGCTGGACGCCGCCCTCGCCCATCCCGGACCGGTGGTGGTGGACTGCCTCGTCGACACCAACGAGCCGCCGATGCCGCCGAAGGTCCAGGCCAAGCAGGCCCTGCACTTCACCGAGGCGCTGGCCCGCGGCACCCCCGACGCCCTGAAGATCGCCGCCACCGTCTTCAAGGGCCGCGCCCGCGAGGTGATCTGAGGCGCGGCGCCGGTTGGGGTGGGATGCCGCTGCTCAAGCGGCGCGTCCCGCCCCCTGCTGGGCGCCCTGCTGGGGGGCCGCGTCGGTCATCGCGTAGTTGCGCCCGAAGCGGTTGGCGATGAAGTCGGCGTAGCGCACCTCCTCCTGCTTCACGAAGCCCCGCTGCGGCAGCATGCCGTCGGCCAGCAGGTCGAGCACGGCGCACATGCCCGACGCGGTGGTGATCTGGATGCCGTTGTAGAAGGTGCCGCCGATCTCCCGCCCGTAGATCTTGTTGGCGTAGGTTTCCTGGAGCAGCCGGCCCCGCTTCGTCCCGGTCACCGTCACGAAGATCAGCACGACGTCCTGGAGAGTCGCCGGGATCGAGTGTTCCAGGATGTCCTTCAGCAGTTCCCGCCGGCTGCCCAGCCGCAGGTCGTGCAGCAGCGCCTTCATCAGATCGCGGTGCCCCGGATAACGGACGGAGCGGTAGTTGAGCGTCCGCACCTTGCCCGCCAGCGTCTCGCACAGCGTGCCCAGCCCACCCGAGGTGTTGAACGCCTCGTACAGCACGCCGTCGAGGGAAAACTCCTCGCGCTCCTCCAGCGGCGGAACGGAGACGAGGCGGCCTTCGACGATGGCCTCGCAGGGTTCCAGATACTCGTTGATGACGCCCTCGGTGCTCCAGGTGAGGTTGTAGTTCAACGCGTTGGACGGGTATTTCGGCAGGGCGCCGACGCGCATCCGCACCGTGTCCAGCGTGTCGAAGCGCGAGGCCACGTCGTTGGCGACAATGGAGATGAAGCCCGGCGCCAGCCCGCATTGCGGGATGAAGGCCGAGCGCGCGCCGTCGGCCAGCTCCTTGACGCGCCGCGTGCTCGCCACGTCCTCCGTCAGGTCGAGGTAGTGGGTGCCGGCGTCCCGCGCCGCCTCCGCCACCCCGACCGTCAGGTGGTAGGGCAGCGCGCTCAGCACCGCGAACTTGCCGCGCATCGCCTCGGCGAGGTCGGCGGGGTCGGCAGCGTCGACCACGCGCGTCTCCATCCGCGGGTGGGCGGGCAACCGCTCCAGCGCGTCCGCCGAACGGTCGGCGACGGTCACCCGGTAATCGCCCGTGGCCTTCAGGAAGTCGCCGATGGTTTCGCCGATCTTGCCGCCGCCCATCAGAAGAATGTCGCGCATCGTCCCGTACCCCCTGCTTCGTTGGTTTGCGTCGTTATGACGCAATCTTGACCGGACGGCCTGTCGATGTGCAGGGTGCAGGGTGACGAAACGCCCAGTTATGCTCGGCGGATTGACGGAAAGGCCGGCGATATGATGGACGAGCTGGATCAGCACCTTCTCGACGCGCTTCAGGACAACGCGCGGGAGCCCACGGCCGCGCTGGCCCGCCGCCTGCGCGTGTCGCGCAGCACGGTGCAGAGCCGCATCCAGCGGCTGGAGGAGCGCGGCGTGATCGCCGGCTACACGGTGCGGCTGTCGGACGAGACGGCGCGCCGGATGATCCGCGCCCATGTCTCCATCAACCTGTCGCCCAAGCTGACCGCCGCGGTGGTCCAGGCGCTGAAGCGCATCCCGGAGGTGCGGGCGCTCCACGCCATCAGCGGCGCGCATGACCTGATCGCCGTGGTGCGGACCGGGAGCATGGAGGAGATGGACGCGCTGATCGACCGCATCGGCGCCATCGACGGCATCGAGCGGACGACCTCGTCGATCATCATGGCGACGAAGTTCGAACGGTGAGGGGAGGTGATGGCCGCCCGGCCACCGCGGTCAGCGCTTCACCGCGGGCGTGATCTCCCCCGCCTCCTCCAGCCGCCGCAGGCAGGCGACCAGGGCGCGCTGGAAGTTGCGGCCCTCGGAGGGCAGGTTGACGCCCTGGCCGGTTGTCCAGAACTCCACGAAGGCGCAATCGGCCGCGCGATCCGCGGTGGGCCACTCGACGGCGACGCCCAGACCGAGTTCCGCCGTGCGGCGGCGGCTGTCGGTGACCAGGATCTTCGCTTCCCAATGCATGCCGCCGCTGCCCGCCTCGGCACGGCGGTGGCTCCACAGGCGCAGGTAATCGCGGAAGCTCTCGGACGAGCGGTCGTGCTGGACGTAGGCGCTGCGGTCCACCACCGCGGGGGCGAGGCGCAGCGCGTAGCGGGCCTGGGCCAGCGCTTGGTTCACCTCCGCGATCAGCCGGTCCATCTCGGCGAAGCTGCGCCGCACGTTGTCGGCCAGCGCGGCGGCCAGCGCCTCCCCCTTCAGCACGCCGGAGGCCGCGCGGTCGGAGCGGTACATCTCGAACAGGTCGTCGCTGTCACTCATTGCCGTGATGCGCCGCGGAAGGGGAAGAGTTCCTTCGTCTACCGCCAAACCCGTTGAGAAGACATTAAGCGGAATTCCAAACCATCCGGCGTCCGCCCCATCATGCACGGCCCGTCACGCCCGCCCCGTCACGCCCGCTGCGCCGGCTGCGCGGCCCCTCCGTTCTTGAGGCGCAGCACATACATCATCACCTCGGCCACCGCCTGATAATGCTGCAGCGGGATGACCGCATCGACCTCCGACGCGGCGTAGAGGGCGCGGGCCAGCGGCGGATTCTCGATCACCGGCACGCCGTTCTCCTCCGCCACGGCGCGGATGCGCAGCGCCACGAGGTCGGCCCCCTTGGCGAGGCAGACCGGCGCCGGCATCTTGGCGCGGTCGTACTCCAGCGCCACCGCGAAGTGGGTCGGGTTGGCGATGACCACCGTGGCGCGCGGCACGTTCGCCATCATGCGGCGCTTCGAGCGGTCGCGCCGGATCTCGCGCAGCTTCGCCTTCAGATGGGGATCGCCCTCGGTCTGCTTGAACTCGTCCTTCAGCTCCTGGAAGGTCATGCGCAGGCGGCGCCGCCACTCCAGCCGGTTCCACAGCACGTCCACGGCGGCCATCACCACCGTCGCCAGGAGGACGGCCAGCAGCAGCCGCAGGGTCAGGTCCCGCAGCAGGTCGGGCAGCGCCGCAACGTCCATGCCCACGATCCCCTCCGTCCAATCGATGTAGGGCGCCACGGCGAACCAGACGGCGCAGGCGATGATCGCCAGTTTCACGAGACTCTTCAGGAATTCGACCAGCGCGTGGCGCGCGAAGATGCGGCGCCAGCCGCTGAGCGGCGATAGGTGCGACAGCTTGGGCCGGATGCGGTCGCCGGCCGCCAGCAGCGGCCCCTGCC
>NZ_WHOR01000115.1:0-17144 GCF_013340925.1 Azospirillum formosense
GCTCCTGCACGCCACCCCCATCGTTGCACTTCCCTATGCTCCTCACCGTTCCGTCACTTCCCCCTCCCCCCGACATCGCCTACTACCCCGGTACTCAGTGGTCGCGTTTGGCGCTGACGTTTCTTTTTTTTTTCAGCCAGAAGGCGGCATCCGAGATCCGCCTTATTCCCGTGGGCTCGGAGATGTTTATAAGAGCCAGCCGCCGCTCCCGCCCCGGCCAGGGCGGTGGAATGGCGCATCAGCGACACGCCCGTCCCCTACCCCGACGCGCTGGCCGAGATGGAGGCGCGCGTCGAGGCCATCCGCGCCGGCACCGCGCCGGAGCTGGTCTGGCTGCTGGAGCATCCGCCCCTCTACACCGCCGGCACCAGCGCGCGGGAGGAGGATCTGCTGGAGCCGGGCCGCTTCCCCGTCTATCAGGCCGGACGCGGCGGGCAATTCACCTACCACGGGCCGGGCCAGCGCGTGGCCTATGTGATGCTGGACCTCAAGACCCGCGGCGCCGACATCCGCGCCTTCGTCCAGGATCTGGAGGAGTGGCTGATCCGCACGCTGGCCGCCTTCAACATCCGCGGCGAACGGCGGGAGGGCCGCGTCGGCATCTGGGTGGACAAGGGGCCCTATGGCGGCGCGCCCGGCCAGGAAGACAAGATCGCCGCGATCGGCGTGCGGGTGCGCCGCTGGGTCAGCTTCCACGGCGTCGCCCTGAACGTCGAGCCGGACCTGTCCCACTTCGCCGGCATCGTCCCCTGTGGCATCAGCGAGCATGGGGTGACCTCCATCGTGGCGCTCGGCCACCTCGTCACCATGGAGGATGTGGACGCCGCCCTGATCGCCGGCTTCGCGGAGGTCTTCGGCGGCGCAGCCGGTGAGGAATGACTCCTACCGCTTCGGCGCCCCGGCGGGCTGCGCGTCGTTGAGGACGCGCAGGTCCTCGTTGGTGATCGACACGATGGTGCAGCCGGTGCTGTCGCCGTTGCGGAACAGGTAGATCAGCTTGCGGTTCGCCTGCTTCTTCGGGTCGTGCAGGTTCAGGCCATGGCCGAAGGCGACGCCCAGGACCTCGCCTTTGAAAATGGCGCGGTAACGCATGGGCATCTGCTCGCGGAACTGGCGGGCGGCGCAGGCTTTGCTCAGCTCCTTCTCGAAGGTTCCGGCGTGCCGCCAGTCCTGGGTGGAGCGGATCGTCACCCATTGCGGCGGCAAGGGGTACTGGACCACCGGCGGCGACAGCGGCAGATTATAGCCGCCGGGCGGCACCGGCGGCATGTGCCCCGGCTCGGTCCGGTCGAGCGGCCCCTGGGCCCAGGCGGCTCCGGTCGTCAGCGCGCTGAGAAGCAGGATGCTCAAGGCCGCGCGGTGCGGAAGCGCTGATTTTGGCCTGTTGCCGCTCATCCCAATCCGCGTGCCCCCTCCCTAACCCTCCCCCGCTGCGCAGGGGAGGGGACTACCGCCGCTCCGCGAATATCTCCCTCCCCTGCGACAGCGGGGGAAGGCCGGGGTGGGGGCAAGGCGATCCGACCCCTCATCCACACCCGACAGCCTAGCCCCGCCGGACTAACAGAACGCTAACCATCCCCCGCCGTCACTGCGTCGGGCGCTGCTCGAACACGCCCGGACCGGGATCACGGGCCGGCTCGACGGCGATGTCGCTGACGATGGCGGCGGAGGGGCCACGGCGGCAGGCTTCCAGCATGCGGTCGACGGCGTCCGCCGAACCGGCGAACAGCGCCTCCACCGTGCCGTCGCCGCGGTTGCGCACCCAGCCGTCCAGCCCCAACTGGTTGGCCGTCTCCACGGTCCAGCCGCGGTACCATACGCCCTGCACCCTGCCATGAACGCGGGCCAGCACGGCCTTGCGGTCTTCCTTTTCCGCCATTCCCATCCCCGATGTCGTTTCCCTAGGCCCAGGAGAATAGGACAGGCGCCGGTTCCGGAAAACCCGGCGGTGCCCGGCGCCCTCCCCTCCTCCAATGAACAGTGCCGCCAACCATTCGTCGGCGTATCATCCGTGCATGGCGGGGCGCGGGATCTCCTGTGACCGCCGGGCCGCGACAGCGAAGGCCGCGACCGGGCACGGGCGGGCTCGCACCCCTGAACGAACGGTTCGGGAGGAACGGACATGACCATCCGAAACCCTGCGGAATGGGGAGCGGCCCATTTCAAGTCCTGGTCCCACGGCTTGGCGGAAGCGGGCCACGCCATCGCCCCGCCGGCGGCAGAGCGGGCGGCGCTGGAGCCCACGGTACGGCGCATCCGCAGCGACGACCTGCGCGACGCGCTGAGGAAAGGGCTCCATGACTTCATGGCCTGCCGCACCGACGTCCTGTTCATCGCCCTGATCTATCCTCTGGTCGGGCTGCTGCTGGCCGAGGTGGTCTTCGACGAGAACGCGCTGCACCTGCTGTTCCCGCTGGCCTCCGGCTTCGTGCTGATCGGCCCCTTCGCCGCGGTCGGCCTCTATGAGATGAGCCGCCGGCGCGAGCGGGGCGACCAGGTATCCTGGGCGGACGCCTTCAGCGTGGCGCGCTCCCCGGCCTTCGGAGCGATCCTGGCGATGGGGGCGATCCTGACGGCGGTGTTCCTGCTGTGGCTGGTGGCGGCGCAGCTCATCTACATGGCGACCCTCGCCCCGCTGGCGCCGGAGGGCTGGAGTGCCTTCACCCAGGCCCTGTTCACCACCCGCGCCGGCTGGGCGATGATGGTGCTGGGGATCGGGGTCGGCTTCCTGTTCGCCATCCTGGCGCTGGCGATCAGCGTGGTCAGCTTCCCGCTCCTCATGGATCGCCGGGTCGGCGTGGCGACGGCCATCCGCACCTCCGTCCGCGCGACGCTGAGAAATCCCGAGCCCATGGCGCTCTGGGGCCTGATTGTGGCGGGGGGGCTGCTGCTCGGCTCGCTGCCCGCCTTCGTCGGGCTGGTGATCGTCATGCCGGTGCTCGGCCACGCCACATGGCACCTCTACCGGCGCCTGATTCCGGAATGAAGCGGTTGGGTTAGCCGCAGGCCGGCACCTGCAGGGCGGGAAGCCCGTTCCACAGAATGGCGACCAGCGATCCCGCGGCGGCGAGCGCGGTGAACAGGCGGATGAAGCGGCGCGGGTCCTCGCTGGTCCGCCGGCCCGGAGCGGCGCCCCACAGCGCCGCCGCCAGCACGCCCGCGGCCAGCAGCAGGGCGACCGCCGTGGCGCCGAGGATCAGCACCACAGCGACGGGGTGGCCGTACAGCTCCACCCCGTCCCACGCGCGGGCGCAGATCAGCCCGTTGATGCCGTAGACCGCCGCGAAATGGGCCGCCCAGATCAGGAAGGCCGACATCATCCCGGTGAAGGTCGCGGTGAACGCCGTCCTTTCCATGGTCAACCTCACAATTTCCGGGCTCACACGGCCAGACGCGGGAACAGATGCACCAGCAGGAGCGACACCACGCCCTGCCCGCAGGTGTAGAGCCACACCAGCATCACGTTGTCGAAGGTGACCCGGCGCCGCGCGTGCAGCCGCCCGGCGAAGGAGCGCGCCAGCGTGAAGCCGGTCATCAGGACCAGGATCACGACGTGGAAGGCCTGCCAGGAGGCCAGCATGTAGACGATCGCGCCATAGGCGCTCTCCGACGCCACGAGGCCGCTGCCGATGCGGTTGTAGGGCTCGGCCACCGCGGCGGCCAGCATCAGCAGGAGACCAACAAGCAGGGCGCCCCGCATCGCCCAGTTGCGGTTGCCGGCCACGGCGCGGCTCGCCAGCAGCATCGCCCCCGCCGCGACGACCCACAGCGCCGCCTCGCCGAACAGCCATCCCAGCCCCGGCAGGGCGTCGGTGCCCACCGGCCAGACGTCGGGGCTGACCGTCCACAGGAAGACGTAGGTGAAGCACAGGCAGGCGAAGGCCGTCCCGTCCACCAGCAGCAGGACCGCCGTCCCCCACCAGGAGTGGTTCTCCGATCCCTGGAGATAGACCGGCACGCGCCATCCGCCGCCGACGTCCTGCGGCGGGTGGTCGGCCCCCTTGTCCAGGCTCCACACCCACCAGAAGACCGAGGCGATGGCCAGCACCCCGGGCACCAGCGACACCCAGTAGAGTTGCACCGCCAGACAGATGAAATGGGCGGCGGTGAACAGCCCGGCGAGGAAATGGCTCCAGTGCGGGCCGGGCATCGGCATCAGATACTGGGGCCGGGCCTCGATCGGGCTGGTCACGATGGTCTCGCGCCGGTGGGTCGGGGCGCCGGGCAGGTAATGAGCGCCCTCCTGCACCTCACGCGACAGGCTCGGGTTGTCCCACAGCGGGTAGAGCGAGCGGACGTGCGGGATGCTGCGCGTGGCGTAATTGTCGTTCGGGATCCATTCCAGCGTCCCCGCCTTCCAGGGATTCTCCGGCGCCGGGCGACCCCGGCCGAAGGCGTCGCGCGCCATGTCGATCAGCACCAGCAGGACGCCGAAGGCCATCACGAAGGCCCCGACGGTCGAGACCATGTTCAGGACGTTCCAGCCCAGGTCCCCCGGATAGGTGTAGACGCGGCGCGGCATGCCCATCAGGCCGCTGATATGCATGGGGAAGAAGGCGACGTTGAAGCCGATGAACATCATCCAGAAGGCCCAGCGCCCCAGCCGCTCCGACAGCATGGTGCCCTTCAGCGTCGGCCACCAGTGATACAGCCCGGCGAAGACCGGGAAGACCATGCCGCCGATCAGCACGTAATGCAGGTGCGCCACCACGAAGTAGCTGTCATGGGCCTGCCAGTCGAAGGGGATGACCGCCACCATCACGCCGGTCAGGCCGCCGGCCACGAAGATGAACAGGAAGCCCAGCAGGAACCACGTCGCCACCGTCCATTGCAGCCGCCCCTTGCCCAGCGTGGCGATCCAGGCGAAGACCTGGATGCCGGCGGGCACCGACACGGCCATGCTGGCGGCGGAGAAGAAGCTGAGGCTCAGCGGCGGGATGCCGGTGGCGAACATGTGGTGCACCCACAGGCCGAAGCTGAAGAAACCCGTGCCGACCAGCGCCACCACCACCCAGTCGTGGCCGACCAGCGGCCGCTGCGCCAGCGCCGGCACCATCATCGACACCAGCCCCGCCGCCGGCAGGAAGATGATGTAGACCTCGGGATGGCCGAAGAACCAGAACAGGTGCTGCCACAGCAGCGGGTCGCCGCCCCGCTCCGCGATGAAGAAGGGCCAGTCGAAGGCGCGCTCGATCTCCAGAAGCGCGGTCGCGATGATCACCGCCGGGAAGGCGAAGACGATCATCCCCGCCATGACCAGCATCGACCAGCAGTAGACCGGAATCTTGTCCAGCGTCATGCCGGGCGGCCGGGTGCGCAGGATGCCGACGATGATCTCGATGGCCCCGGCGATGGCCGATATCTCGATGAAGCCGATGCCGAGCAGCCAGAAATCGGCGTTGATGCCCGGCGAGAATTTCATGCTGGTCAGCGGCGGGTACATGAACCAGCCGCCGTCCGGCGCCACCTCGAAGATCAGCGAGCAGAAGAAGGCCAGACCGCCGAACAGATAGGCCCAGAAGGCGAAGGCCGACAGCCGCGGAAAGGGCAGGTCGCGCGCCGCCAGCATGGAGGGCAGCAGGAAGACGCCGATGGCCTCGACGATGGGCACGGCGAACAGGAACATCATGCCCGTGCCGTGCACGGTGAAGAACTGGTTGTAGAGGCTGTGCCCCAGCACGTCGTTCTCCGGCACGGCGAGCTGCGCGCGCATGACCAGCGCCAGCGTGCCCGAGATGACGAAGAACAGCAGCGCCGTGCCGATGTACATCACCCCGATGATGTTGTTGTTCACCTCCTTCAGCAGGCCGAGGCCGGAGGTCGGCTTCCAGGCGCGCTTCAGCGCCTCCAGCTCCTCCTTCGGGCGCGGCAGGCGGTTGGGCAGGGCGGCATCGTCGAGCGGCGGGGTCATTCCAGGCTCTCCAGCCAGACGGCGATGGCGTGCAGATCGTCGCCGCCCAGGATCGGGAAGGACGGCATGCGGTTTTCCGGCTTGATGTGCTGCGACCCGGTGATCCAGCCGGCCAGGGCCTCCGGCGTGTTGGGCAGCGTCCCGGCGGCCAGAGCACCGCGCCCGCCGACATGGGTCAGGTCCGGCCCCGCCGCCCCGTTGGCCGGCGTGCCGCGCACCGTGTGGCAGGACCCACAGCCGGCGCGCAGGAAGGCGTCGCGCCCGGCGGCCTGCTGCGGCCCCGCGGGCTCGGCGGCGGGGCGGCGCTCGCCGGCCAGCCATTCCTCGAAGCGGTCGGGCGGCTCCACCACCACGTCGAAGGCCATCAGCGCGTGCTGGGCGCCGCAGTACTCGGCGCACTGGCCGCGGTAGGTGCCGGGCCGCTCCCCAACCAGGATCAGCCGGTTCTCGTGGCCGGGAATCATGTCCATCTTGCCGCCCAGGCTGGGCACCCAGAAGCTGTGGATGACGTCCGCCGCGGTCACCACCACCTCCACCGGGCGCCCGGCGGGAATGACGAGGCGGTTGGCGGTGCGCAGCACCTCACCGCCCTCCCCCACACCGGGATAGCGGACCTCCCACCACCACATGTAGCCGGTGACCTCGACGCGCAGCGGCTCCATCCCGCCGGTGTCCGACAACTGCCGGGCCACGGCGAACTCGTAGACCTGAAGCGCCGTCAGCGTGACGATGGGAAAGACGACACCGCCACCGATGATCCAGGCGCGGCTACCGGGGAAACGTTCCGGCCGGGCGATGACGGCGTACCCCGCCAGCGCCATGACGAAAAGGAAGATGACCGCGCCCCCGGCGACGAGAAGCAGCGTCAGGTCGAGGATCGCCTCGGCGTTGCGTCCGGCGGGGTGGAGTGCGGATTGCGGACCCCGCTCGCAGGCCGCCAGGAGCCCCATTCCGCCGGCCAGGGCCGCCCCCCGCCAGTTCCGTCTGCGTCCCTCGCTGCGGCCAGACCTGCGGTCCATGCACCCCCCTCGCGGCGTTGGCCCGCGGCGGCGGGCATCGTCGTTGCACGGCTAAACTCACGCCAAGGCCGCAGGTTCCGCCGGAACTTCGGTCATCGGGGGAGCATTCACTCGGGGACGACCACTCACAACCGCCGGAGCGTCTTGTTCATGCGCAGAGTTCTGACGATCATCGGGCTGGTTCTGGGCGCCCAAGCGGTGGGGGGCTTCCTGTTCGCCTGGTCGGGGCTCTACAACATCGCCGCCAGCAAGGAGCACTGGCCGCCCGTCACTTGGTTCTTCGGCATGGCGATGCGCAGCTCCATCGAAACGCACGCCGCCTTCGTCGGCGATCCGCCCGACCTCGACGACCCGGCGCTGATCCGGCGCGGCGCCGGCCATTACGAGGACGGCTGCGCCCCTTGCCACGGCGCGCCCGACGTCGGCCGCAACCCGATCTCGCGCCACATGCTGCCCGCCCCGCCCTTCCTGCCGGGCCATGCCGGGGACTGGACGGACAAACAACTCTATTGGATCACCTACAACGGCATCAAATACGCCGGCATGCCCGCCTGGCCCGCGCAGGCCCGCGACGACGAGCCCTGGGCCGTGGCCGCCTTCCTGCGCCGGCTGGACGGCATGAGCGCCGAGGAGTACCGGCGGCTCGCCTTCGGGGAGACGGCGCCGGACGGCGACCGCTCGGCGCTGGCCGATCTTCAGATGCTGGACGGCTCGGCCCGCGAGGTGCTGGACAATTGCGCCCGCTGCCACGGCTATGACGGCGCCGGGGGCGGTACCGTCGCCTTCCCACGCCTGTCCGGTCAGAACGCCGAGTATCTCTTCCACGCGCTGAAGGCCTACGCCGAGGGCGGCCGGCACAGCGGCATCATGCAGCCGGTGACCGCCGGGCTGGACGATTCGATCCTGCGCACCCTGGCCGATCACTATGCCGGGCAGACGGCAGCACCCTACCCGCCCCCGCCCGCCAACGCCGATCCGGCCCTGCTGGAGCTGGGCGCCCGGCTGGCCGAATCCGGCGACCGTGACACCGCGGTGCCGGCCTGCTCCGGTTGCCATGGCGAGGCCCGCGACCCGCGCTATCCCCTCCTCGACGGCCAGCATGCGAGTTACATCGCCGAGCAGCTCCGCCTTTGGGCGAATGACGCCCATGGCGATACACCGCTGTCCCGGATCATGGCCGCGGCTGCCCGCAATCTGACCGAAGAGCAGATCCGCGCTCTGTCCCTGCACTACGCGATGAACCGCCCGCGGGAGACCGAGGGAGAGCGCTGAAACTTTCCCCCGAACAAGCCCCAACCATCCAAGATCAATAATGGCTCTGTATGCTGGTTTTCCGCATTACGGAACAACTCTTGGATCGTGTCCGATCTCGTGGTGTAGGAGCTGTTCGCCCGCTTCGACACGGCATTGAAGGAGCGCGGTTACTTCGCCATGGGCGGTCAGATCATCGACGCCTCCATCGTGGGGGCGCCCCGGCGGCAGCTGACCTGGAAGGAAAAGCGCCGGATCCGTGACGGCGAAGACCCCAGCTCTTATCATCCCCTGATCGTCGCGTTCCCTCATCCAGATTGTCACGCTATAATCGAAGACCCGCGATGACCGCCCTGCTGTGGGGAACCGGCCCGCCGACGCAAGCTCCGTGAGAGCGCTGCGGCGGGCCGGTTCCCCACAGCTCATATACCACGCTCGGGGACACGACCGGAGAGGGCTGATTTCGGATGAAAAAAGCCCCCGAAAGCTGATTGCTTTCAGGGGCTGATGTTTGGTTGCGGGGGCGCGCAGCCACCGAGAGTTGACGCTGCCGCCAATATCGATCTGACCCACCATGATGGTACAAAAAGCCGATCTGCTGTGAGAGCCCGGTTGCGAAAGGCGGTTTGCCTGTTTTCCGTATGGAAGCGGGATACAGGCGATGTGGACGAAAGTTCATCAAGCGATGCAGGTACGGCATGAGCGTCGGTTGCAGCGGGATCTGATGGACCTGACCGACACGGAGTGGATCCTGATTGAACCATGGTTACCTCGCCCATCCAAGCAGGGCCGGCGGCGCAGAGTCGATCTTCCGAAAGCCCTTGAAAAGCAGACGGCCTCACCTGCACCGCGCTGGTTGGTCATGGCGGGACAGAGGATCAGCACCCCGGTTGCCGTCGATGAAGGCGATGATCTTGCAGCGTAGTCGTGCGACGTCAGAGGCCGGGGGGCAACGGCCTCGGCTCATAGGACGCCGAGCAGGCCTTGCAAGTCTTGATAATGCGGGAAGTCGTCGAGGCCAGCGCGGATAAGCGCGTCCGCCGAGATGCGCGCGCCGCCGCCACCCTGGCGCAGGGCCCGGAGCGCGGCGAACCAGTCTACCCGACCTCGGCCCGTCAGCCGCAAGCGCGACAGGTCCCCTCCGGCGCGCGCCCAGATCTCCTGGTCCTGCGGGCCGGCCGGACAGAGGTCGACCAGGATGTCCTTGATCCGCTTCCAGTCGTCCGCAGGTGCATGCGGCGCCGGGGCGGGCGCGGCGGACTTCGCCCCGCCGCGGTCGAGGGCGATGGGGAAGTTGTCCTCCATCTGGCTTGCCTTGAAGACTGGATGCTGACGGCCGTGGGAGTCGCTGCCAACCTTCGGAACGGCGTGGTTGAAGGCATTGAAGACGCGGATCACCCCATCACCCTACGTGCGCGCCGCGCCGCGCAGGGAGTCGACGAGATGCTGGGTGAACAGGCTGTTCTTGGCACCTCGGCGTTCACCACAACTTTCCGGCATGTCGGCGGCGCGCATAGGAACCGGAGGCATCAGCAGCCTTTACGCGATACTCAACCCATAAGCACGCGCGCTGAGATCAATTCCAAGGCAACGGTCTCGTGCCGTCGCATCGGGATTACGCGTGCGAGTGAAGCCCAGCTACGGCAGCGTGGATTGGTTGCTGTGAGAACAGCTAAAGATCGCAGAAGGAAGTTGTCATACCCACTGCCCGAACCACGCTGTCTCCACATCTACGGATCCGGCCTTGCTTCCGTCATGGCAGCGGATGCGACGGCGCTGTCACGCGGCGCCGTGCATCTGGCGCGACCATCCGTTCACCGTCTCGGTGGCGCCGACAACGGACGTTGCATCTTCCCACATTCCCCAGAATTTGATGGTGCCGTTGGTAGGTAGGTGTACAGGATGGATTGGAAATGGAGATGTGGCTTGAGGGGAGGATGGAGTACACCGGCACTGACGCCTCAACAGCGTCTGGCTATGCAGACGCTCCCTTTGCTCTCCGACGAACCGACAGGATGGCCGCCGATTTGGGTGCCGCAGCAGCTGTCCCATTCAAAGTATTATCTGCTACACCACTGGAGGGGCCCTCGGCGTCAGGCACCCGCAAAAATCCGACCAAATCTTCCAATTTTGCAAGCATTTCATCAAATGTGATAACTAAAACAGATTTTAGGCCATGACGAAACAGCTCCAGGGATTTTTTCTGATCACGATCGGTTGGCGTTCTGCCAATAATCACGACCCCCTGCACGGCGTAGCTCTCTACGTCATGGATACCGGAGCAGTGCTTCAGAACTGGCAAATGCGTCTGAAGCTGCAAACGTTGATCAAGTATTTGATTTACAGAGCCAGAAAGATCTCGACTTGGCGCATAAACTCCACCTCGATATGGAGCATTATCAAACAATGGAGTCTCCGCGGTTTTTATCTCAACCAACAAAAGATTACCAGTCGCGGCAGCCTTCAAAGCAAAGTCCGATATTTTCTCACCAGTCCTGTTAAATTTACCGCCACCAACGGATACCTGCTCTTGCATCTGCACCACCGGAAATCCGAAGGCTAAACGAAGAACAAAGGGATTTTTCTCAAAGAATTTTTGCCAGCCATTTTCCTTTGTCTTCTTTTCGATGAGCTTTTTCAGCTTCTCGACCAGCTCCTCCAGGGTAACCACCTCGATTTCCCGGCTTAACCGAAGCAAAGCTTGCGGCTCTCTCTTGGCGGCTGGCTTCGCTGCGGAGCGCGCTGCGGCGATGACAGTGCGTTGGTCCGCCTCAGACAAACTGTCGCCCGATCGAGAAGCGATCACCGCAGTTACGCCGTCCTTACGGTAAATCGGGGGTTGCTCGGGGTGGCCAACTGGATCAACGGCAGACAACAAATGATTGTGCGAAATACGATCCTTCTCATCCCCCGCTTGATCTAGTGCTTTCTCGTGGACGCGCCGGATCGCCCGCCGAAGTTCGTCGAACTGCACCTTTGCCAGTATGTAGCTGCGGCCCTCCACTTTGGGCAGACCCATCCGAAGACCAGACCGCACGACGATCCTGTCGATATCTAAGTTACCTAAAGTATCCGTAATCGCACTCAATTCGTAGTCAATGCCCATTCCATACTGAGGCGAACGCACAAATCCCATAGGCAGCCTGTTAATCTCTCTCAACGCATCCTCAAGATCCTCCGCTGTAGATAGCCACAATCCTTCAAAACGAATAGACTTGATTTTTCCATATTTTGGGTCAAACAGTCCACGGTTGCTACTTGTGGTATTAATAGGAAATGTATCAAGTATCTTTGCGTTAACATCTGCAGAGACCAGCAGAATTGGCCCTGCAGGTGGTGTGATCACATCAGGACGTAACGAAGACGTCACCCCAACATCTTTCCCTTGGCGCGGAGAACTGAGAGCACCTAACAAATCATAAGCAACCTCATCAAAGTCGTTCGATTTGCGCTGATATGATGCCTCCTCGAGACCACGCTGATTGGGCTGAAAGCTGATTGTCCATTTCTTTTTATCAGCTCCGGTGAAAATGAGGTCTCCATAATCAGCGGTCTCGGTGCGTCTGTTGCTACGGTATGGATTTAATGCCATTTTGGTTGTCCCCAAAAAAAGCCCACGGGCTGGAGCGCCGCTCCACCGCGCCCAGCATCGGTCTTGGACCGCGCTGGGCGGAATGGGTCACATCACAGCGCCTTGCGTCTGCCGCCGCCATCCATCGACCGCCTCGGCAGCGGCGCCCACGGGCGTCGCATCCGCCCACTTGTCCCAGAACTCGATGGTGCCGCTGTTCGGAGCACGGGACGGCTTGGCAATGCGGATGCGGCTCGGCAAGAGGCTGGCATCGCCGACCACCAGCGCCTCGCCGGTGTCCAGAATTGGCAGCAGGTCGCCGAAGCTGCCAAGGCTGTCCGGCAGCAGGCGCTTGATCACGCTTTGGTCCTCGCCGTTGGTCAGGCGCATGGCCACCACGTTGTTGCATTGGCTGAGCACCGTCCGGTTGACCTCCGACGGCCGCTGGCTGATCACCACCAGCCCGACTCCGTACTTGCGGCCCTCCTTGGCGATCCGCTCGAAGATCCCCACGGAGATGTCGTCGGCTGCGCCGGCGCCCGCGCGCTCGGGAATGTAGAGATGCGCCTCGTCGCAGAATAGGGCGATCGGATGCCGGCGCCCGGGCGTGGTCCACTGCTGCACGGAGAAGGCGAGCTTGGCAACAAGGCTCACGATGAGCGGCAGGATGTCGGAGGGCACCTCGGAGAAGTCGATGATCTTCAAGCCGCCCTTGCCGTCCGCTTGGTCCTGGCTGCCCGCAAGCAGCGTCGATACCAGCCGCTCCAACCAATCGAACGCCATTGTGTCGGCGCCTGGGCGGAACAGGAAGCCAAGGCGCCGATCCGATCGCTTGTTCTCTAGGCGGGCGATGAGACGGCTCAACTTGCCGTGGTAGTCCCCCTGCTTCTCCTGCTTGGCACCAGGGACCATCTCGGTGTTGAGCTTGTTCAGATCGCCAAAGACTTCCTCCAGGTCGAACGGAACCGGACTGTCGATGGTGAAGTTGTCGAGGACGTCCTGGTGCCCGCCGCGTTCCAAGTAGGCGCGCTTGGCACCAGTGATGGCGCGCTGCATGACCATAGTCTGGTTCGGCGCGTTCTGGTCGCTACGGTCGACGAACATGGTGACCAGCGCCTCGTAGCCGAGCAGCCAGTACGGCAGGTAGAGGACGCCTTCCGCCAGCGACGCTGCTTGGTCGAGATCGCCCGGCCCGGCGATCCGGAAATGGCGAATGCCTTCGGCCTGCAGCGTCTGGTACTCGCCGTGAATGTCGAACACGATGGCGTTCGCGTTGGGCAGCGCCGCCACCTGCTCGAGCATACGCGCCGTGGTCCAAGACTTGCCCGAGCCCGTGCTGCCGACAATGACGGCGTGCCGTTGGAAGAACTTGTTGCCGTTCAGGAAGGCTTCCGCGCGGTCGTCAAGGGTGTAGCAGCCCAGAGACAGGCGCTGACCATCGCTTGCGATGCTGGCAATCACCCGCATGAAGTTGGTCAGGCGTTCACCTTCAACAGCGTAACAGTTCGCGTCGATTTCAGGGACGGTCTCCAGAGTGCGCAAGAACACGTTGCGATGCTCGCCGAGTCGGTCGACCAAGGTGCCGATCAGCGCAATGCGCACTAGGTTCAGTTCCGGCGAAGCCTCGTCCTCTTCGGCACCGACACCGTTCTCGCCTTCGCTCCGGGCGCGCGGCGCGGCGGCGCTGCGCGTGATCTTCTGGATGATGCCCACCAGGTGCTGTCCGGGCCGTGTGCTCTCCAGCACGGCCAAGCGGTTCACCTGCAATTGCCGAAGGCGGTCGATGTCGGCGACCCTGACGACCACAACGGTCGTGTCCACTGACAGCACGCTGCCGAGAGCGTCGGAGTCTCTGAAGTCGAAGATGCTCACAGTGCTCTCCCTACATCACCATCCCAAGAAACTCGTCCAGGCGCCAGACCGGGCGATCCGGAATGTCGACGCCGTTGGGGTACTCCGCGCTGTAGAGGCGCGAACCAGTGCCACTCTCCTCCAGCGCCATGAAGCGCCGGCATCCTCCCTTGAGCAGGAAGTCCTTGGCCGTGGGCGACACGGCCTTGGTGATCAGTACCAAGGGCACCGGCTGGGCCCGGCAGCGCTCCACCAGCTTCGGCTGGATGTGCGTGTCGTTGAACCCGTAGCCGATGCAAAGGTACGCCTGCGCCGTCGCGAGTGCGGTGTCCGCACCCGCCAGGATGGTGCGGAACGGCTCATCGTGCGTAATCCGGTACTTTTCGACACCGGGCGTCACGATGACCGGCGTCATGCCGGCTGGCCGGCTCGGCAGGATCGGCAATCCAACGGTGGTGCCTTGAGGGTCACGGAACCAGTCGAGCGACCCATGTACCTTCCAGACGTTGACGGTGCGCACCGGGCGATTGTTCTGCTTGAATTTCAGTGGGTGGTCCGTTTGGCGCAGCCGCAAGTATCCGTGACCGAAACCGGTGTGATGACATAGGGCGCCAGCGTCGGCGGCGTACTCGGCGAGCCGGTCATAGTTGGGTGTGACCACGTTGATTTCGTTGTGGGTGCTCTTCAGAAGATGCTGGAACAGCCGCGTCAGCGGCAAATGGTGACGGTTGCGCACCACTTGGTCGAACACCGCCATGTCCGCCGGCGCCAGCAGATCCCAGGTCGCGGCGACAACGTGGGCGGTAAGCGTTTCCGTCAGCGCCACTGCAGTCAGCGCCTCCTCAAGATCGAGGGTCGCCGCTGCATTTAGAAAATCCTGCCAGAGATCGCGTTCGCGCGCTTCAAGACCGACCGGCAACGTACTGGCCACGAGATGGTCACGCAGCTGGGGCATGCCTGGGAGGCGGTGCGCGGCCGACGCGCCGCTGCCGAGCACGATCACGGGCGCGCGTTGCACGCACTCCTGGGCGATCTCCAATGCAAGCTTGAATGCCGTCACCGCGACGCCTCCAATCTCTACGCCATAGAGACGATGGCATCATCGAATTCTTAACAACTTATTTCAAATTTGCCACCGGCGGGTGCCGAACGCCATCGCCGCGACAACCGCCATACGAGGGTATGCTCGTTGGCTGTTTGTTCCCCGCCAACGCCGTCGATCGGCGCCGCAAGCCAATCGTTGCCGATGCTCGGCTTCTCCCTTTCCGGCGAATCGAGACACGGTGGCGCCGCACCGCCTGACAGGCTGCAGCAGGGCATCAACGGAATACAGCCTTTACGCTGATCCACAAGTCGTCACCAATCCTCCATAGACAAGCCACACTGCTAATCGTCTGATGCATAAGTGTTTGTCCGGCAAATCGGCGGGCGCACGGAAATGCCGGACAAAGCCTTTCTAATCAAAGTCTTCTCAGTAAATGATCTCTTTCGGTTTGATCTAAATCGGTCATCCGGAGGGTTTGCGCTGTAGCCGTAATGCGTAGGGCCCGGTTCGGGGACGTCGAACTGATGGAGCAGACGGTTCTCAACCACTTGGACCGCGACCGGCCGGCCACCAGTATTACACGTCTCCTCAGACGCCAGGGTCATCTCCGACGCTGCGACAAGGATCGGCAAGGCTGGCAGGCTGGGGAAGAAAAATTCCTCGCGTGATCAAAGGCTTTCCAATAGAACAAAGATCGGCAGGCACATCGGCAGAATTCGGGACGCCGTTGTGGAAATCAGAAACAGGCTCAATACTTTAGCGGATGTGACGATCGGCAGATGATGAACAGGGGCGGAGAAGCCCAGTTGGACACTCATTTCCCGCTCGGATGACAGCCCTTTCCGTCAAGTTCTGCATCCATTCGCGTTCGAGATTGGCGACGTGTCCCAGCGAAAAGAAGTCGCGTGCCCCATCGTTCGAGGCAATGAGCCCGTATCAGGAGCCGGGGCACGGTAGGTTCGTATAGCGGGACCCACCGTGACGCTCCGGCGCCCCCACCTACTGCGGAGCGCCCTTGCTCACGAGATGGACACGGATGACGGGCCGATCGAACCCGCGGAGCAGAAGCAGGCCGGCGTCAAGAGCCGCGTCGAGGTCTTCTACGATGTCGAAGATGTCCTGCACGGTCAGGGAAAGCCGATAGTCCATCGCCTCCGCTGCCTGGACGATCATGTCCAGTTTCCGGCGGTCGGCGGCGCCGCGCTGCCCACAGGCCCAGCGCTGCAGGGTTTCCTGAAGCCAATCTACGAACTTCATGGTCGCCGCGCTCTGTTCCGCCGGAATTACACGGATGATCGCATCGTCTTCGATGCACGCGGCCAGGGCAGCGCCGCTCCGCACCGGGGTGGTCATCATCATCACGGGTCGTCCTGAGTTGCGACCGCCCGTCGTGGCGGCCCGCAGGGCCAGCCGCCACGACGGGCGGACGCAACGCCGACGCGTACCAACCGTCACCTGTCACCGCGCATACTCGTCGCGGATCCGGGGCTTGGAGGGCTGGAGAGGCTGCAGGGCGACGTCGCGTTGCCGCGCAATCCTTGCGATGATCGAGTAGGCGTGCCGGTGTTCGTTCCGGCGCCTCTCCTCGCCCGCCTCACGCGCTGCCCGTTCTGTTTCCTGCGCCACCTTCAGGAGGTCGTCCTTGGTCATGACCTTGAGCTGCGCCTCCAAGGCCTTGACAGCCTCGGTCGCGGCGCTGGTCAACCGGACGGCGCCCGCCACCGCGCCCGACGCCCGCGGCTTCTCGCCTGTCATGACCTCCAGCGACTCCTGAGTTGCCGCGGGTGGTTTCACGCCGCCCAAGATGGGCGCCGCTTCCGCGTCGGGCTTCACCTTGTCGGTGCGGCCAGTCCGTTGGCCTTCCTCCTGCCGCGGGCTCCTGTTCGGCGCCTCACCGCGCACTTGAGCATCATTGCGCCGGCTGGGGAGCGCAGAGGAAAGATCACCCGGCTCCTTGCCATGACTGATGGCATCCATCAGCAGACGCCACGCCGCCTTCGCCGGTTCGACCAACCCGGCCTGCCGGGCAAGGAGCAACACCAATCGCCGGCCGTGGCGAACCAGTGTCTGATAGGCGCGCTTCCACCCCTGCGCTTCCAGTTCCGCCTGCTTGCGGCTGGCGCGCTCCCGCACAAGCTCCGCATCCCGACCTTCGATCGCCGTCGTGAGGATCGCCAGAGCCGCCGGAACCCGCTCGGCAGCGGCGCCGCGGAGGTGCACACCAAGCGCCCGCACCGGCGCATCCAACAGGGTGGCCACCTCATCCAGTGCCCGGTCGCGGTTCGCCTGCGCAATCGCCCGCAGCCGGGCGCCGGGTTCACTGGGCAGGACCTCCGGCGTCAGCCCCGCTGCCCGCGCCGCGTCCTCCACGGCGTCGGACTGTCGGCTGGCTGCCTGCAGCCGCTTGCGCAGTTCAGACGCCAACTGCTCGTCGGCAGCGTCGGTGTCGATCGTCCAGCGCACGAGGCGGAGTGCCTATTCGGCACGGTGACGCGC
>NZ_WHOR01000116.1:0-17133 GCF_013340925.1 Azospirillum formosense
GTTAGGGTGGGGACCCGTCGCAGCCACTGCGCAGGTCATCCGGGAAGAAAAGCGCTCAACCGCCGACCAGTTGGCCGCCCTGCACCGCCTGCCCGCCCTTCAGGCCGATGGGCAGCTTGGTCAGGTACTCGTTGGGCTTGCGGCCGTCGTAGGCGATGCCGTCGATGAAGCCCTCGTCCAGCGGCTTGTAGCCGTCGCTGGTCCAGGGGAAATCGGCCTCCTTGGCCTTGCCCTCCTCCACCAGCAGCCGCGCGGCCTTCAGGTAGATCTCCGGCTTGTAGACCTTGCGGGCGGTCTCGTCGTACCAGGAATCCGGCTTGGCCTCGGCGATCTGGCCCCAGCGGCGCATCTGCGTCAGGTACCAGACGGCGTCGGAGTAGAAGGGATAGGTGGCGTTGTAGCGGAAGAAGACGTTGAAGTCGGGAACCGCCCGCTTGTCGCCCTTCTCATACTCGAAAGTGCCGGTCATCGAGTTGGCGATGACCTTGGCGTCGGCCCCCACATACTCCGACTTCGCCAGGATCTTCACCGCCTCGGCGCGGTTGGCGTTGTCGTTCTCATCCAGCCACATGGCGGCGCGGATCAGCGCCTTGACCAGCGCCAGATGGGTCTTGGGATTCTTGGCGGCCCAGCCCTCGGTGACGCCGAAGACCTTCTCCGGGTTGTTCTTCCAGATCTCGGTGTCGGTGATGACCGGCACACCGATGCCCTTCATCACCGCCTGCTGGTTCCACGGCTCGCCGACGCTGTAGCCGAAGATGGTCCCGGCCTCCAGCGTCGCCGGCATCTGCGGCGGCGGGGTGACCGACAGCAGGGCGTCGGCCTGGATCTGCCCCGACACGTCGTTGGGCGCGTAGTAGCCGGGGTTGATGCCGCCGGCGGCCAGCCAGTAGCGAAGCTCGTAATTGTGGGTGGAGACGGGGAAGACCATGCCCATGGTGAAGGGCTTGCCCTCCGCCCGGTACTGGGCGATGACCGGCTTCAGCGCGTCCGCCTTGATCGGGTGCAGCGGCTTGCCGTCCGGCCCCTTGGGCAGGTTGGGCTTCATCCGCTCCCACACCTCGTTGGACAGGGTGATGCCGTTGCCGTTGAGGTCCATCGAGAAGGCGGTCACCACGTTGGCCTGGGTGCCGAAGCCGATGGTGGCGCCCAGCGGCTGGCCGGCCAGCATGTGGGCGCCGTCCAACTCCCCGGAGATCACGCGGTCGAGCAGCACTTTCCAGTTGGCCTGCGGCTCCAGCGTCACCGACAGGCCCTCGTCCTCGAAGAAGCCCTTCTCCGCGGCGATGGCGAGCGGGGCCATGTCGGTCAGCTTGATGAAGCCCAGCTTGAGCTGGTCCTTCTCCACGTCGAGCGGAGCGGCCTGGGCGGCCCCGAGCGTCAACGCCAGCGTGGCGGCGGCGGACAGCAGGGCGGTGCGGGGGGAGGTGGGAAATCGGGTCACGTCTCGCGTCACGTTGGTCGCTCCATCTCTCGTTCCGGACCCACGCGGCACGCCCGACCTCGATCCAACGCCCCACCGGCGACGCGCCGTTGAGGGCTCTCCAGCCATGAAGGGCTGTCGAACCGGGTCAGCGACGGTGCCGAGGGGCCCAACCTTGGGCGTATGGGATGGACGCACCGCCGTTGGCGCGTCCCGCCGTTTCTCTCGCAAGGACCATGCCAAAGGCTGAGTTGGTGTCCAAACAGAGCCAAAGGTCTTTGTTTCTGCGGCCTTGACGCGAATTGCCTATTGTTTGTGCTAGTACCTTGGTGGTGACGCATTGCACAATTTGTCGGCTTTCGGACCGCTTTTTGTTCGAACCAGGACAAAAGCGCGTGTTCGAGTCCCGACACTCCCGCCATCGACCAACAACGGCAGGGCCGTGCAAATGGCGGAAATCCGCCGTTCTGGTCCCTTTCTCATACCTTGGTGCCGGTGTTGGCACGCGGCTTGCCAGAAGGAAGGGCAGATCAGGGCCAGGGCAACGGCGCCATGGCCGGTTCGACGGCGAACCACCCGGACAACGGCGTCCGAAACCCTGGGAATCCCGCGGGAGTCCCCAGGGCTTCGGGCGCCTTTTTCTTTTCGGCCTCGCGGCCTCGCAAGAGGGCACACAGCATGAGCACGCACACCAATCCACCGACTCCGCGCGAACGGCTGGTCGTCGTCGGCAACGGCATGGCCGGCATCCGTACGCTGGAGGAGCTGCTGGCCAAGGCGCCGGACCGTTACGACATCACCGTCTTCGGCGCCGAGCCGCACCCCAACTACAACCGCATCATGCTCTCCCCCGTGCTGGCCGGGGAGAAGACCTTCGAGCAGATCGTCCTGAACGGGCGCGACTGGTACGAAGCCAACGGAATCAAGCTGTTGACCGGCGACCGGGTGGAGGTGATCGACCGGGCGAACCGCTGCGTCACGGCGATGTCCGGCCTGACCGTGCCCTATGACAAGCTGCTGATCGCCACCGGCTCCACCCCCATCATCATCCCGGTGCCCGGCTCCACCCTGCCCGGCGTCGTCGGCTTCCGCGACCTCGCCGATGTCGACACGATGCTGGAGGCGGCGGCCAAGGGCGGGCGCGCCGTGGTCATCGGCGGCGGCCTGCTCGGGCTGGAGGCGGCCAACGGCCTGAAGGTCAAGGGCATGGACGTCACCGTCCTGCACCTGATGGACACGCTGATGGAACGGCAGCTCGACCGCTCCGCCGGGGCGCTGCTGCGGCACGAGCTGGAGCGCCGCGGCATCGCCGTGCTGACCGGCGCCGACACTGCCGAAATTGTGGGCAACGGGAGTGTTTCCGCGGTTCGCCTGAAAAATGGGCAGGAGCTTCCCGCCGATCTGGTGGTCATGGCCGTGGGCATCCGCCCGAACATGGCGCTGGGCAAGGCGGCGGGGCTGGCCTGCGGGCGCGGCATCCAGGTGGACGACGCCATGACCACCTCCGACCCGGCGATCCTGTCGGTCGGCGAGTGCGTGGAGCATCGCGGCCAGACCTACGGCCTCGTCGCCCCGCTGTTCGAGATGGCCAAGGTCGCCGCCGCCCGGCTGGCCGGCGATACGGAATCCGCCTACACCGGCTCCGTCACCTCGACCAAGCTGAAGGTGACGGGGGTGGATGTCTTCTCGGCCGGCGACTTCACCGGCGGCAAGGACTGCGAGGACATCGTGTTCCGCGACGCCGCCCGCGGCGTCTACAAGCGCGTGGTGGTCAAGGAGAACCGCATCCTCGGCGCCGTGCTCTACGGCGACACCAAGGACGGCGGCTGGTACTTCCAGATGCTGAAGGACGGCACCGAGGTGGCGCCGGTCCGCGACACCCTGATCTTCGGCCAGAGCTTTGGAGGCGAGGGGGCGGCAAACCCTAAGGCCGCCGTTGCAGCACTCCCCGACGGTGCGGAGATCTGCGGCTGCAACGGCGTGTGCAAGGGCACCATCGTCACGGCGATCACCGAGAAGGGCCTGTCCAACCTGGACGAGGTGCGGGCTCATACCAAAGCCTCGGCCTCCTGCGGAAGCTGCACCGGTCAGGTGGAGCAGCTCCTGGCCTTGACGCTGGGCGACGGCTACGCGGGCGAGGCGAAGTCCAAGCCGATGTGCAAGTGCACCGACCGCACCCACGACGAGGTGCGCCGGGCCATCACCGCGCTGGAACTGAAATCCATCCCCGACGTGATGCAGCGGCTGGAATGGCGGACGCCCGACGGCTGCCACCATTGCCGCCCGGCGCTGAACTATTACCTGCTCTGCGAATGGCCGGGCGACTACAAGGACGACAGCCGGTCCCGCTACATCAACGAGCGCGTCCACGCCAACATCCAGAAGGACGGCACCTACTCCGTCGTTCCGCGCATGTGGGGCGGGCTGACCAGCGCCAAGGAACTGCGCGCCATCGCCGATGTGGTGGACAAGTTCGCCATCCCCACGGTGAAGGTCACCGGCGGCCAGCGCATCGACCTGTTCGGCGTGAAGAAGGAGGACCTGCCCGCGGTGTGGGCGGACCTGAACGCCGCCGGCATGGTCTCCGGCCACGCCTACGCCAAGGGGCTGCGCACGGTGAAGACCTGCGTCGGCTCGGAATGGTGCCGCTTCGGCACGCAGGACAGCACCGGCCTGGGCGTGAAGCTGGAGCGGATGACCTGGGGCACCTGGACCCCGCACAAGGTGAAGCTGGCCGTCTCCGGCTGCCCGCGCAATTGCGCGGAGGCCACCATCAAGGACCTGGGCGTCGTCTGCGTGGACAGCGGCTACGAGCTGCATGTCGGCGGCAACGGCGGCATGCATGTCCGGGCCTGCGACCTGCTGGTGAAGGTGGAGACCGAGGCGGAGGTGCTGGAATACACCGGCGCCTACATGCAGCTCTACCGCGAGGAGGCCCGCTATCTGGAGCGCACCGCCCCGTGGCTGGAGCGTGTCGGGCTGGACTATCTGAAGCGCCGGCTGGTCGATGATGCCGAGGGCCGGGCGGCCCTCAACGCCCGCTTCCTCTTCTCCCAGAGCTTTTCGCAGGACGATCCCTGGGCCGAGCGGGCCAGCGGGTCGGTGGACCGTCATGAATTCGCGCCGCTCGCTCAGGTGGGGTAACGACAGATGGATCAGAGCATTTCCTGGATCACCGTCGGCTCGGTCGAGGACATCCCCCGCCAGGGGTCCCGCGTGGTGCGGACCGACTTCGGCGACATCGCCCTGTTCCGCACCGTGGCGGACGAGGTCTACGCGCTGGAGGACCGCTGCCCGCACGCCGGCGGCCCGCTGTCGCAGGGAATCGTCCACGGTGCGCGGGTGACCTGCCCGCTGCACAGCTGGGTGATCGACCTCGCCAGCGGCGAGGCGGTCGGCCCGGACGAGGGCTGCGCCGGGCACTGCCCGGTGCGGGTGGTGGACGGCGCGGTGCAGCTCGGGCTGGCGGCCTTCCGTCCGGGACGCGGGGGGTGCGGCCATGGGTGAGGGAAGGCCTTATTCCCCCTCTCCCCTCCGGGGAGAGGGCCGGGGTGAGGGGGTTGCGCTTGTGCCGGACGCACCGCCACGCGCAACCCCCTCACCCTCCCCTCTCCCCAGGGGGGAGAGGGAATTTGGGAGGGAAACGGTCCGCACCACCTGCCCCTATTGTGGCGTCGGCTGCGGCGTTCTGGCCTCCGTCGCGGCGGACGGCACCGGCACCGGCACCGGCACCGTCACCGTCTCTGGCGACCCCGACCATCCGGCCAACCGGGGAAAGCTTTGCTCCAAGGGCACCAACCTGCCCGACACGCTGGGCCTTGCCGAACGGCTGCTCCACCCGGAGGTGGACGGGCGGCGCGTCGCCTGGGACGAAGCCATCGCCGCCGTCGCAGCGCGCCTGTCCGACACCATCGCCAAGCACGGGCCGGACTCGGTGGCCTTCTACGTCTCCGGCCAGTTGCTGACCGAGGACTACTACGCCGTCAACAAGCTGGCGAAGGGCTTCCTCGGCACCGCCAACATCGACACCAACTCGCGCCTCTGCATGGCCTCCAGCGTGGCGGGCCACAAGCGCGGCTTCGGCGCCGACGCGGTGCCGGTGACCTACGACGACCTGGAGGAGGCCGATCTGGTCGTTCTGGTCGGCTCCAACCTCGCCTGGTGCCACCCGATCCTGAACCAGCGGCTGCTGGCGGCCAAGCACAGGCGCGGCACCCGCATCGTCGTCCTCGACCCGCGCCGCACCGCCGCAGTGGACGGGGCCGACCGCCACCTGCCCATCCGGCCCGGCACCGACGCCCTGCTGTTCAACGGGCTGCTCGTTTATTTGGCCGACAACGGCCTGATCGACGCCCGGTTCGTGGCGGAGCACACCGCCGGACTGGCGAAAACGCTGGAGGCCGCGCGCGCCGACGCCCCCTCCCCCGCCCATGTCGCCGCCCGCTGCGGTCTGCCGCTGGCCGAAATCGAGGCCTTCTACGCTGAAGTCGCAACGGTCCGCCGCACCGTCACCGTTTACTCCCAGGGGGTCAACCAGTCCTCCCAGGGGACGGACACGGTCAACGCCATCCTGAACGTCCATTTCCTGACCGGGCGGATCGGCGCGCCGGGCATGGGACCCTTCTCCGTCACCGGCCAGCCCAACGCCATGGGCGGGCGCGAGGTCGGCGGGCTCGCCAACCAGCTCGCCGCCCATATGGGGTTCGAGCCGGAATCGGTGGACCGGCTGCGCCGCTTCTGGAACGCGCCGCGGGTGGCGGACAAGCCCGGCCTGAAGGCGGTGGACCTGTTCCGCGCCGTGGAGGCAGGCACCGTCCGCGCCGTCTGGGTCATGGCGACCAACCCGGCGGTCAGCATGCCCGACGCCGCCCGCGTCCGCCGCGCGCTGGCAAACTGCGAGACGGTCATCGTCTCCGACTGCATCGCCGATACCGACACGGCGCGGCTGGCCCACATCCGCCTGCCCGCCGCGGGCTGGAGCGAGAAGGACGGCACCGTCACCAACTCCGACCGCACCATCTCCCGCCAGCGGGCCTTCCGTCCCCTGGCGGGCGAGGCGCGGCCCGACTGGTGGATCGTCACCCAGGTCGCCCGCGCGATGGGCTTCGCCGACGCCTTCCCCTTCGAGACGCCCGCCGATCTGTTTCGCGAGCACGCCGCCCTCTCGGCCTTCGAGAACGACGGCACGCGCGCCTTCGACATCGGCGGCCTTGCCGGGCTGTACGACGCTGAATTTGAAACGCTCGCTCCCGCTCCCTGGCCGCGGCGGGTCGGCGAGGAGCCGACGCGCCGTCTCTACACCGACGGGCGCTTCTTCACCGACGACGGGCGGGCGCGCTTCGTCCCGGTCATGTCCCGTCCCCTGCCCCGCAGCGTGGAGCCGGGTTCGCTGATCTTGAACACCGGCCGTCTGCGCGACCAATGGCACACCATGACGCGCACCGGCCTGTCGCCGCGCCTCTCCGCCCACGCGCCGGAACCCTGCCTGGATCTTCACCCGCAGGACGCGGCGGCGCGCGGCCTGACGGACGGCGCCCTGGTCAGCCTCTCAACCCCTGTCGGCACGGCGCTGGCCCGGCTGCGGGTGACCGAGGCGCAGCGGGTGGGGGAAGCCTTCCTGCCCATGCACTGGACCGACCGCTTCACCGCCGCCTGCGTCGTCGGGCGGCTGGTGGACGACCGGGCCGTGGACCCGCTGTCGGGCCAGCCCGACCTGAAGCGGATGCCCGTCACGGTCACCCCCTACCCCGCCGCCTGGACCGGATTCCTGATCGCCCGCGAGCCCGTGGAGCCTGCCCATGGCGGCTACTGGTCCCGCCGCGCCGTCCCCGGCGGCCACCTGATCGAGCTGGCCGGCGAGGGCGCCCTGCCCGCTCCGGAGGCGCTGGCGTTCGGCTTCGCCGGGGCGACGGTCGATTACAGCGACGAGGCCCGCGGCGTGCTGCGCCGCGCCTGGGTGACCCACGACCGGCTGGAGGCCTGCCTGTTCCTGTCCACGACCGGTGGGTTGCCAAGCCGCGCCTGGCTGGTCGACCTGCTGTCGGCGGAGGCGCTGGACGGTCCCGCCCGCCGCGCCCTGCTCTCCGGCCGCTCGCCGGTTCCCACGGCGGACGAGGGGCGGACGGTCTGTTCCTGCTTCGGCGTCGGCGTCAACCGCCTGATCGCCGCCATCCAAAGCCAAGGCCTGACCACGGTCCAGGAGGTCGGAACGGCCTTGCGGGCCGGGACCAACTGCGGCTCCTGCATCCCCGAACTCAAGGAGATCCTTGCCGATGCCCAGCGCAGCCATGTGGCTTGAAGATTGGCTTGACGGTCTCGTCTCCCGGTCCGGAGGCAAGCGTATCAACTTCATCGTCGCCCTGCGCGCTGCGTTGGGCTCCGCGCTGCGTCCGCGCACGGCCCGCCGCGTCGCCCGCGCCATCCCGGAGGTCTCCGGGCGGACGCCCCACGTCACGCTGGTCGGCGCCGGGCCGGGGGACCCCGACCTGCTGACCGTCGCGGCGGCGCGGGCGATTTCGCAGGCCGAGGTGATCCTCTACGACCATCTCGTCGGGCCGGGCATCCTCGCCCTGGCGCAGCCGGGGGCGGAGTTGATCTGCGTCGGCAAGCGGTCGGGCAGGCATTCCCACTCGCAGGAGGCCATCAACGCGCTGATCGAGGCGCAGGCCCGCAGCGGGCGGCGCACCGTCCGGCTGAAGGGTGGCGACCCGATGATCTTCGGCCGGGCCGGCGAGGAGATCGAGCATCTGGAGCGTGTCGGAATCAGCGTGTCGGTGATCCCCGGAATCACCGCGGCGCTCGGCTGCGCGTCCAGCGCCCGGCTGTCGCTGACCAAGCGCGGCGTGTCGCGCGCCGTCACCTTCGTCACCGCCCACGCCCGCGAGGGCGACGCGACCGAACCGGACTGGGCGCGGCTGGCCGATCCCAAGGGCACGCTGGCGATCTACATGGGCCGCGAGGCCGCCCGCCGCGTCGGGCGCGGCCTGACCGAAGGCGGGCTGTCCCCAGACACGCCGGTGCTGGCGGTGGAGAACGGCTGTCGTCCCGACGAGCGCCATTACCGGACGACGCTGGGCGCCATGGCCGAGCGGGGCGTGGCGGCGGGCGACGGCCCGACGCTGCTCCTGATCGGCTGGGCGCTAGAGGAGCGGTCGGCGTACGCCGGTGATGCCCTCGGCGCGGGCGGCCACGTCGGCCAGGGGCTCGGTCACGACGGACATGGTGAAGACCGTGGCGTGCAGCAGCGTGGCGCCGTCCAGCATGATCCCGACATGGCCGGGGAAAAACACGATGTCGCCGCGGCGGTAATCGACCCCCTGCCCGTCCGTTGAGACCATCGGCCCCAGCCGGTCGTCGTTGCGCTGCATGCCGCTGCTGTGGTGGGTGACGATCCCCGCCCCGCGCAGCGCCACCTGGACGAGGCCGGAGCAGTCGATGCCGAAGGCGCTCCGCCCGCCCCAGACATAGGGGGTCTCCAGGAAGCGCAGCGCCGTCTCCACCGGAACGCGGTCCAGCGGCACGGCCACCGGCTCCAACAGCTTGCCGAAGGTCCACAGCCCGTTGTCGAGCCGGACCCAGCCCCCTGGACACTGGGCGTCGGCTTGCTCCGCCACGGTCACGAGGCTGCCGAAGCTCAGCGCCGCCACGGGCACCGCCTTGTGGGTGGGCGCCGGGTGCAGGTTCGCCACGCGTCCGGACACGCGGTGGGTCGGGGCGACCGGCTCCGTCAGGTCCGTGCCGGGGGGAAGCCAGCCGACATGGCCGTCGATGCGGTTTTCCACCTTCACCCAGTCGCCATCCCGGTCGAGCGGCGTACATGTTTCACCGAACAGCATCTCGCTGGTTTGCGGGACGCCGTGCCTCGGCTGTTCCAGAAGAACGGCCTGCGGGGCGGCGAGCCGGCGGATCGGGGTGGTCTGTGCATCGGTCATGCCGGTCACGCTAGAGCCCGCCCCGACGGAATGCAAGCCAGAGGACCGTTCCGGACAATCCTCCGGCAAACGGGGATTTGCTATGGATTTGACGCTTTTCGACAGGAGAGGGCGATGGGCAACCGTGTGAGGCGTCTGGGGCTCGCGGCGGCGGCGTGCTTATGTCTGCTGACCGGTGCAGCGGCCGCGCAGACGGCCCCCCAAGCCGCCACCAGCGGTCCCCTGCGGCTCGTACCGAAGCCCGTCGCCTCTCCGGCGCCCTCTCCAACGGTGGAGCAGCCCCCTGCCCCGCCGGACCCCGTTCCACCGCAGCCGTCCCCGGCGGCCACGGTGGTCCGGCCGGGTCAGCCCGCGGCCAACCCTGCGCCCATCCCGCAGCCCGCCGCGAGCGCTGACCCGGCCCAAACCCATCCGCCCACGCCGCGCCCGCAACCGACCGACGGGGTCGCGGCGGTGCGTGCCTTCTACGACGCCTTGGGGCAGGCTGACGCCGCACGGGCCAACACCTATGTCATTCCTGAAAAGCGGGGCAGCGGGGCCTACGACATCGCGTCGATGAACCGCTTCTACGGCAACATGAGCGTTCCCGTCCGCCTGCTGGCCGCGGAGGCCGCCGGCCGGAACACCGTGCGCGTGCGCTACCACTATGTCCATGTGAGCGGCCGCGCCTGCGACGGCGCCGCCGAGGTCGCGCTGGCCGAGCGCGAGGGACTGGCGTTGATCGAACGCATCCGGGCGCTCAACGACTGCTGACCTTTGTCCCCTCTCCCCGGAGGGGCGAGGACTACCTCACCCTCCCCGTCGGCTTGCCGCTCTTGACCGGCGCCCGGCGGCCCTTGCCGGCCTGCTGGGTGTAGAAGGTCTTGCCCGGCTTCGGCCGATCCGCCTTGGGCTTGTCCGCCTTGCCCACGCCGCCCGTCGTCTGCCAGGCCGGCACCAGCTGGTGCTCGCCCGGTCCGATCAGGTCGCTGCGGCCCATCGCCTTCAGCGCGTCGCGCAGCACCGGCCAGTTCTCCGGGTCGTGGTAGCGCAGGAACGCCTTGTGCAGGCGGCGCTGCTTCAGCCCCTTGGCGGAGAACACCGTTTCCGACCCCTCGCGGCGGATCGGGCGCAGCGGGTTGCGGTCGCTGTGGTACATCGCCGTGGCGAGCGCCATGGGGGAGGGCAGGTAGGTCTGCACCTGATCGGCCTTGAACCCGTTCCGCTTCAGCCACAAAGCGAGGTTCATCATGTCCTCGTCGCTGGTGCCGGGGTGGGCGGCGATGAAGTAGGGGATCAGGTAGAGCTTCTTGCCCGCCGCCTTGGCCGCCTTCTCGAACATCTCCTTGAAGCGGTCGTAGGTGCCGATCCCCGGCTTCATCATCTTGGACAGCGGGCCGGGCTCGGTGTGCTCCGGCGCGATCTTCAGGTAACCGCCGACATGGTGGGTCACCAGCTCCTTCACATACTCCGGGCTGCGGACGGCGAGGTCGTAGCGCAGGCCCGAGGCGATGTTGATCTTCTTCACGCCGGGGATGGCGCGCGCCTTGCGGTAGAGCTGGATCAGGTCGCTGTGGTCGGTGTTCAGGTTCTTGCAGATGTCCGGGAAGACGCAGGACGGGCGGCGGCAGACCTTCTCGATCTCCGGGTCCTTGCAGGCCATGCGGTACATGTTGGCGGTCGGCCCGCCCATGTCGGAGATGACCCCGGTGAAGCCCTTCACCTTGTCGCGGATCTCCTCGATCTCCTTCAGGATCGACCCCTCCGACCGGCTCTGGATGATGCGCCCCTCATGCTCGGTGATCGAGCAGAAGGAACAGCCGCCGAAGCAGCCGCGCATGATGTTCACCGAGAAGCGGATCATCTCCCAGGCCGGGATGCGCGCGTCGCCGTAGGACGGGTGGGGCGCGCGGGCGTAGGGCAGGCCGTAGACCCCGTCCATCTCCGCCGTGGTCAGCGGGATCGGCGGAGTGGTCAGCCAGACCTCGCGGTCGCCGTGCCGCTGCACCAGCGCGCGGGCGTTGCCGGGGTTGCTCTCCTGGTGCAGCACACGCGAGGCGTGGGCGTAGAGCACCTTGTCGGCGCTGACCTGCTCGAAGGAGGGCAGCCGGACCACCGTGCGGTCGGCCCCGGCGGCGCGCGGGGCGGCGGGGGTCAGCTCGTCGATGCTGCTGCTGTCGAGGACGGTCCAGCCGTCCGGCACGCGGCTGCGGACGATGGAGGTGCCGCGGACGTCGTCGATCTCCCGCGCCTTCTCCCCGGCAGCGATGCGGTGGGCGACGTCGATGATTGCGCGCTCCGCGTTGCCGTAGCACAGGATGTCGGCCTTGGAGTCCACGAGGACGGAGCGGCGGACCTTCTCGCTCCAATGATCGTACTGGGCGATGCGGCGGAGGCTCGCCTCGATGCCGCCGAGCACGATGGGCACGTCCTTGTAGGCTTCGCGGCAGCGCTGGCTGTAGACGATCACCGCGCGGTCGGGCCGTTTGCCGCCCTCGTCGTTGGGGGTGTAGCTGTCGTTGTGACGCAGGCGGCGGTCCGAGGTGTAGTGATTCACCATCGAGTCCATGTTGCCGCCGGTCACCCCGAAGAACAGGTTCGGCTTGCCCAGCGCCTTGAACGGCTCCGCGCTGCTCCAGTCCGGCTGGGCGATGATGCCGACGCGGAAGCCCTGCGCCTCCAGCAGCCGCCCGATGATCGCCATGCCGAAGCTGGGATGGTCCACATAGGCGTCGCCCGTCACCACGACGATGTCGCAGGAATCCCAGCCCAGCCGGTCCATCTCCGCCCGCGTTATCGGCAGGAAGGGGGCGGGGCGCCGGGCCTCCGTCCGGTGCCGGGGGAGGGAGAAGATGTCCCGCGCCGCCGGACCGGCGACGGTGGGCGTGGCTTCGTTGAGCATGACGCTCTCCGTTCGGGCCGCCGGTGCGCGGTGCGCTGCCGGGGCGGGGTGCTTGATGGTCGGGTGCCGGTTTCATACCGGTCTTGTCCGGCATGGTCCACCGCGCGAGTCCCTACGGAAGTGCCGCGGCGCGGTCAAGGATTGCCTGACCGTCGGGGTCAACTTTATACGCGATTATGACGCCGTGATGTGTGCAGCCGGGCCGCCATCGGCAAGGGGCCCGTTGCAACAGGTGTCCCGGCACCCTGTTGGGAAGGGCTGAGACGCAAGCTTTTCCCATGGACAGGAGTGGACCATGAGCACCGACAAGCGTTACGGCGACCAGCGCGACGAGCCGCTCGACATCAAGAACACCCGCGCCGACCCCGCCATCGACGAGGAGAAGATGGGATTCCAGAACATCGAAGGACCGGGTGCCGAGACCAGAAAGGATAAGGCGCCGGGGACGGACGACTCTCCGGACAGCGCACCCCGGCCGTGATGGGGACCCCCACAGGCACCGCGAGCGTTGTTCGCTGGAACCACAACAAAGCGGAGGTTCGCCATGGCTGAAGAGAAGACACCCGGCAGCCCTCCCCAGGTGGGGGGCGAGGCGGGGAAGGACTCCCCGTTGGAGGACAAGACCAAGACGCCCGGCGACGGGACGCTGCAGGACGCCGTTCCCGCCGGAACCACGTCCGACGAGTTGCGGCGGCGGGCGGAAGAGGATGACGGATCCGTCCAGCCGGGCACCGGCTGACGTGTCGGACGCGTCGCCGGTTTCATCATACGACGTCGTATGAGAGCTACTGGGCGACGCTCTCGCCTGCGGGCGCGGCCAATCCGACCATGGCATAGCTGCTGCGGATGGCCGCGTCCAGCGTCGGGGGCAGGGGCTGGATGCGCTGCTCCCGCGCGGCGCGGCGTGCGAAATCGGGGTCCGCCGCCAGGGCCCGCGTCGCCGCCGCCTTGGCCTCGTCCATCCGACCCATCTGCACGAAGGCGACCGCCAGGGCAGCCTGGGCCGGGGCGGCGGCGGTCACCTCGAACTCCAGCTTCGTGCTGTCCGGGTGTCCATGGCGCTGGAGGGCAAGGCTGTATGCGGGAAGAAGCCGTTCCCGCTGCGCCGGGTCGCGCTCCATCGCCTGCTCCAGCAAGGGCAGGCCTTTCGCGGGCTGCCCGGCTTCGACATGCCAGAGACCAAGGTCACCCAGCACATGGGCGTTCCCAGGGGACGCCTGCAAGGCGCGCTGCCCGGCGGCGAAGCAGGGGGCGTACTGCCCGCGCAGGCAATAGGCGGTGTAGAGCGCCGTCAACGGGCGCAGCGAGGTCGGCTCCAGTTCGGTGGCGCGCAGGGCGGCCGCCAGGGCATCGTTGAGGGCCGCATCGTTCCGTTCTGTCCGATAAGCGTCGGATTGCAGAAGGGACAGCGCCGACCACAGCCGGGCGGCCTCGCTGGCGTTGGTCGTCAACGCGCTGGCGGCCGAGGTCAGGCAACCGTTCAGGGCGTTCCGCTCGGCTGGCGGGATTTCATGCCGACCGGTGGCGAGGAAGGCGCACTCGCGCGGCGACAGGCTGGTGGTCGGTTTGGTGCGCAGGCGCGCGGTGGCAACCGGCAGCAAGGGACCATGCGCAGCGGTGAGCGGTTCGACGATGTCGGCTGCCAAGGCCTGCGGGGTGGGCGCACCCTCCGGCCCGGCCGGTCGGTCCAGGCTGTTGGACCACAGCACCGCTCCGGTGGCGAGATCGGTCAAATGCACGACCAGACGCACCGCCGCGTCATGCCCCTGAAGGCTTCCGGACAGACGAATTCCCTGGTGGGGCAGGGCGGCGGTCGGCGGCGGATCGATCCGCACCGGCAGGTCGGTCCGGTTGGCAAGACCGTTGGCGATCTCGTCGGTCAGCATGGCGGCAAGGGCGCCGTCCTCCGCCGATTGGCCGGTGGTGCGGAAGGGGCCGACGACGACGGTCATCGATGCGGCGACCGCCGCGGACGTGACCGCGACTGGGGGCGCCGACCGGGGCGACGCCGGCTCGCTCTCCCTCGGCTCCGCGCCGGCTGCGATCGGATGCGGACCGAGAGCCAACGCTTCTTCCACATCAATGGGCGAGGCGAGGTTTCGTCCGGCCAACAGGCCCGCCAGCCCGACCGCGATCAGCACCACGGCGGCCAAGACGGCGACGCCCAGGGAAACGGGCATCCGCACCGTTTCCGCCGCTGGAACGGCGTGAGGGTCGGGCAGGGTGGGGGACGGATCGCCGTTCAACTGTTCAAAGCGAGGTGCGTATCCGCCCTTCGGTACGACGATGCGGATCGGGTCGTCGCGGCCGGCGGTCAGATAGTAGTGCTCCAAGCTGCGGCGCAGCCGCCCGGCCTCCAACCGCACAATGGGATCGGATTGCGGGTCGAAGCTCGGCTCCCGGTTGAAGACGCTGACCGCGATGCAGTAGGCCTTGATCTGCTGCGCCCGCCCCTCCAGGCATTCCTCGACCACATAGCGCAGGAAGCGGCGATTCCGGTCCGACGCGTCGAAATGGTTGCTCGCCAAAATCCGCTCAAGCTGGGTCCTGACGGCACGATCATCCAATGCCCACCCCTGCGCGGGCGGAGTTTCCTCGGTCATTCGTGACGTCTCCCGAACGTTGAGAAAGACGACGGGTGATCTTTCCCAAAAGGGGTGGGTCGATGTGTTGGCGGCATTCTTTCATCGGGAAAAACTCATGTCCATTGGCCCTGTGCTTTTAGGACGGACCATATTTCCGAAGTCCGCCCGCTTCTCTGATCGTTGGGATAAGGCGATCATCCAAAGGCTGGGGGTGCCGGACCGAATGCGGCGCGGGGCTCCTCCGCCGAACGGGGCGTAAACTACCGTATGCTACCCGCCGCGGCGGAACGGTCGGGCCATTGTCCGGGTTACCCGCCGCCGGACAGGGGACTCGACACGGGAGGACCCGAACACTGGCTGAGGGTCTCCCCCGTCCCCGCGGCACGCCCTGCTCAACCGACGCGCATCCCCCGCCGTCGATAAGGCGTGCCGACATTTCCCGGTTTCCCCTGTTCTCGGCTTTGGTAACGCAACGCACCGGTGGTTCCATGTCCTTTTTGTCGTCGTCTTTTTTGTCTTCTCTGAACGCTCCGTCCCGCCGCTGTCCGTCTCTTCCCCTTCAATCGTCTCCCCAGAGATCCCGGATGGACCAGCCCGCCGCGTCCGCGCTGACGCGCCGCGGCATCTTCGGGTTGGGGGCCGCCGTGGCGGTCGGCGTCTGCAACAGCCGCAGCGCGGCGGCGTGGGAACCGGCGCCGGAGCGCACGCTGCGAATTTACAACTGCCTGACGGGGGAAAGCTTCGACGGTGTCTATTGGGCGGAGGGACGCCCGGTGGCGGAGGCGATGGCCCGCATCGACTGGGTGCTGCGCGACCATCGCAGCGACGATTGCCACCGCATCGATCTCGCCCTGCTGAATCGTCTGTCGGAGATGCAGGAGAAGCTGGACAGCCAGCATCCGTTCGAAGTGCTGTCGGCCTTCCGGTCCAAAGAGACCAACCGTCGTGTGAAGGGGGCGGCGACAGGCAGCCTGCACCTGCAGGGGCGGGCGGTCGACCTGCGCCTGCAGGGACGGCGTGCGGTGGATCTCTACCGCTGCGCCCTGTCCTTCGGCGAGGGCGGGGCGGGTTGCTACGCGAAGCGGAACTTCGTCCATGTGGACACCGGACCGACGCGGCGCTGGGTGGGAGCCTGAGCGTGGAGGGGTTGGAATCGGGACTTTTCGTCGCAGAACCTTTTGCCAGGGGGCATCGGGCGAAGGGCATTAAGCCGATGGGTGGATTGTGCGCAGGACGGAGGAAGCGCACCATAGCCGAAAAAGAAGGCCGAATGATCCGGCCAAAGCTCTTTGGGAGGAGCCCATGCTGACCCCCACCGACCTTGCGAACCCCCGAAGCCGCAGCTTATCCGCGAATCGTCACCCGTTGACGGACCCGGCCCGGATGGCGCAGGCCCGCACGCTGGCGGGCTGGATCGCCGTGATCGCCGAAGACCGCGGCCTGGACGAGCGGGGCGTCGCCGCGGCGACCGGCTTGGACATCGAGGATGTCCGGGCGGTTCTGGGCGGCACCGTGTTCATGATGCCCGTGAGCACGCTCGACCGCGCGCTGCGCCGCCTGGAGGGCCGCCCGCACTGAGGAGCCGCAAACCCGCCTCTCCCTGCCCGCCGGCACAGGAGGACCGCATGACTCATCACGTCCGCAAACGGAGCAGCGCCATGGACCGCACGGAGAAACGCGACGCCATAACCCGCATCCGCCACGCCGCCGAACAGCAGGGGCTGGACGCCGGCGATCTGGCCCGGATGACCGGTTTGGCGCCGGGGCATGCCCGCGCGATCCTGTCCGGTTTCGGCTCGACGGTTCCGCGCGATGCCCTGGACCGCACGGTGTCCGTCCTGCCGGAGTGACGGAACGCTGAAATGGAAACGGCGGCGCATCGGGTGCGCCGCCGTTTCCTTATGGGATGTGCTGTGGCTCAGGCGACCGAGAGCACGTCCAGATAGACGTTCGCCGGCTCGGTCAGGTGAATCCGGTACAGCATGCCCGTCTGGTCGACGATGATGCTGGCGACGGGGTTCTTGGCGGCCATGTCGGTGACGGCGGCGCGCACGTTGCGCGGCAGGCTGTCGAGTTCGACGTCGCGGTAGCCGTTCTTGTCGGAGAACTTGATGGTCTTCTGGCCCATGGTCAGGCGCCCTGCGTGCATGCTCTGTTTGCGGTGGGCGGACCATGATCCTGCCGGGTTAAGGAAGCACTAACCAAAAACCGCGCAAACGCAGGACTGATGAGCGGCGGCTGCATCGGTGCCTTTGGAATAATTCGGGCCGCGGTTGCCCCCACCCTTCCCACGGCTTCGCCGCGGGCCCCTTC
>NZ_WHOR01000117.1:0-16883 GCF_013340925.1 Azospirillum formosense
CGCTGCCGCCCGTCAGCGAGGCGCGGCGGGATAAAAAGGCTGACGCGCCCCGCGGCTAGACGCTAAAGGCCCGTCCCCCCCCGGGGGTTAGTGCCGGCGGCGATAGGAGTGTAGCTCAATTGGTAGAGCACCGGTCTCCAAAACCGGGGGCTGGGGGTTCGAGCCCCTCCACTCCTGCCACGCCGTACCGAACCAGAACGGGCCGCTGACCGCGCCCTACACGTCGCACCGGAGCCCGCACGGTCTACGATGGCTAAAGTGAACCCCGCAGAATTCGCGCGCGACGTCCGCCGCGAGGTGGCCAAGGTCACCTGGCCGACCCGCAAGGAAACCGGCGTGACGACCGCCATGGTGTTCGTCATGGTGGTGCTGGCTTCGCTGTTCTTCCTCGTCGTGGATCAGGTGCTGGCCTTCGCCGTCCGTATGATCCTTGGGCTGGGAGCCTGATCGCCATGGCCGCGCGCTGGTACGTCGTTCACGTCTATTCGGGCTTCGAAAAGAAGGTTTCCCAGGCCATCCGCGAGAAGGCGGCTCAGAAGGGTCTGGAAGACAAGTTCGAAGAGATCCTGGTGCCGACCGAGGAAGTGGTCGAGGTGCGCCGGGGTTCCAAGATCAACACCGAGCGGAAGTTCTTCCCCGGCTACGTCCTCATCAAGATGGATTTGACGGACGAGTCCTGGCATCTCGTGAAGAACACGCCGAAGGTCACCGGCTTCCTGGGCGGCGGCGGCAAGCCGCAGCCGATCAGCCAGCGCGAAGCCGAGCGGATCATTCATCAGGTGCAGGAAGGCTTTGAGCGCCCCAAGCCCTCGATCACCTTCGAGGTGGGCGAGCAGGTTCGTGTGAGCGACGGCCCCTTCACCTCCTTCAACGGCACCGTCGAGGAAGTCGACGAGGAGAAGGCCCGCCTCAAGGTGGCGGTGTCGATCTTCGGCCGCTCCACCCCGGTCGAGCTGGAATACACCCAGGTCGAGAAGGTCTGAGACCAACCGTTTTCCCGGGGCACGTGATGAACAGTCACGTGCTCCTTTCTGCTGCGGAAGGCCCGCCATAGCCGCACCGCAAAGCCCCGCGACGCCGGACAGCGTATCGAGGCGTCGTATCTGGAGGTTGTGACATGGCAAAGAAAATCGTCGGCTTCATCAAGCTGCAGGTTCCGGCCGGCAAGGCGAATCCGTCGCCGCCCATCGGCCCGGCGCTCGGTCAGCGCGGCCTGAACATCATGGAGTTCTGCAAGGCGTTCAACGCCAAGACGCAGGACCTGGAAGTCGGCATGCCGATCCCGGTGGTCATCACCGCCTACGGCGACCGTACCTTCACCTTCGTCACGAAGACCCCGCCGGTCAGCTACTTCCTGAAGAAGGCCGCTGGCATCGACAAGGGTTCGCAGACCACCGGCAAGGGCGCTTTCGCCGGCAAGATCACGAAGACCCAGATTCGTGACATCGCCGAGAAGAAGATGAAGGACCTGAACGCCCACGACGTCGAAGCGGCCGCGAGCATGATCGCTGGTTCCGCCCGCTCGATGGGCCTCGAAGTGGTGGAGGGCTGATCCCATGGCGAAGCTCGGCAAGCGACTGACCGATTCCTACAAGAAGGTCGACCGCGAGGCGCTCTACTCGCTGGAAGGCGCCGTCTCCCTGATCAAGGGCCTGCCCAAGGCGAAGTTCGATGAGACCATCGAAATCGCCATGAACCTGGGCATCGATCCGCGTCACGCCGACCAGATGGTCCGCGGCGTGGTGAACCTGCCGAACGGCACCGGCAAGACCGTGCGCGTCGCCGTGTTCGCCAAGGGCACCAAGGCGGACGACGCCCTGGCCGCCGGCGCGGACATCGTCGGCGCCGACGATCTGGCCGAGAAGATCCTGGCCGGCAACATCGACTTCGACCGCTGCATCGCGTCCCCGGACATGATGGGCGTCGTCGGCAAGCTCGGTAAGGTTCTCGGCCCGCGCGGCCTGATGCCGAACCCGAAGCTCGGCACCGTGACCCCCGACGTGGCCGGCGCCGTCAAGGCCGCCAAGGCCGGCGCCGTGGAGTTCCGCGCCGAGAAGACCGGCATCGTGCACGCCGGCGTCGGCAAGGCCAGCTTCTCGGAAGAGGCCCTGGTGCAGAACATCCGCGCCTTCGTGGATGCCATCACCCGTGCCAAGCCGACCGGTGCCAAGGGCCAGTACCTGCTGAAGGTCTCCCTGTCCTCGACGATGGGCCCGGGCCTGAAGCTGGATCTGTCCACTCTGGCCGCCACGGCCTGAGTGACCTGAGTTTCGCCGCCGGTTCCCTCGGGAGCCGGCGGCGATCGGGTGTCCCTGCGGGGATGCCCACCCTGTCCAAGACCGCTGGTGCCCGCGTCTCTCCGGAGGCAACGGCTTAAACCCGCCAGAGCAGACAGGAGTTGAACCGTTAACCACGCGGGCTTGCCCGCGGTTCAGGAACGGCTCGAACTTCTGGGACAGGTTCGCCGGGGCTCCCCACCGAAAGGGAAGGGGTCCCTTGTAAACCTCTGTGCAAGGAGGCGATCCGTGGATCGTACACAAAAAGAAGCGACGATCGCGGACCTGCAGTCGAAGCTCCAGGAAACGGGCCTGGTGGTGGTCACCCACCATCTCGGCCTCACGGTGGCGGAAGTCACCGACCTGCGTGGCAAGATTCGGGCCGCGGGCGCGAGCTTCAAGGTGACGAAGAACCGGCTCGCCCGCCGCGCCCTTCAGGGCACGCAGTTTGAAGGTCTGGACGGTCTCTTCAAGGGACCGACCGCGATCGCCTACTCGAAGGATCCCGTCGCGGCCGCCAAGGTGGTGGCCGACTACGCGAAGACCAACGAGAAGCTGAAGATCGTCGGTGCCGCTCTCGGCGACCAGATCCTCGACGCGGAGGGAGTGAAGGCTCTCGCCACGCTCCCGTCGCTGGACGAACTGCGCGCCAAGCTCGTGGGCATGATCCAGACTCCGGCGACCCGCATCGCCGGCGTTCTCCAGGCTCCGGGCGGCCAGGTCGCCCGCGTGCTGGCGGCCTACGCGAAGAAGGACGAGGCGGCCTGAGCCGCACCCGTCTAGCTGTCTACCCATCCCAGAACATCGAGTTGTTGGAGCATCAAAATGGCTGATCTGCAGAAGCTGGTCGACGATCTCTCGGCCCTGACCGTCATCGAGGCCGCCGAGCTGTCGAAGCTGCTGGAAGAGAAGTGGGGCGTCTCCGCCGCCGCTCCGGTGGCCGTTGCCGCCGCCGGTCCGGCCGCCGCCGCCGCCCCGGTCGAAGAGCAGACCGAGTTCAACGTGATCCTCGCCGACGCCGGCGACAAGAAGATCAACGTGATCAAGGAAGTCCGCGCCATCACCGGCCTGGGCCTCAAGGAAGCCAAGGACCTGGTCGAAGGTGCCCCGAAGCCGGTCAAGGAGGCCGTGTCGAAGGACGAGGCCGCCAAGATCAAGAAGCAGCTTGAAGAGGCCGGCGCCAAGGTCGATATTAAGTAAGACCGTCTTGCTGCGACGGATAAGACATATCCACGCCGGACGGCGGCTGGTCCCCGAGGGGGCCTGCCGCCGCACGGCGTTTTCTGCCTTCCACCGGACCGGGTTTCTCGGTCCGGCTCTTTCCGTCCCTGCATAAGGGGCGGGCCGCGCGATCATCGCCGCGTCGCGGCGAGCACCCTGGTTCGCGTGCTTCTGGTCGAGCGTACTCACGATTCTGACGTTTGGGGACATCCATGGCCAAATCCTTTACGGGTCGAAAGCGTGTTCGGAAGAGCTTCGGGCGCATCCCGGAAGTCACCCAGATGCCCAACCTCATCGAGGTGCAGCGCAGCTCCTACGACCACTTCCTGCAAATGGACGTCCCGCCGGAGAAGCGGGCCAATCTGGGTCTGCAGGAGGTGTTCCGGTCGGTGTTCCCGATCAAGGACTTCTCCGACCGCGCCGTCCTCGACTTCGTGAAGTACGAGCTTGAGCAGCCGAAGTATGACGTCGAGGAGTGCCAGCAGCGCGGCATGACCTTCGCCGCCCCTCTGAAGGTGACCCTGCGCCTCTCCGTCTTCGACGTGGAAGAGGACACGGGCCTGCGCTCGATCCGCGACATCAAGGAGCAGGACGTCTACATGGGCGACATGCCCCTGATGACGGCCAACGGCACCTTCATCATCAACGGCACCGAGCGCGTCATCGTCTCCCAGATGCACCGCAGCCCGGGCGTCTTCTTCGACCATGACAAGGGCAAGACCCACTCGTCGGGCAAGTATCTCTTCGCCGCCCGCGTGATCCCCTACCGTGGTTCCTGGCTGGACTTCGAGTTCGACGCCAAGGACCTCGTCTACGTGCGCATCGACCGCCGCCGCAAGCTGCCGGCCACCACGCTGCTGTTCGCCTTGGACGGCGCGGAGACCGAGGCGCTGCGCGCCGAGCGGAAGGCGCAGAAGAAGGATCTGCTGCCCTACGAGGCGCAGGGCATGGCGAAGGAAGAAATCCTCAATTTCTTCTACGACACCATCACCTACACCCGCGCGTCGGGCGGCTGGAAGACCCCCTTCAACGCCGACCGCATGAAGGGCGTGAAGGTCGCCTCCGACCTGGTCGACGCGACCTCCGGGCAGGTCGTCGCCGAGGCCGGCACCAAGATGACGCCGCGCCTGATCAAGAAGCTGGTCGAGGGCGGCCTCACCGAGCAGCTCGTCTCCACCGAGGAGCTGACCGGCCGCTACCTCGCCGTCGACATCATCAACGAGCGGACCGGCGAAGTCCTGTTCGAAGCCGGTGACGAGCTGTCGGCCAGCGACCTCGACAAGCTGGAGAAGGCCGGCGTCGACGAGTTGCCGGTGCTGGCGATCGACCATCTGAACGTCGGCGCCTACATCCGCAACACCATGGCGGCCGACCGCAACGCGTCCCGCGAGGACGCGCTGATCGACATCTACCGCGTCATGCGTCCGGGCGAGCCGCCGACCCTGGAGTCGGCCGAGGCGCTGTTCGCCGGCCTGTTCTTCGACAGCGAGCGCTACGACCTGTCGGCGGTGGGCCGCGTCAAGATGAACGCGCGCCTGAACTTCCAGACTGACGACAGCGTCCGCGTCCTGCGCAAGCAGGACATCATGTCGATCCTCAAGGTCCTGGTGAACCTGAAGGACGGCCGCGGCGAGATCGACGACATTGACCATCTCGGCAACCGCCGCGTCCGCTCGGTCGGCGAGCTGATGGAGAACCAGTACCGCGTCGGCCTGCTGCGCATGGAGCGTGCGATCCGCGAGCGCATGAGCTCGGTCGAGATCGACACGGTCATGCCGCACGACCTGATCAACGCCAAGCCGGCGGCGGCGGCGGTGCGCGAGTTCTTCGGCTCCTCGCAGCTCTCGCAGTTCATGGACCAGACCAACCCGCTGTCCGAGATCACGCACAAGCGTCGTCTCTCGGCCCTCGGCCCGGGCGGTCTGACCCGCGAGCGCGCTGGCTTCGAGGTGCGCGACGTGCACCCGACGCACTACGGCCGCATCTGTCCGATTGAGACCCCCGAAGGCCCGAACATCGGTCTGATCAACTCGCTGGCGACCTACGCCCGCGTGAACCAGTACGGCTTCATCGAGAGCCCGTACCGTAAGGTGCGCGACAGCATCGTCACCGACGAGGTGGTCTACCTCTCCGCCATGGAGGAGGGCCGCTACGTCGTCGCCCAGGCGAACGCCGAGCTGGACGCGGACAACCGCTTCGCCGCCGACCTCGTGTCGTGCCGGCAGGGCGGCGAGTACCTGATGTTCCGTCCGGAGGCCATCGACCTGATCGACGTGTCGCCGAAGCAGCTCGTCTCCGTCGCCGCGGCGCTGATCCCGTTCCTGGAGAACGACGACGCGAACCGCGCGCTGATGGGCTCGAACATGCAGCGTCAGGCGGTGCCGCTGGTCAAGGCCGACGCGCCGCTGGTCGGGACGGGCATGGAGGCCACGGTGGCCCGCGACAGCGGCGTGACCATCGTCGCCAAGCGCAAGGGCATCGTCGACCAGATCGACGCGACCCGCATCGTGGTCCGGGCGACCGATTCGTCCGACGCCACGGCACCGGGCGTGGACATCTACAACCTGCTGAAGTTCCAGCGTTCCAACCAGAACACCTGCATCACCCAGCGCCCGCTGGTGAAGGTGGGCGACCGCGTGGCGGCCGGCGACATCATCGCCGACGGCCCCTCGACGGAACTGGGCGAGCTGGCGCTGGGCCGCAACGTGCTCGTCGCCTTCATGCCGTGGAACGGCTACAACTTCGAGGACTCGATCCTCATCAACGAGCGCATCGTCAAGGACGACGTCTTCACCTCGATCCACATCGAGGAGTTCGAGGTCATGGCCCGCGACACCAAGCTGGGCCAGGAGGAAATCACCCGCGACATTCCGAACGTCGGTGAGGAAGCCCTCAAGAACCTCGACGAGGCCGGCATCGTCTACATCGGCGCCGAGGTCCGTCCGGGCGACATCCTGGTCGGCAAGGTGACGCCGAAGGGCGAAAGCCCGATGACCCCGGAAGAGAAGCTGCTGCGCGCCATCTTCGGTGAGAAGGCGTCCGACGTCCGCGACACCTCGCTGCGCCTGCCGCCGGGCGTCGCCGGGACGATCGTCGAGGTCCGCGTCTTCAGCCGCCGCGGCGTCGACAAGGACGAGCGCGCGCTCGCCATCGAGCGGGCGGAGATCGAGAAGCTGGCCAAGGACCGCGACGACGAGCGCGCGATCCTGGAGCGCAGCTTCTACACCCGCCTGAAGGAGGTCATCCTCGGCCAGACCGCCCAGTCCGGCCCGAAGGGCATGCGCGCCGGCACGGTCCTGACCGACGCCGAGCTGGCAAACCTGACCAAGGGCCAGTGGCGCCAGATCTCCATCGCCGACGAGCAGGTGATGGAGACGGTGGAGAGCCTGGGCAAGGTCTTCGACGACTCGATCCAGGCGCTGCAGAACCGCTTCGAGAACAAGGTCGAGAAGCTGCAGCGCGGCGACGAGCTGCCCCCGGGCGTGATGAAGATGGTCAAGGTCTTCGTCGCGGTGAAGCGCAAGCTGCAGCCGGGCGACAAGATGGCCGGCCGCCACGGCAACAAGGGCGTGGTCTCCCGCATCCTGCCGCAGGAGGACATGCCGTATCTGGAGGACGGCCAGCCGGTCGATCTGGTTCTGAACCCGCTGGGCGTGCCGTCGCGCATGAACATCGGTCAGATCCTGGAGACGCACCTCGGCTGGGCGTCGGCCGGTCTCGGCAAGCAGATCGGCCGCGCCATCGACCAGTACCGCCTCGCCATGAAGGGCCGCGGCGACGCCGCCCAGACCATGGACGGGCTGCGCATCACTCTGAAGCAGGCCTACGGCGAGAAGGTCTACGACGACCAGATCGCCGACATGACCGAAGGCGAGCTGCTGGAGCTGGGCGGCAACCTGCGCAAGGGCGTTCCGTTCGCCACGCCGGTCTTCGACGGTGCGCGCGAGGAGGACATCTGTCAGCAGCTCGAGAAGGCGGGTCTGGACCGCTCCGGTCAGGTCACCCTGATCGACGGGCGCACCGGCGAGGCCTTCGACCGCAAGGTGACCGTCGGCTACATCTACATGCTGAAGCTGCACCACCTGGTGGACGACAAGATCCACGCGCGCTCGATCGGTCCCTACTCGCTGGTCACGCAGCAGCCGCTCGGCGGTAAGGCCCAGTTCGGCGGACAGCGGTTCGGTGAGATGGAAGTGTGGGCGCTCGAAGCCTACGGCGCCGCCTACACGCTGCAGGAAATGCTCACGGTCAAGTCGGACGACGTGTCCGGCCGCACCAAGGTCTACGAGGCGATCGTCCGCGGCGACGACAACTTCGAGGCGGGCATCCCTGAGTCCTTCAACGTTCTGGTCAAGGAGCTGCGCTCCCTGGGCCTGAACGTCGAGCTGAACCAGCGGTCGTACTGAGCCCAAGAGACTTGAACCCGCCGGAGGAGGGGCCATGTTGGCCCCTTCCGGCGGGAACTGCCCTTAACCGACAACGCGGCGCTGCCAGCGGGAGACGGTCATGAACGAGTTGATGAACATTTTCGGCCAGGTCCAGGGTCCCCAGAGCTTCGATCAGATCCGCATCCAGATCGCGAGCCCCGAGCGCATCCGGTCCTGGTCGTTCGGCGAGATCAAGAAGCCGGAAACCATCAACTATCGCACTTTCAAGCCTGAGCGCGACGGCCTGTTCTGCGCCCGCATCTTCGGCCCGATCAAGGACTACGAGTGCTTGTGCGGCAAGTACAAGCGCATGAAGTACCGCGGCATCATCTGCGAGAAGTGCGGCGTCGAGGTGACGCTGTCGAAGGTCCGGCGCGAGCGCATGGGCCACATCGAGCTGGCCTCGCCGGTCGCTCACATCTGGTTCCTGAAGTCCCTGCCGAGCCGCATCGGTCTGCTGCTCGACATGACGCTGAAGGATCTGGAGCGCATCCTCTATTTCGAAAACTACGTCGTCATCGAGCCGGGCCTGACCCCGCTGAAGCTCCACCAGCTTCTCAGCGAGGAGGAATTCGTCTCCGCCCAGGACGAGTACGGCGAGGACGCCTTCACCGCCTCGATCGGTGCCGAAGCGCTGCGCATCATGCTGTCGGCGCTCGACATGGAGGAGGAGAAGAAGACCTGCCGCGAGGAGCTGCGGGACACCTCGTCCGAGGCCAAGCGCAAGAAGCTCGTGAAGCGCCTGAAGCTGATCGACGCCTTCCTGTCGTCGCAGTCGCGTCCGGAATGGATGATCCTGGAAGTCATTCCGGTGATCCCGCCGGAGCTGCGCCCGCTCGTCCCGCTGGACGGCGGCCGCTTCGCCACCTCCGACCTGAACGACCTGTACCGCCGCGTCATCAACCGCAACAACCGTCTGAAGCGGCTGATCGAGCTGAAGGCGCCGGACATCATCGTGCGCAACGAGAAGCGCATGCTGCAGGAGGCCGTCGACGCGCTGTTCGACAACGGCCGCCGCGGCCGCGTCATCACCGGCGCCAACAAGCGTCCGCTGAAGTCGCTGTCCGACATGCTGAAGGGCAAGCAGGGCCGCTTCCGTCAGAACCTCCTCGGCAAGCGCGTCGACTATTCGGGCCGTTCGGTCATCGTGGTCGGTCCGGAGCTGAAGCTGCACCAGTGCGGCCTGCCGAAGAAGATGGCGCTGGAGCTGTTCAAGCCCTTCATCTACGCGAAGCTGGAGCTGTACGGCCTCGCCTCGACCATCAAGGCCGCCAAGCGGATGGTCGAGAAGGAGCGTCCCGAGGTGTGGGACATCCTCGAGGAGGTCATCCGCGAGCATCCGGTGATGCTGAACCGCGCGCCGACGCTGCACCGCCTGGGCATCCAGGCCTTCGAGCCGACGCTGATCGAAGGCAAGGCGATCCAGCTCCACCCGCTGGTCTGCACCGCCTTCAACGCGGACTTCGACGGCGACCAGATGGCCGTGCACGTCCCGCTGAGCCTCGAGGCCCAGTTGGAAGCGCGCGTTCTGATGATGTCGACCAATAACATCCTGTCCCCCGCCAACGGCAAGCCGATCATCGTGCCGTCGCAGGACATCGTGCTGGGTCTCTACTACATCACGATGGACCGGCCGGGCGAGAAGGGCGAGGGCATGACCTTCGCCAACGTCGGCGAGATCGAGCAGGCGCTGGACGCCAAGGTCGTGACGCTGCACGCCAAGGTGAAGGCGCGCTACAAGGGCGTGGACGAGAACGGCGACGAGAAGATCTCCATCGTGGAGACGACTCCGGGTCGCATGCTGCTGTCCGAGATCCTGCCGCGCAACCCGGCGGTTCCCTTCTCGCTGATCAACCGCCTGCTGACCAAGAAGGACGTCGGCAACGTCATCGACGCCGTCTACCGCCATTGCGGTCAGAAGGAGACGGTGATCTTCGCCGACCGCCTGATGAAGCTCGGCTTCGGCCACGCCTGCCGCGCCGGCATCTCCTTCGGCAAGGATGACATGGTCATCCCCGAGGCGAAGAAGAAGCTGGTCAACGACAGCAAGGAGCGGGTCAAGGAGTTCGAGCAGCAGTATCTCGACGGCCTGATCACCCAGGGTGAGAAATACAACAAGGTCGTCGACGTCTGGTCGGAATGCACCGAGAAGGTGGCGACGGAGATGATGAAGGTCATCTCCGACACCGCCCCGGGCAAGCCGGTGAACTCGGTCTACATGATGGCCCACTCCGGTGCGCGTGGCTCGGCCGCCCAGATCCGCCAGCTGGCGGGCATGCGCGGTCTGATGGCCAAGCCGTCGGGCGAGATCATCGAGACGCCGATCATCTCGAACTTCAAGGAAGGCCTGACCGTGCTGGAGTACTTCAACTCCACCCACGGCGCCCGCAAGGGTCTGGCCGACACCGCCTTGAAGACGGCGAACTCCGGTTACCTGACCCGTCGTCTCGTCGACGTGGCCCAGGACGCCATCATCGTCGAGACGGATTGCGGCACCGACAAGGGGATCACCGTCAAGGCCGTCATCGACGGCGGCGAGGTCATCTCCCCGCTGGGCGACCGCATCCTCGGCCGCACGGTGGTCGGCGACCTGATCGACCCGCTGAACGGCGAGCTGATCGTGCCGAACGCCGGACTGATCGACGAGCCCACGGTGGACCGCATCGAGCGTTCGGGCATCGACAGCGTCATGATCCGCTCGGTCCTGACCTGCGAGACCAAGGACGGCGTCTGCGCCAAGTGCTACGGCCGCGATCTGGCCCGCGGCACGCTGGTGAACGTCGGCGAGGCGGTGGGCGTCATCGCCGCCCAGTCGATCGGCGAGCCGGGCACGCAGCTCACCATGCGCACGTTCCACATCGGCGGCGCGGCGCAGCGCGGTGCTGAGCAGAGCCAGGTGGAGGCGGCGTTCGATGCCACGGTGCGGATCCACAACCGCAACGTCGTCATCAACTCGTCCAACATCCCAGTGGTCATGGGCCGCAGCACCGAGGTGATCCTGCTCGACGAGCAGGGCCGCGAGCGGGCGCGTCACCGCGTTCCGTACGGTGCGAAGCTGCTGGCCGACGAGGGCGTGAAGGTCGAGCGCGGCCAGAAGCTGGCCGAGTGGGACCCCTACACCCTGCCGATCATCACCGAGCGCGAGGGTACCGCCCACTACGTCGACCTCGTGGAAGGCATCTCCATGCGCGAGGTGATGGACGAGGCGACCGGCATCTCGTCCAAGGTCGTGGTGGACTGGCGTCAGCAGCCGCGTGGTGCGGATCTGAAGCCGCGCATCACGCTGCGCGACGAGCGCGGCGAGATCATCACGCTCGCCAACGGTCTGGAGGCCCGCTACTTCATGTCGGTGGACGCCATCCTCTCGGTCGAGAATGGTGCCCATGTCCGGGCCGGCGACGTGCTGGCGCGTATTCCGCGTGAATCGTCCAAGACCCGCGACATCACGGGCGGTCTGCCGCGCGTGGCCGAGCTGTTCGAGGCGCGCCGTCCGAAGGACTTCGCGATCATCTCGGACCTCGACGGCCGCGTGGAGTTCGGCAAGGACTACAAGACCAAGCGCCGCATCGTCGTCCGCAACGACGAGACGGGGGACGAGCGCGAGTACCTGATCCCGAAGGGCAAGCACATCTCCGTGCAGGAGGGTGACTATGTCCAACGCGGCGATCTGCTGATGGACGGCAACCCGGTGCCGCACGACATCCTGTCGGTGATGGGTGTGGAGGCTCTGGCCAACTACCTCATCAACGAGATCCAGGACGTCTATCGGCTGCAGGGCGTGAAGATCAACGACAAGCACATCGAGGTGATCGTCCGCCAGATGCTGCAGAAGGTCGAGATCACCGACGCCGGCGAGACCACCTTCCTGGTGGGCGAGCAGGTGGACCGTCAGGAGTTCGACGAGGAGAACGAGAAGACCGTCGGCGAGGGGCTGAAGCCCGCCGCCGGACACCCGGTCCTGCAGGGCATCACCAAGGCGTCGCTGCAGACCCGGTCCTTCATCTCCGCCGCGTCGTTCCAGGAAACCACCCGCGTCCTCACCGAGGCGGCTGTGTCGGGCAAGACCGACAACCTGGAAGGCCTGAAGGAGAACGTCATCGTCGGCCGCCTGATCCCGGCGGGCACGGGCTCCGTCGTCAACCGTCTGAAGCAGATCGCCGCCGAGCGGGATCGCGCGTTGGCGCTGGGCGAGGGCGAGGAAGGCGAGGCTCCGGCTCTGCCGCATCCGGGCGAAAGCACCGCGGCCTGAGGCTTCGTCGCATAGGCTAGGGCAGGGGGCGCGTTCCGCAAGGGACGCGCCCCTCTCTCGTTCCGTCCGATGCGGTTACGATCGGTCACTCAACGCACCGGAGCGTCCGAAATGACCGAGAAAGCGCCCAGCTTCGGCCTGCTGCTGTTTCCCAACGTCACGCAGCTCGACCTCACCGGCCCCTACGAGGTTCTGGCCCGGGTGCCCGGCGCCCGGGTGCATCTGCTGTGGAAGACGCTCGATCCGGTGCGCTCCGACACCGGCTTGACGATCCTTCCCACCGCCACTCTGGCCAAGGCGCCGCCGCTCGACCTGATCCTGGTGCCGGGCGGTGGCGGCATCAACGCGCTCTTGACCGACGAGGAGGTGCTGACCTTCCTGGAGGAGCGCGCCGGCAGCACCGGATATCTCGCCGGCATCTGCACCGGCTCCCTGGTTCTGGGCGCCGCTGGCCTGCTGGACGGGAAGCGGGCGGGCACGCATTGGGCGTCCCGCGATTTCCTTTCGGCCTTCGGTGCGATTCCGGTGGCCCAGCGCGTGGTGGTGGACGGAACGCTGTTCACCGGCGGCGGCGTGACCGCGGGAATCGACGTGGCGCTCCGGATCGTCGGCGATCTGTTCGGCGAGGACGCCGCGAAACTCGTCCAACTGTCCATCGAGTACGACCCCCGGCCGCCCTTCGACGCCGGCTCGCCGGCTGAGGCGGGGGAGCGGGTCACGGCCGATCTCCTCGCCCGGATGACCCCGATGCTGGAGGCCCGGGCGGCCGCCGTGGCGGCGGGTGCGGAGGCGTTGCGGCGCCGACGGGCCGGTCGGGCCGAGTGACGGAAAAACGTCGTCGAGGCGCATGACGAACGGTCATCTGCGCGCTTGACGGGTCCATGACAGACCCATATAGTCCGCGAACTTCAAAAGGAGCCTCGGGAAGGTCTTTTGTCCGTCCCGCCCGGCATCCGGCTGAACCCAAGCGACATAGCCGAACGACGGGTTCCTTACGAACCGATCTGACGGCGTTCGATCATTGGGCCCGCTCGAAGCCCTCCAGGCTTCGCAGGCGGGCTTTTGCATCGTCCGGCAACGTCCGGCGATTTTCCAATCGGCCCGGCTCTGCCGGCCGAGTGACCTGAAGGGATGAAAGGCAGATATGCCGACGATCAACCAGTTGATCCGTAAGCCGCGCGAGCCCTTGGCCGCGCGCAATAAGGTTCCCGCGATGGAGGCGTGCCCGCAGAAGCGTGGCGTCTGCACCCGCGTCTACACGACCACGCCGAAGAAGCCGAACTCGGCTCTGCGTAAGGTCGCCCGCGTTCGCCTGACGAACGGCTTCGAAGTGACCTCCTACATCCCCGGTGAAGGCCATAACCTCCAGGAACACTCGGTGGTTATGATCCGCGGCGGCCGTGTGAAGGATCTTCCCGGCGTTCGCTACCACATCATCCGCGGCACGCTCGACACGCAGGGCGTGAAGGACCGTAAGCAGCGTCGTTCGAAGTACGGCGCGAAGCGTCCGAAGTAAGGAGTATTCACGATGTCCCGTCGTCGTCGCGCCGAGAAGCGTGAGGTCCTGCCGGACGCCAAGTATGGCGACCGCGTCCTGACCAAGTTCATGAACTGCCTGATGCTGGACGGCAAGAAGTCCGCCGCCGAGCGCATCGTCTACGGCGCCCTCAGCCGCATCGAGGCCAAGACCAAGAACGAGCCGGTTCAGGTCTTCCACGATGCCCTGCTGAACGTGAAGCCGCACCTCGAAGTGCGCTCGCGTCGCGTCGGTGGCGCCACCTACCAGGTTCCGGTCGAGGTCCGCACGGACCGCGCCCAGGCCCTGGCCATCCGTTGGCTCATCGGCGCCGCCCGCGCCCGTTCGGAAAACACCATGACCGAGCGTCTGTCGGGTGAGCTGCTGGATGCCGCCAACCAGCGTGGCACCGCCGTGAAGAAGCGCGAAGACACCCATCGTATGGCGGAAGCCAACAAGGCCTTCTCGCACTACCGCTGGTAAGGCACCCACCGGCCCAGGTGCTTGTCATGCCCCGTTCCCATCCCCTGAACCGTTACCGCAACATCGGCATCATGGCTCACATCGATGCCGGGAAGACCACGACCACCGAGCGGATTTTGTACTACACTGGAAAGTCGTACAAAATCGGCGAGGTGCACGAGGGCACCGCGGTGATGGATTGGATGGAGCAGGAACAGGAACGGGGCATCACCATCACCTCCGCGGCCACGACCTGCTTCTGGCGCGACCACCGCATCAACATCATCGACACGCCTGGGCACGTCGACTTCACCATCGAAGTCGAACGGTCCTTGCGCGTGCTCGACGGTGCGGTTGCGGTGTTCGACTCCGTTGCGGGGGTGGAGCCTCAGTCCGAGACCGTGTGGCGGCAGGCCGACAAGTACGGCGTGCCCCGCATGTGTTTCGTCAACAAGCTGGATCGCACCGGCGCGGACTTCTTCCGCTGCGTCGCCATGATGAAGGAACGGCTCGGCGCCTTTCCGCTCGTCCTCCAGCTTCCGATCGGGTCCGAGGCCGGCTTCGTCGGCGTCGTCGATCTGGTCGCCATGCGCGCCATCGTCTGGAAAGAAGAGACGCTGGGCGCCGAATTCTATCACACCGACATTCCCGACGCCCTGAAGGACTCGGCGGCGCGCCACCGTCAGGCGCTGCTCGACGCCGTCCTCGAACTCGACGACGCGGCCATGGAGGCCTATCTCGAGTCCGGGCAGGAGCCATCCGCGGACACGCTCAAGGCTTGCATCCGCAAGGGCACCATCGGCCTGCGCTTCGTGCCGGTCCTCTGCGGATCGGCCTTCAAGAACAAGGGCATCCAGCCGATGCTGGACGCCGTGGTGGACTATCTGCCGGCCCCCGTGGACGTCGGGGCGGTCAAAGGACACCGTGTCGGCGGCCCCGAGACGGACGAGCGCGCACCGGACGACGCCGCTCCCTTCTCCGCGCTCGCCTTCAAGATCATGAACGACCCCTTTGTCGGGGCGTTGACCTTCGTTCGCGTCTATTCCGGCACCGTCGCCTCCGGCACCGCCGTGCTGAATGCCGGCAAGGATGAGAAGGAGCGCATCGGCCGCATGCTGCTGATGCACGCCAACAGCCGCGAGGACATCGACGAGGCCCACGCCGGCGACATTGTCGCCTTCACCGCGCTGAAGAGCACAACGACCGGCGACACGCTGTGCGATCCCGCCAATCCCATCGTCCTGGAACGGATGGAGTTTCCGGAACCGGTCATCGAGGTGGCCGTCGAGCCGAGATCCAAGGCCGACCAGGAAAAGATGAGCATGGCCTTGTCGCGCCTTGCTCAGGAAGACCCGTCCTTCCGCGTGGCCGTCGACCATGAAAGCGGTCAGACGATCATCAAGGGGATGGGCGAACTGCATCTGGAGATCATCGTCGACCGCATGAAGCGGGAGTTCAAGGTGGATGCCGACGTCGGCGCGCCGCAGGTGGCGTACCGCGAGACCATCACCAGGACCGCCGAGATCGACTACACACACAAGAAGCAGACCGGGGGCACCGGCCAGTACGCCCGCGTCACGCTGGTCTTCGAACCGTTGCCCGCCGGCAGCGGCTTCGTCTTCCGGAACAAGGTCGTCGGCGGCGCCGTGCCCAAGGAGTTCATTGCTGGCGTGCAGAAGGGGCTGGAGGCGTCGCTGCACAGCGGCGTTGTCGCCGGCTTCCCGGTGATCGACCTCGAGGTGGCGCTGGTCGACGGCGCCTTCCACGACGTCGACTCCTCGGTGCTCGCCTTCGAGATCGCCACCCGCGCGGCCTTCCGCGAGGGCATGCAAAAGGCCGGCCCGATGCTTCTGGAGCCGATCATGAGGGTTGAGGTGGTGACGCCCGAAGACTACATGGGCGACATCATCGGGGACCTGAACAGCCGCCGCGGCCAGATCACCGCCATGGACCAGAGGGGCAACGCCCGTTCGATCCTGGCGATGGTTCCGCTGGCGTCGATGTTCGGTTATGTGAACACCCTGCGCTCGATAAGCCAGGGACGCGCGCAGTACACGATGCAGTTCGACCACCACGAGCCGGTGCCGCAGACCATTGCGGAGACCATCCGCGCCAGGATGGCCTGAAACCGCTGGAACGACAAAGAGACGGAGAGCACACACCATGGCGAAGGCAAAGTTCGAGCGGAACAAGCCGCACTGCAACATCGGCACGATCGGCCACGTCGACCACGGCAAGACGTCGCTGACGGCGGCGATCACGAAGGTGCTGGCCGAGAGCGGCGGCGCGACCTTCACCGCCTACGACCAGATCGACAAGGCGCCGGAAGAGAAGGCGCGTGGCATCACGATCTCGACCGCCCACGTCGAGTACGAGACGACCAACCGCCACTACGCCCACGTCGATTGCCCGGGCCACGCCGACTACGTGAAGAACATGATCACGGGCGCCGCGCAGATGGACGGCGCGATCCTGGTCGTGTCGGCCGCCGACGGCCCGATGCCGCAGACCCGCGAGCACATCCTGCTGGCCCGCCAGGTCGGCGTGCCGGCGCTGGTGGTGTTCATGAACAAGGTCGACATGGTCGACGATCCGGAGCTGCTCGAGCTGGTCGAGATGGAGGTGCGCGAGCTGCTGTCCTCCTACCAGTTCCCGGGCGACGACATTCCGATCGTCAAGGGCTCGGCGCTGTGCGCTCTGGAGGACCGTTCGCCGGAGATCGGCCGTGACGC
>NZ_WHOR01000118.1:0-16792 GCF_013340925.1 Azospirillum formosense
TACGAATGGCGTGACTGTAGCGCTCCCGGATGCCGGCGGAAAGGGAGCGGGCGGGTCAGCCCTCCCGCTCCCGCCCTGCTAATCCGCCGCGAAGCAGTAGAGCAGCCCCGCGCCGCCCGTGCTCTTCAAGGCGTCCTGGCTGCATCCGCCGCGCGTCAGGTGGGAGCTGTTCCAGGATTTGGCCGGCGGGTCGTCGTTGAGCCCGATGCGGTCGTGGTGGCCGACCATGGCGGCGCCCTCCGTCCCGCTGCGGGTCCAGTTGCCGCAGGTCCGGTCCTCCGCGCCGGCGAAGGCCGTGCCGTCCGGCTGGCTGCCAGTCAGGATGTCGTGGGTGTTGGGGGTGTCGCCGCGGCCCTTGACCGTTTCGCCGGTTTCGGTGAGCCCCGTCTGCTTGGTCAGGCCGTTGGTGGCGTGCAGTTCCTCCACAGTGCGGGCGATCACCTGCCCCTTGGCGTTCTGCCAGGGGCCGGCGCCGATGCGGTCGCGTGCGTTCACCGCCGGCCGGCCATCCGCCGCCTGGGTGGACAGATAGGCCTTCCAGTCGCGGTTCCCCGCCCCGACGGCCTGCGCCAACTGCCGGCAGTGGCGGTCCGCGCCCTCCAGCCCACCAAGGTCGGCGCCCTTTCCCGATCCGACGCTGGTGACGAAAAAGCTCATGCCGGAGGAGCCCCCGGACGTCTGCGCCGCTGCCGGGACGGCCGTCAGCAGAACAGCCGTTGAAATCGCAGCGCCGATACCAACCCCACAGATGGTGCGGACCATGAATGCCCTCCCCTACCTTGTCGTTCAGACGATGGTGGTTCGAGGACGCCGGGGCGGGCGGCATTATTCCCACATCCATTCGGCGCATCACCCAGCCGCATGATCGATCCTTCTTTTTCCCCCTTCCGGCGCAGCGCGAAATCCTTATGGTCCCCGACGGCCTCCTCATACCGGCTCGCTCGCGGAATTTAGTACAAATTTCGAACCATTTTATCCCCATAACACTAGAAAGGTTTATGCAACTCAAAATAATAATGAGAGAAAACGCGAACGAACACACGCCATCGTTATCGAAGCTTTAAACATTCAAAGACTTATTCGACCGCTGTTAATCGCTCATTAAGTCCGTTTTGGCAGATTTGGTCTTGCGCTCTCCTTCACATTTTTTTGGGTTCGGCGATGGTGATGGTTTACCACCCTTACGCGCTCCAGCATCGGCAGGAACGGCGGTCCGGGCGCAGGCTCGTGCTGGCTTTGGTCGTCGCGCTCGGCCTGCCCCTGGCGGTTGGCGCCGGCTACACCCTGGAGACGGTGCGCGGCTACGCGGTGCAGGCCCGCCTGGCACAGGCGGTGGACGCGGCGGCGCTGGCCGGTGGACGGGTGATGTTCGACGACCAGCGGGACGGGCACATCCGCACCTTCTTCGACAACGCCTTTTCCAAAAGCTTTCTCGGCACCCACGCCGCGATGCTGAGAATCGAGGACGATACGAACAGCGGTGTGCTGACCGTGCATGGCCGGGCGACCGTCAAGGCCCTGTTCACCCGCGTACTGGGCGGCAGCGATCTGGTCGTGGAGGCGCAATCGGTCGTGCGCCGCAACATCCGTGGCCGCAAGGGGTCTTAAGCCCTTCGAACCGCATCTCTCGGCGCCGTCGGATGGACAGCCACGACGGCGCCACACCCCTGCCCAATTTTTTTAAGGCATCGGGAAGGTTTGCGCTGATACCATGTGGAACTAGGTTCACCCACACCCCGTCCCCCCGTGTCCAGCATCCTGTCCCTATCATCGCCGTCGAACGCTCAATCCCTCTCCGGAATGAGTCGGATTCGGCAGATGCTGGCCAGCGAAGCCATCGCGGTGCAGCCGATCCGGCGCGTGCCGGGGGAACAGGAACGCCGGCGGTCCGACGATGTCTCGGCTACCGACGATGCGCTGAAAAGCGGAAACCGGACGGAATTGGGCGGAGCGGAAAGCAACCGCGCCCGCCGCTCCGGTGCCCCATCCAGATTTGCACTGGACGATGCTGAAGGTGACGATGGGCCGGTGACCGGGTCGTCGCCGCGCCTGAGCGCAACACCCAACGCCGGTTTCATCGCGCAGAGCATCCATCAGGATGCGATGGGCAGCGGCCTGCACATCGAACCCTGGTCCGCCGCCATCACCGCTTACCGCAAGGCCGACGCCGCGGCCTATGCGGCCGGGACGTCGGCTGGGATGTCCGTCTAGGCGGCGGACCGTTCCCCATCGCTTGTTAGGCCCCCATCGCTTAAGACGAGGAGTCCTCCCCGTAGATCTGCTCCTGCTGGTAGGCGGTCAGGCCCACGCGCTGGATCAGGTCGAGCTGGGTCTCCAGCCAGTCGATGTGCTCCTCGGTATCCTCCAGGATCTCCCGGAAGATTTCGCGGCTCTGGTAGTCGCGCACCGCGTCGCAGTCGGCGATGGCCTCCAGCAGGTTGCCGCGGTTGTGGCTTTCGATGCCGAGGTCGGCGGTGAACATCTCCGGCAGGTCCTCGCCGATCTTCAGCTTGTGCAGGTCCTGAAGGTTGGGAAGCCCTTCCAGGAACAGGATGCGCTCGATCAGCTTGTCGGCGTGCTTCATCTCGCCGATGGATTCCTCGTAGACCTTGCCCGCCAGCCGGTGCAGGCCCCAGTTCTTCAACATGCGGGCGTGCAGGAAATACTGGTTGATGGCGGTCAGCTCGTTCGTCAGAATCGTGTTGAGGTGCCGGATAACCTTCGGATCACCTTTCATCTACCCCTCCGTCTTGATTGGCCGCGCGATGTGGCGCGCGGCGCGCTGTTCTTTTGCCCGACGACTGGCGCCAAGTGTAAGCCAATAGCGCAGGATCGCAATCGGCTTCCGGTTCGGCTGGCTTCACGACCGCTCGCTGCGGACCGCCTCGGCCAACCGGCGTACCCCCTCGTCCCCGGCCATCGCCTCCACCGGCAGGCCCAGGCGGCGGCGCCAGTTGGGATGCTGATCCACGGTGCCCGGCAGGTTCGGCTGCTCCACCTCGCCCAGCGCGTCCTCGATCTGCACCATGGCGATGCGCCCCGGCGAGCGGGACAGGTAGCGGTGCACCGCCTCCATCAGCTCACGCGAGAAGGGTTGCGAGCCCTCGTTGTTCGGGTAGCGGACCGGGCGCAGCCCTTCCCGCTCCAGCGCCTGGAGCATCCACCAGCGGTCCACGCCGCGGTCCCAGACGTCCTTGTTCCGCGCCGCCTCGTCGGGATAGAGGTCCAGCTTGGCGCGCCAGTCGAGATCGCGGTTGGTCCAGAACCCCTTGAAGGTGGCGAGGTCGTGGGTGGTCACCGTGACCATGGCCCCCGCCGGATACTCCTGCGGCGCCTTGAATCCGCCATCGGCGCTGCGCTCGAAATACAGCACGCGGTAGCTGAGGATGCCGGCCCGCTCCAGCGCCGGGCGGAAGCCGTCGGGCACGGTGCCGAGATCCTCGCCGATGACGATGCAGCGGTTGCGCCGGCTCTCCAGCGCGATGATCCGCAGCAGGTCCTCGAACGGGTATTCGACATAGGCGCCGTCGCTGCCGTCCGCCGGAATCCAGAACAGGTGCTGCAGGGCCATCACATGGTCGATGCGCAGCGCCCCGGCGTGGCGCATGTTGGCGCGCAGCATGGCGATGAAGCTGCCATAAGCCGATTCGCGCAGGCCCACCGGCGACAGCGGGGCGAGGCCCCAGTTCTGCCCCTTCATGTTGAACTGGTCCGGCGGCGCGCCGACGTTGGCCCCCTGCACCAGAATGTCCGACTCGCCCCAGGCCGCCGCCCCGCCGGGATGCGCCGCCACGGCAAGGTCGCGGTAGAAGCCGATGGGCAGCCCGGCCCGCCGCCCGCGCTCCGCCGCCGTGCCCAGTTGGCGATCGGCCTCCCATTGCAGATACTCGAAGAAATCCACCCGCTCGGCCTGCTCTGCGGCGAAGGCCTGCACCTCCGGGCTGTCCGGGTGCTGGAAGGCCGGCGGCCAGGTCCGCCACATCCACTGGGACGGGTCGCGACGGTAGAAATGCTCGTGCAGCGCCTCGAACACGGCATGGCGGCGCAGCGGCTCGCCCATCTCGCGCCGGAACGCCTCGAACGCCTCGCGCCGCGCGTCGCTCTCGCCGAGCGCGCGGAAGGTGGCGTGCAGCGCCTCAAGCACCGGCATCTTCAGGGCGGAGACGGCGGGATAATCCACCAGCTCCGTCGCCCGCACGGCGGCCAGCCGCTGCCGGAACTCCTCCGACGCGATGAGTGCCTGCGCCTGCGGCGTGGCCGCCAGTTCCGGCACCCGCTCCACGTCGATGTAGAGGATGTTGAGGAAGGTCCGGCTGCCCGGCGAATAGGGGCCGATGTGGTTGGGGTCGGCCGGGAACAGCGCGTGCAGCGGGTTCAGCCCGACCAGCCCGGCCCCGAGCCCCGCGGCCGTCTCGGCGAAGCGCCCGAGGTCGTCGAAGTCGCCGATGCCCCAGTCGTCGCCGCTTTTCAGCGCGTAAAGTTGCAGCCCGATGCCCCAGGTCCGCCCGCCGGGGACCACGTCCTCCACCGTCAGGCAGCGCTGCGGCGCGACGATCAGCACCGTGCCGCCCTCCAGCGTCCCGCCCATGCCCTGGGGCCGGATCACCACCGTCAGCCGGTGATAGCCGAGCGGCAGGGTCGGCGGCAGACGGGTGGACACCATCCGCCGTTCATAGGCCACGCCGTCGAGCACGCGCTGCTCGGCCAGCGGCAGGTTGCCGACGCGCAGCGCCGCGCGGTGGGCGAGCCCGCCCTCCTCGGTCAGCGTCCAGGTCAGCTCGGCGTCCTCCAGCCCGGCCGGGACGGCCAGGACGAGGCTGAGCGGTGCGCCCTCGTCGATCACCAGGACGGGGGGCAGCATGCGCCGCCACGCCCGGTCCTCCACCGCGTGCAGGCTCGCCGCCAGCTCCTCGCCGGTGCCGGCGGGATAGCCCATGGCGGCGGACAGCGCCCGCTTCGTCGCCTCGGAGGTCTCGCGCCGGTTGCCCCAGATGTCATGGTAGAAGGGCTCGATGCCAAGCCGTTCGGCAAGCCGGTCGAGATCGCTCATTCAGGGGTCCCCGCGTTTGTCGGTCGTGGCGTCTTGGTGGCGTCATTCTGGCCGCATCGGCCTGCGCGCGAGCATTGCGCGTCGGGTCGATTCCGTCCAGCCCCGAACATTCGAATTTTCATATTGACCGCAACGCTTTCGCGTGCGGCGACGGGGCATGGGTGACAACGCGCCGCAACCTTGGATGATCCGGCCTTCTTCAGCGGCTCACCATTTGCGGGGTCACGACCCGACCGCCTCTTTCGCGGCATCGCCATTCGCAACGGGCACCACCGTGGCGGCCCGCGCGGCCTCCGCCTTGGCCGCCTCCGCCTTGGCTTGGGCCATCTGCTCCAGGCGGGTGCGGTAGCCGGTCACGGCGGCGGCGACTTCGGCCATCATGGCTTCCAGGGAACGCGCCGCATCCACCGCCTGCATCAGGTCACGGGCGAGCGCGCGCACGCGCTCCAGCTCCTCCGCCGCGACGGCGCCCGAATCGGCCTGAAGGCGCAAGCGCTCCGCCATCATCTTCAGGGACTTGGCAACGGACTCCACCGGGCCCGGCTCGCCCAGATCGTCAAGACGGCGCAGCAGGTCGTCGAGAAAGGCGGGGACGCGGGCCAGATGTTCCACCGCCATCCGCTCGGGCGGGCGGGCGGTCAGGCCGGTGGCGGCGAACTCGATCAGGAAGGCGACCTGGACGCTGATGCGCAGCAGCTTCTGCTCGTTGACGAAGTGGTTGGCCTCGGCCATGAGCTGCCGGGCGTTGATGTGCGCCCAGCGGTTGGTCGCCTTCAGCCGCAGCGTGTTCGGCGCGTCGAGCAGCGGCACCTGGGCGCCTTCGCGCGGCGACTTGCGCCGGTCGGGGCCGGTGTAGTCGGCGGTCACCACGAATTTCTTGCGCGATTCGATCAGGGCGGCCAACCGCTCCTGCACCTGCTTGGGCGACACCGGTTTCACCAGCAGATCGTCGGCCCCGGCGTTGGTGACGCGCATGACCAGAAGGGGCGTCGGCTGCCAGGTCGTGGCGACGATGCAGGCGTAGGGGTTGCGGGTGTCCGGCTCGTTGCGCAGGCGGCGGATGAGGCGCAGCGCCTCCGCCTCCTCCCCGTCGATGTCCAGCAGGATCAGGTCGGGGGTGGCCGTCGCCGCCATGTCCGCCGCGTCCCGGACCGAGCCGTAGGTCTCCGCCCGCTTCATCCCCAGCCGCGCCAGAACCTCGCGCAGGACGCGCTGGGTGTTGGACTGCGTGTCGATGATGGCGGCATCAACCAGGGAATAGTCGTAATCGGGCATGCGTCGATTCCGCGGAAACCGGAGGTGGAAGGTCCACCCCAGGCCAGGACGTTAGCACAGGCGGAAAATACCGCCTATTGACCCGCATCAACGACCGGGCGTTTCGACCTGCACGAACACCAGCGCCGTCCGCCCGTCCACCGGCATCGTCCGCCCGGCAAGCTGCATCCGCCCGTCGCCGGCCCCGTCCGCCACGCGGGTGTCGAGCACGCAGCGCCAGCCGCGCGCGTCGGGAACCTCGGGCAGGGTGACGTTGACCGTGTCGGTGTGGGCGTTCAACACGATCAGCAGCACCCCGTCGTCCTGCGGCGCCCCGTCCACCCCGGTGTAGCTTCCGGCATGGCCGTTCAGCAGCAGCATGATGCAGCGCGCGTGGCCGTTGCGCCAATCCTCCGCCGACTTCTCCACCCCCTGCGGCGTGTACCAGACGATGTCCTTCAAACCGTCCGCGGAGGTCCGGCGGCCGTGCAGGAACACCGGGCGGCGCAGCACCGGATGGGCCTTGCGAAGCGCGATCAGCCGCTTGACGAAGGCCAGCATCGGCCCGCCCTCGCCCTTCAGCCGCGCCCAGTCGAGCCAGGAGGTCTCGTTGTCCTGGCAATAGGCGTTGTTGTTGCCCTTCTGGCTGTGGCCGATCTCGTCGCCGGCCAGCATCATCGGCGTGCCCTGCGACAGGAACAGGGTCGCCAGCAGGTTGCGCTTCTGCTTGGCGCGGGCCTCGCGGATCCCCGGGTCGTCGGTCTCGCCCTCCACCCCGTGGTTCCAGGAGTGGTTGGCGGAATGGCCGTCGCGGTTGTCCTCGCCGTTGGCCCAATTGTGCTTGTCGTTGTAGGAGACGAGGTCGTGCAGGGTGAAGCCGTCGTGCGCCGTGACGAAGTTCACCGACGACCAGGGCCGCCGCCCGCGCTTCTCGAAGAGGTCCGACGAGCCGGCGATGCGCCCCGCCAGTTCCGGCAGCATGCCGTCGTCGCCCCGCCAGTAGCGGCGGACGGTGTCGCGGTAGCGGTCGTTCCACTCCGCCCAGCCCGGCGGGAAGTTGCCGACCTGATAGCCGCCGGGGCCGACGTCCCATGGCTCGGCGATCAGCTTCACGTTGGCCAGCGCCGGGTCCTGCCGCACGGCGTCGAGGAAGCCCGAACCGGGATCGAACCCATAGGGCTCCCGCGCCAGCACGGTGGCGAGGTCGAAGCGGAAGCCGTCGACATGCATCTCCGTCACCCAGTAGCGCAGGCTGTCCATGACCATCTGGAGGACGCGCGGGTGGCTGAGATTCAGGGTGTTTCCGGTGCCGGTGTCGTTGATGTAGAAGCGCGGGTTGTCGGGCAGCAGCCGGTAGTAGCTGAGATTGTCGATGCCCTTGAAGGACAGGGTGGGGCCGAGATGGTTGCCCTCGCCCGTGTGGTTGTAGACCACGTCCAGGATGACCTCGATCCCCGCCTCGTGCAGGCGGGCGACCATGGTCTTGAACTCCGACAGCACGCCGGTCGTCATGTAGCGCGGCTCCGGCGCGAAGAAGCCGACGCTGTTGTAGCCCCAGTAGTTGCGCAGGCCCTGCCCGACCAGATGCCGGTCGTCGGCGAAGGACTGCACCGGCAGGAACTCCACCGAGGTGATGCCCAGCGCCTTCAGATAGTCGATCACCGCGTGGGTGGACATGCCGGCGAAGGTGCCGCGCAGCGGGGTCGGCACCTCCGGGTGGCGCATGGTGAAGCCGCCGACATGCGTCTCGTAGATGACCGTGTCCGACCAGGGCACCGCCGGGTGCCGGTCGTGGCCCCAGGTGAAGGCGCGGTCGACCACCCGGCACTTCGGCATGCCGCGCGCGTTGTCACGCCGGTCGAAGGACAGATCCTCGCGCGTCGAGCCGACGCGGTAGCCGTAATGGGCGTCCGACCAGCGGAAGGGTCCGAACAGCGCCTTGGCGTAGGGGTCGAGCAGCAGCTTGTTCGGGTTGAAGCGGTGACCCGCCGCCGGTTCGTACGGGCCATGGACGCGGTAGCCGTAGAGCAGGCCGGGCCGGGCGTCCGGCAGGTAGCCGTGCCAGATCTCGTCGGTGTGCTCGGGCAGGACGACCCGCTCGACCTCGCGCTGGCCGGTCTGGTCGAACAGGCACAGCTCGATTTTTTCGGCATGCGCGGAGAAGATGGCGAAGTTGACTCCGAACCCGTCCCAGTTGGCCCCGAGGGGATAGGGCTTTCCGGGCCAAACGGCGGTGCGCGTGGCGGTGGAGATGGACATCAGGGCAGACTCACCACGGGCACGGAGATCGGGCGGAACCGCAAGCGGCTTGCGTCGGGCGCAGCAGGTGACCTAGCCGAAGCGGATAGCCACCTCTTGCAATAAAGGAGCGGCGCGCCGGTCACGTCAAGTGCGGAACGCCCCTCCTCCTTCCTCCTTTTGATCGAAACGCGCCCCCTACCCGGCCTTGCGCTCCAGCACCAGCGTGCCCAGCGGCGGAAGGGTCAGGCTGATGGAATGCGGACGGCCGTGCCATTCGGTTTCCTCGCTCTCCACCCCACCGGCGTTGCCGACGCCGCTGCCGCCATACTCGGGGGCGTCGGTGTTCAGCACCTCCTCGTAGCGGCCCGGCAGGGTGACGCCGACGCGGTAGCCGTCGCGCGGCATCGGGGTGAAGTTGCAGACCACGACCACATGGTGCTCCGGGTCCTCCCCGCTCTTGCGCAGGAAGGCGAGGACGGAGTTGTCGCTGTCGTTGGCCTCGATCCATTCGAAGCCCGCCGGGTCGCAATCGGTCTGGTGCAGCGGCTTCAGACCGCGGTACATGCCGTTCAGGTCGCGCACCAGCGCGTGAAGCCCATGGTGCAGAGGTTCCTCCAGCAGGTGCCAATCGAGGCTGCGCGCCTCGCTCCACTCGCGCCACTGGCCGAACTCGCCGCCCATGAACAGCAGCTTCTTGCCGGGATGGGCGAACATGAAGCCGTAATAGGCGCGCAGGTTGGCGAACTTCTGCCAGTCGTCGCCCGGCATCTTGTTGATCAGCGAGCCCTTGCCGTGCACCACCTCGTCGTGGCTGAGCGGCAGGACGAAGTTCTCCGAGAACTGGTAGATCAGGCCGAAGGTGAGCTGGTGGTGATGGTAGCGGCGGTGGATGGGGTCCTTCGCCATGTACTCCAGCGTGTCGTGCATCCAGCCCATGTTCCACTTGTAGCCGAAGCCCAAGCCCCCGAGATAGACGGGCCGCGACACCGCCGGCCAGGCCGTGGATTCCTCGGCCACCGTCATGATGCCCTGGTGGTGGCCGTAGGTCAGCTCGTTCATGCGCTTCAGGAAGGCGATGGACTCCAGGTTCTCGCGCCCGCCGAAGCGGTTAGGAACCCACTCGCCGGCCTTGCGGCTGTAGTCGAGGTAGAGCATGGAGGCCACGGCATCGACCCGCAGCCCGTCCAGCCGGTAATGATCCAGCCAGAACAGCGCGTTGCCCAGCAGGAAGTTCTGCACCTCCGTCCGGCCGAAATTGTAGATCAGCGTGTTCCAGTCCTGATGATAGCCCTGGCGCGGATCGGAATGCTCGTACAGGTGCGTGCCGTCGAACCAGCCCAGCCCGTGCGGGTCGGTCGGGAAGTGGCCGGGCACCCAGTCGAGCAGCACCCCGATCCCCGCCGCGTGGCAGGCGTCCACGAAATACTTGAAGTCCTCCGGCGTGCCATGACGGCTGGTTGGCGCGTACATGCCGATCGGCTGGTAACCCCAGGAGCCGTCGAAGGGATGCTCGGTGATCGGCAGCAGCTCGATGTGGGTGAAGCCGAGATCCTTCACATAGGGCACCAGCCGGTCGGCCAGTTCGCGGTAGGTCAGGAAGCGGTCGCCCTCCTCCGGCACCCGCGCCCAGGACCCGAGATGGACCTCGTAGATGGAGATCGGCGCGGTCAGGTCGGCGCTGGCGGAACGGGTCCGCTGCCACTCGGCGTCCTGCCAGTCGTAGGACGGCAGGCCGTGCACCACGGAGGCGGTCTGGGGACGGAACTCGGCCTGGAAGGCGTAGGGATCGGACTTCAGCGGCAACAGGTCACCGCCGGCCCCCTTGATCTCGAACTTGTAGCGCTGGCCGACGGTGGCGTGGGGCACGAAGATTTCCCACACGCCGGCTTCCATCCGCTTGCGCATCGGCAGGCGCCGTCCGTCCCAGTCGCAGAAATCGCCGACGACGCTGACCCGCCGGGCGTTGGGCGCCCAGACGGCGAAGGCCACGCCGGCCACCCCGTCGATCTCCCGCGGGTGGGCGCCCAGCCGCTCGAAGCTCTTGAGGTGCGTGCCCTCGGCCAGCAGGTGGATGTCCAGCTCGCCCAGGACGGACCAGAAACGGTAGGCGTCCTCGAACTCCACCGTCGCCAGCGGGAACTGGACACGCAGGCGGTAGCGGAAGGGTTCCTTGCGGTCGGGCAGCACGGCGACGAAGAAGCCCTCGTCATGGACCTTGTCGGCGTCGCCCGCCGGGTCGCCGGACGCGCTGTCGATCACCCAGAGCTTCTCCGCGCCGGGGATGAAGGCGCGGACCTCGACGGGCTGGTCCTTGCCGGTCTGGTGCATGCCCAGGATCGCGAAGGGATCGCCGTGGTCGGCGCGGACGATGGCCTCGATGCCGCCGCTCAACGGCGACACGGCCTTCGGCGACGCCTCCTGCGCCTTGGCACGGTTTCCCGTTCGGATGTCGTTCGGCATCGGCTGACTTTCCCCTTACCCTTGCTCGTTCTTGGGGTGTGAACATAGCGCCGGGGCGTTTGTCACACCACGCCCGCGGCGTCCTATGTCCCGCATCGGGTTTCGACTCAGGACTCGCCGTCCAGAAGACCCAGCACGCCCTTCACCGGAATGCCGATCCAGTTGGGCCGGTTGGCGGCCTCGTAGGCGATCTCGTACAGCGCCTTCTCCATCAGGAACAGCGCCAGCAGGCGGCGGTCGGCGGCGGTTCCGTCCGGCACGTCCGGGCAGGCGCTCATGGCGGCGCGGTAGGCCTCCAGGAAGCTCTGCATGCTGCGCCGCTCCCAATCGAGCGCCGCCTCCATGACCGCCCCGGCCTCCTCCAGCACGCCCGTCTCGTCGATCCGGAACAGCGCCGCCCAGGTGGCGTAGTTGAAGGAGCGCAGCATCCCCGCCACGTCGCGCAGCGGGCTGTGCTTGGCCCGACGCTCCTCCAGCGACTTCGCCGGCTCACCCTCGAAATCGATGATGTACCAGTCGTTCTGGGCGCGCAGCACCTGCCCCAGGTGATAGTCGCCGTGGATGCGCGTCTTGTCGCCCTGCGGCGGGGTGTCCGCCAGCTCGGCCAGCCGGTTCATCACGTCGGCGCGGCGGGCCAGCAGCGATTCCGCCTGCTCGCGCACGGCGGGGGCCAGCCGGTCCAGCGCGCCGGGCAGCGCGGCGAAGGCGGCTTCGGCCTGACGGCGGGCGGCCTCGCCCCAGCCCTTCAGGTCGGCGGCGGTGACCGGTTCCGGATCAAAGGCTGGATCGCCGGTGCGCTTCGCCAGCGCGCAGTGGAGTTCCGCCGTGCGCTGGCCGAGCGTCGCCATCATGGCGGCGTGCATGCCGAAGGGTTCGCCCTCGGTCGGCTCCTCGGGGTCGTGGGCGAGGCCGAGACGGATGTCGTCCAGGTCGCGCACCAGTGAGTCGACGGTGCTGCTCCAGCCGTCGCCCTGGTTGCGGACATAGCCCTGGAGAACGAACAGCGCCGTCGGCGTGCCGTCCTCCGCCACATGCTCGACGGAACCGAGCAGTGGCGGCGTGTTCTGGAAGCCAGCCACCTCGGTCAGGAAGCGTCCGACCTCCAGTTCGGGATGGGCGCCGGGGGTCAGGCGGCGGAACGCCTTCAGCACGGCCTGGCTGCCGACCAGGATGGAGCTGTTGCTCTGCTCCACGCCCAGGCGGCGGATCTCGGTGTCGTCGTCCACCGTCAGGTCGGCCATGCAGGCCGTCGGCGAGAAGCGCAGGTGCCCGTGCGATGCCGGGATCTCCCGCCCCTCGCGCAGGGCGGTCAGCAGGCTGCGGGTGAAGGCGTCGGCCTGCATGGCGTCGTAGATGGCACCGGTGCGCGGGCCGCGCCGGGCCTTGGCCAGCGTGAAGGGCAGCAGCGGCCAGCCGGTGTTGCCGGCGTTCTCCTCCCAGCTCATGGCGAGCGGCAGGAAGTAGGACTGCGTGCCGCCACCGGAAAGCTCGACCTCGGTGTGGAGCAGCATGAAGCCGTCGCCCGGCCCATTCAGCCGCGCGGACACCGGGACATGCGCGCGTTCGATCCGGCGGTCCTTGGCAGCGAACCAGCGCTGCTGCGGCAGATAGGCCTGCAGGATGTCGCGTGCCAGCTCGGCCTCCGCGCGACCGCTGATCAGGCTCTTCCAGCCGTCGCGCACCACGACCGTCAGCAGGTCGGGCACCGGCTCCGGCATCGTCTCGTGCCAGGACGGCAGCGCCGCCTCGGCGGCGAGCGCGAACCAGTAGAAGCCGTAGGCCGGGATGGTCAGCAGATAGGGCAGATCGCCGACCGGCGGGAAGACCGTGCGGCCCAGCATCTCCACCGGCACGCGGCCGCGGAACTGCTTCAGGTCCAGCTCCACCGCCTGGGCGGAGCGGGACAGATTCGCCACGCAGAGGATGACCTCGTCGCCCTCCTCCGTCGAATGGCAGCGCAGATAGGCCAGGACCTTGCGGTTGCCCGGATAGAGGAGCTGGAAGCTGCCGCGCCCGAAGGCCTTGTGCTGCTGGCGCACGGCGATCAGCCGCTTCATCCAGTTCAGCAGAGACGACGGGCTGCGCTGCTGCGCCTCGACGTTGATGGCCTGGAAGCCGTAGATCGGGTCCTGAATCGCCGGCAGGTACAGCCGCGCCGGGTCGGCGCGCGAGAAGCCGCCGTTGCGGTCGGGCGACCACTGCATCGGCGTGCGCACGCCGTCGCGGTCGCCGAGATAGATGTTGTCGCCCATGCCGATCTCGTCGCCGTAATAGAGCACCGGCGTGCCCGGCATGGACAGCAGCAGGCTCTTCAGCAGCTCGATCTTGCGGCGGTCGTTCTGGAGCAGCGGGGCGAGGCGCCGCCGGATGCCCAGGTTGATGCGCATGCGCCGGTCGGCGGCGTAGAAGTCCCAGAGATAGTCCCGCTCGCGGTCGGTCACCATTTCCAGCGTCAGCTCGTCATGGTTGCGCAGGAAGATGGCCCACTGGCACTCGTCCGGGATGTCCGGGGTCTGGCGCATGATGTCGGCGATGGGGTGCCGGTCTTCCATGGCGACGGCCATGTAGATGCGCGGCATCAGCGGGAAGTGGAAGGCCATGTGGCATTCGTCGCCGCCCTTCTCCAGATCGCCGAAATAGGGCAGCACGTCCTCCGGCCACTGGTTCGCCTCGGCCAGCAGCATGCGGTCGCCGTAGCCCTTGTCGATCTCCGTGCGGATCGCCTTCAGGACGTCGTGGGTTTCCGGCAGGTTCTCGTTGTTGGTGCCCTCGCGCTCCTTCAGGTAGGGCACGGCGTCGAGCCGCAGCCCGTCCACCCCCATGTCCAGCCAGAAGCGCATGACGTTCAGCACCTCCTGAAGGACCTTCGGGTTGTCGAAGTTCAGGTCGGGCTGGTGCGAATAGAAGCGGTGCCAGAAATAGGCCTGCGCTTCGGAATCCCAGGTCCAGTTGGACTTTTCCGTGTCGCAGAAGATGATGCGGGTGCCCTGGTACTTCTGATCGGTGTCGGACCAGACGTAGAAGTTCCGGTGGTTCGATCCTGGCTTGGCCTGACGGGCGCGCTGGAACCACGGGTGCTGGTCGGAGGTGTGGTTGATGACCAACTCGGTGATCACGCGCAGGCCGCGGTCGTGGCATTCGCGCAGGAACCGCTTGAAGTCCTGGAGATTGCCGTAGGACGGGTTGACCGCCTTGTAGTCGGCGATGTCGTAGCCGTCGTCGCGCAGCGGCGAGGGGTAGAAAGGCAGCAGCCACAGCGTGGTGACGCCAAGCTCCTGGATGTAGTCGAGCTTCTGCGTCAGGCCGGCGATGTCGCCGATGCCGTCGTTGTCGGCGTCGAAGAACGCCTTAACGTGAAGCTGATAGATGACCGCGTCCTTGTACCAGAGCGTGTCGTTCCGATCGATCCGGCCATTGTCCGAGTTCTTCATCCGCCGCCGTCGCTCCGCTGGTCTGGTGGAGCGGGGCCGCCGCACGGGCGGGGAATCCCGCGCCCATCCGGCAGCCGCGCCACATCATAAACCAGTTAGAGTTGGGTCCGTTCCACGGCAAAGGCAACGTTGGACGCGAAACCTGCGATGGCGGACCACCATCGGAGGCGGTGCCGGACTCAGGCGGAGGCCCGCTTCCGCTTGGCGCCCGGGGTCAGGTTGCGGTAGACGCCCTGATCCTCTTCGATGAAATGCGCGATCAGGCGGTGTTCGACCCAGTTGGTCAGTTCGTTGGGCGTGCAGAAGACGACGCCGTACGGCCCTTCGAACCTCAGGGCCAGCAGCTCCTCAGTGATCTGCCGGTGCAGCCGCTTGTGCTTCTCGACAGCAGCGCTCTTGGCGTCGATCCAGAACTGCTCCTCGTCGGAGAAATGCTCCTCCGTGTACTTGACCAGGGCGGCGAAGGCGTTCTGAATGATCTTGTAGCCCTGCCCCGCCGCCACCGCCATGTGCAGCAGTCCGGCCAGTTCCAGAAGCGTCCGGTGCTGTTCGTCGATGGATTCGTTTCCGACCGTGTATTCGGACTTCCACGGAAAGCGGGCGGATGGCTGCATGGGGGCCTGCCGACGAACGGCTGTGCTTAAGGTGTGGGGAACGCCGCAAGATAGCACCCCGAACCGCCCGCCGGGGTCGGACAACTTGCCGCAAATCGAGTCTGCGCCCGGCGCGATAAATACAATTTGCGGCAAAATTCATCCATCGCGCCGGATCACCCCGCCACGGGCTTCGTCATATAAGTCATTCCGCCGCCATAGGAGGCCAGCTTGGCCGCCAGCCCGGCCCCACCGTCTCGCGGCACGAATCCCTGCGCGTCCCAGAAGGCCCGTGCACCGGGGGTGGAGGTCAGGGCCAGCCAGCGGAAACCCTGCCGCGCCGCCAAGGCGTCCATGCGCTCCAGCGCCGCGACACCCAGCCCCAGTCCCCGCGCCGCGGGCAGCAGGGCCACGTCGTGCAGATAGAGGCAGTCCGGAGACTCCGGCAGCGCGCCGAGCGGCGAATCGAGGGGCGGCGGAACGCCCAGCCGGCCCGGATGCATGACGATGTAGCCGATGCCGATCCCATCCGCCTCAGCCATGGCGCAGCCCTCCGGATAGAGGGCCAGTCGCTCGGCGAAGACGGCGCGGTCTTCCGGGTAATCGGGGTGCACGACCTCGGCGATGGCCATCACACGGTCCAGGTCCGCCAGTTCCATCGCCCGCCAGCCCGCGTTCATCCGCAATCTCCCATCCTCCCCGCCCTTTCCAGCCTTCCAGCCCACCAGCCGGGCGCGCTATGGTGGCCGTTCGCCCACCAGCCGACCGGAGGACCACCCATGACCGACACCGCCGCGGCGAGCCTGCTGCCCAAGGTGCGGACCATCGCCCACGAAGCGGGTCAGGTGATCCTGCGCTTCTACAACGACGGCATCGACGCCGCCACAAAGGTCGACGGCAGCCCGGTCACCCAGGCCGATCTGGCCGCCGAGCACATCATCACCCCGGCCCTGCACCACATCGCACCCGGCATTCCCGTGGTGGCCGAGGAGGCCGTGGCCGCCGGGAACCGGCCGGACATTTCCGGCGGACGCTTCTGGCTGGTCGATCCGCTCGACGGCACCAAGGAATTCATCAGCCGCAACGGCGAGTTCACCGTCAACATCGCCCTGATCGAGGGCGGGCGTCCGGTCCTGGGAGTCGTTTACGCGCCGGCCACGGGTGACCTCTACGCCGCCTGCGGACCAGGCACCGCCGTTCATTGGGTGGAAGGTCGCCACGACTACCCGATCCAGGTCCGCAAGCCGCCCCCCGACGGACTGACCGTCGTCGCCAGCCGGTCCCACGGCAGCGGCAGCGAACTGGAGGGCTTCCTCGCCGGCTACACGGTGAAGAACCGTGTAACCTGCGGCAGCTCGCTGAAATTCTGCACGGTGGCCTCCGGCAAGGCCGACCTCTACCCGCGATTCGGCCCGACCAGCGAATGGGACACAGCCGCCGGCCACGCCATCCTCGCCGCCGCCGGTGGCCGGGTGGAGCAGCCCGACGGCTCTCCCTTCCTCTACGGCAAGGCCGACATCCTGAACCCCCATTTCGTTGCGTATGGATGGCAATGACGCTGTGTGACGCGGCCGTCGCGGTTCTGACCACCGCGGCGCCGCTGGAGAAGGTGCGCCTGCCGCGGGACTAGGCCGCGGCGTGGCGCGACGGGCGCCTTTCCGAATTCGGCACGCTGGCCCCGCCGGAACGCCCCGCCCGCCCGGAGCGTCCGCCCTTGATGCTGCCCCGCGACATGCCCAAGCGCGGGCGGGGCGTTCCGGCGG
>NZ_WHOR01000119.1:0-16690 GCF_013340925.1 Azospirillum formosense
GGTGGGGGCAATACGCCCTCATGGCCTGTACGCTCCTCGCCACCCCCGCCCACGCCGCGGACCTCCGCGTCAGCGTCCCCACGGGCGCAAAGCTGGAGACCGTCTACGACCACCGCACCCAGGCCTGCGAGGATTGGGACGTGCCGGACGCCCCGGCGCGCGCCTGGAAGGCGGCGGACGGCAGCGTCCGTCTGCTCGCCGCGCACACCCGCGCGCGTGTCCTCAGCGGTCCGTCGCTGAACGACCTGCACCACGGCTGCCGCATCGTCTTCCAGTCGGCCAAGCGCGACGACCCGGCCCGCTTCGACGACATGGGCTGGCTGACCTCGCCCTACACGCAGGACGGCACCACCGTCTACGGGCTGGTCCACAACGAATACCACGGCCACAAGCGCCGCGACCTCTGCCCCACCGGCGACTACATGGCCTGCTGGTGGAACGCGCTGACCCTCACCGTCTCGCACGACGGCGGGCAGAGCTTCGGGCCGGCGCGCTACGTCGCCGGGGTGCCCTACCGTTTCCGCGGCGATCTGGGAAAGCGCGCCGGACTGTTCGCGCCGAGCAACATCGTCGCGCGCGACGGCTGGTACTACGCCATGGCCTTCGCCGAGGGCATCGGCGCGCAGAAGCGCGGCGTCTGCCTGATGCGCACCCGCGACCTCGGGGATCCGGCGTCCTGGCGGGCGTGGGACGGGCGGGACTTCACGGTCCGCTTCCGCGATCCCTACACCCAGGGCGAGGCCGATCCCGAGGCGTCGGTCTGTGCGCCGCTGCCGCCCGACCGCCTGCCCTTCACCGTCACCAGCCTCGTCCGCCACACGCCGAGCGGCCTCTACGTCGCGGTGATGGCGGGACGGCGCGCGGAACGCAAAGGGGCGGAGCCGGTGTCCGGCGTGTGGGTGGCGACCTCCGCCGACCTGATCGGCTGGTCCGCCCCCCGCCTCGCCTGGGCGGCGCCGCTGCTCACCGACAAGACGTGCGCCGTGGACGAGACCTTCTACTACCCGGCCATTCTCGATCCGGACGCCAGAAGCCGGAATTTCGAGGACACGGATGGAAACGCCTGGCTCTACCTGACCCGGCTTGCCCAGAAGAACTGCAAGCCGACCAGTGATCGCGATCTGGTCCGAATAATGATCCGGGTTGAGCCGTCCCAAAGCGGCTAAAATTCATCAAGATAAAACCCGAACCCCGCAACCCTCCACCACCCCGACCCCAGGAGAATTAAATTGGCTAACATCCTAGTCATGATTCCCTCCGGCGAAGTCTATGACCATGACTGCGTGCGGTGGTACAGCTACCAGAACATTCAGCGTAGCATCAATCATTACCACAACATCGGCGACGCCTTCGTCTACGATTCCTCGCTGAAGCTGCTGACCTTCGACCGTCTCGACGTGGTGGAGATCCGCGAGTTCAAGCAGGAGGTGGTGGACCGGGCCAACGCCGAATACGATTACGTGTTCCTGCGCGGGTCGAACTACATCCACGACCACATGACCTGGCCGGAGGGCACCGAGCAGGTGCTGTCCAAGCTGCGCATCCCGGTCATCGCCTTCGGCGTCGGCGCCCAAGCTCCGGCCACCGGCAAGCTGACGCTGTCGGACGAGAGCAAGCGCATCTGGCAGATGTTCGCCGACAAGTCGACGACGCTGGGCGTGCGCGGCACCTACACCGCCGAAGTTCTGTGGGACCTCGGCATCAAGAACGTGCGCATCGTCGGCTGCCCGACCGCCTTCCGCAACCGCGATCCGGAGCTGCGCATCGACCTGCCGTCGCTGGACAGCGTGCGCAACGTCGGCATCACCATGCGCCGCGAGGTGTCCAGCCACTATTCGCCGGACGTGAAGACCTACCTCACCCGCCACCGCGACTTCGTCAAGGACATGAGCCGCCGCTTCGACACCGTCCTGATGATGCAGGGCGAGGTTGAGGAGAAGAAGCTGCTCTGGGGCACCGACGAGCAGAAGGCCGAGGCCTGGGACGAGCTGCACAACAACAACTGGCTGAAGAACTGGTACTTCGACGAGGAGCTGGACGCGCTGTACCGCTCGCGCCTGTGGTACTCGGACGTCGTCGCCGACTATGAGAGCATCGTGCGCTCGAAGGACCTCGTGCTGGGCTACCGCCTGCACGGCAACCTGATGGCGCTGTCGAACGGCACGCCGTCGGTCTATTTCAGCTACGACAGCCGCACGGCGGAGTTCGCGGAGACCTTCGCGATCCCCTGCTACGACGTCTATTCCGACAAGCCCTTCGTCCTGGAGGAATACTGGGACCAGAGCCTGTTCGAGAAGTTCAACCGCACCTTCTATCAGCGCTACCGCGACATGCGGGAGTTCCTGGACGAGAACTACATCCCGCACCGCATGCCCAGCCCGACCGCGCGCAAGACCCCGCAGCGCAAGGCGGCCTGACGGCTGTTGCCGTTCTTCCAGAAAAGCACCTTCATAACCCTCTCCCCTCTGGGGAGAGGGTGGCCCAAAGGGCCGGTGAGGGGGTTTCGCTCGACGATAAGTCCGGCACAAGCACAACCCCCTCACCCTAACCCTCTCCCCAGAGGGGAGAGGGGACATCAATTATTTCGCGAGTGCCCGCCATGCCCGACGTCGCCACGCCCGACACCCTGTCCTCCACCCCCGTCGCGGCGGAGCCAGCGGCGTCCGTCATCGAAGGCCGGGTGGACGCCGTCCAGGCCGGACGGATCTACGGCTGGGCCTGGGACCGCTCCTACCCCACCGACCGCCTGACGGTGGAGTTCCGCGCCGAGATGCCGGACGGCCGCAGCGTCGTCCTGGGGCGCGCGCTGGCCGACCGCCCGCGCGAGGATCTGGTGGGCGGCAACTTCGGCGACGGTCACCACGCCTTCGAAGCCGACCTTGAAATTCCGGCCGGGCTCGACCCCACGCGCGTCGTCGCCGTGGTCGCCGCGCCCAGCACCGGCACCATTGCCACCTTCGCCCAGCCGAGTGCGGAGGAAGAACTGCTGGAGCGCACGCTCGCCCCGCATCTGGTGCGCATCGCCGCCGGGCTCGACGCCGCCCGCCGCGACCATCAGCAAATCGCCGCCGGCCAGCAGGGCATTGCCCGGCTCCTGCGCGAGACGCAGGAGCGCATCGCGGCCGGTCAGTCCGGAGCCAACACCGCCGCGTCCCAGCAGGCCGCCCTGTCGGAGGCGCTCCACGGCCTTCAGGAGCGGGTGGCCGGGCTGGAGGTCTTCCTCGTCCGCATGGACACGACGCTGCGCGGCTTCGACGACGCGCTGAAGGTCAAGTCGGCCAAGTCGCACGCCCCCACCATCATCGCCGCTCTGGCCTCGGCCGTAGGCGCCTTCGCCGCGACGGTGATCGGGCTGGCGATTTTCCGATAACGGCGCCGCGCCGGAACATCGCCGCATCTCAGGCCGCCCCGTTCTCGACACGGTGGCGCGCCTTCTGGATCTTATGACGACGGCTCTCGTTCGCCTTGCACGGCATCCGGCCCTTGGCTCCAGCGGGGGCCGATCCTTTTCCGCAGCCCGCCTCGATCACCAGTCTCACGATTTGCGCACCAACGCCTCCGTGAACGGGCTCTTCTCGCGGCGCATCAGCTTGTCATCCTGACCGCCGAAAAGGCCTGGATTCTACCCGAACCTCACCCGCCACAAACGATGCTACAGAAGCCGGATGCCTAGGTGGAGCGCGTCGGACGTTGCAGTGCGGATCGTCCGAAAAATGGAAGCCCTGCGGATTCGATCCGTATGGCTTCGTTCCACTTGGCCATCCGTTCGGACCGGGCGAAGGAGCCGACTTTCAGCTGGCCGGCGTTCCAGCCGGTCGAGAGATGGACGATGATCGCGTCTTCGGTTTCACCCGAACGGGCGGACACGATGGTGTTGAAGCCGGCCGCCTTTGCGGCGGCCAGCGCGTCCTGGGTCTCCGTGATGGTCCCGGCCTGGTTGGGCTTGAGGAGGACGGCGTTGCAGGCGCCCTTGGCCGCCGCCGCCTCCACCCGCCGCGCGTCGGTGACCAGATAATCGTCGCCGACGATCTGGACGCGCGTTCCCGCCGCGCGGGTGAAGGCGACGAGACCGGTCTCGTCGTCCTCCGCGAGCGGGTCTTCGATCGAGACGATCGGGTAGCGGTCAAGCCAGTCGAGCAGCACCGCGCACAGGCCGTCGGAATCGTACTCCACCCCTTCGAGCCCGAGGCGATAGCGGCCGTTCCTGCCGAACTCCGAGGCGGCGATGTCCAGGGCGATGCACACGTCCTCGCCCGGCACGAGGCCGGCGCCCTCGATGGCGCGAACCAGCGTGTCCAGCGCCTCTTCGTTGGTGTCGAACGCCGGCCACCAGCCGCCCTCGTCGGCGACGCCCTGCAAAAGACCGCGCCCGGCCATGATCCGGCCGGCGCTGTGATAGACCTCCGCCGTCATCTCAAGCGCCTGCCCGAACGACCCGGCGCCGGTGGCGATCACCATCAGGTCCTGGATGTCGATCCGGCGTCCGGCGTGGGCGCCGCCGCCGAAGATCTGGATCTGCGGCAGCGGCAGCCGCACCGGCCGGCCCTCAGCGAGGTGGCGCCACAGCGGCAGCCCGGCGTCGGCTGCGGCGGCGTTGAGCGCCGCCATCGAGGTGGCGACGACCGCGTTGCCACCGAGCCGGGAGCGGTTCGGCGTCCCGTCGAGATCGATCAGCGTCCGGTCGATCCGCGCCTGATCGGAGACCGGCAGGCCGACGAGCGCCGGTGCGATGTCCCGCTCGATGCCCGCAAGTGCGGTGCGAACGCCCTTGCCGCCGAGCAGCGCGCCGCCGTCCCGCAGTTCCACCGCCTCATGGGCGCCCCGCGACGCGCCGGCGGGCGCGATGCCGCGACCGACCGCGCCGGTGTCGAGGGTGACCTCGACCTCGACGGTCGGCCATCCGCGCGAATCCCACACCTGGCGGCCTCGAACATCCTTGATCCGGCTCACGACGTCATCTCCTTGCGAACGAACGCGGCAATCTGGTCCAGGGCGATCGGCCGCCGGTCGATCATCGCCACGGCGAGTGTCCGCACGAGCGCGCGCCCGGCGTCGGCGAGATACTCGACCGGAGACTTCCCGTCGACGCGCGCGAGCATCAGGCAGGGCAGGAGCGCCGCGGCGCGCTCCTCGAAGCGGTCGCGCGGCTCCCACCCGACGTGGTCGAGGTAGGCGGCACCGGACGCGGCGAAGGCCGCCAGCAGCGACGGCGCGGCGGCCGGGTTGTGGACGGCCTTGAGCAGCAGATGGTTCAGGCAGAAGGCGAGGTCGAAGGCCGGATCGCCGTACCAGGCGCATTCGGCGTCCAGGAACACGGGCCCCTTGCGGCCGACGAGGATGTTCTTGGGGCTGACGTCGCCATGGACCAGCACGAGTTTGGTGGTGCGCGTCCGCTCCAGAACCTCCAGGATCCGCGGCGCCAGACGGGCATGGTTGCGCGCCGTTTCGGCGAGGTACGGCTCCAGGCGGATCGCGTAAAAGTTGGCGTCCGTTGCGAACCGCCCGGCCAGGACCGGGTCGTCCGCCGTCCTCGCGTGGATCAGGCCGAGCGCCGCGCAGACGGCGGCGGCGAACCCGGCGTCGACACAGCCCCGCATCAGCAGGGACTTCCAGTTCGGGTACGCCTCCTCGGGGAGGAATTCCATGGCGAAGCATCGGGAATCCCGGTCGACTCCGCAGACCGCCGGCACCGCTTCGGGCGCGATGGAGGACACAGTGGTCAGCCAGTCGATCTCGCCGAAGACGCGGTCGACCGGAACCCGCCAATCCTTGGCCACCTTCAGCTTGGGAAGCGCCTGCTTGAGGCAGAAGACCCGGCCGGCGCTGGAGATCTTCAGGACGGTGGAGGAAACGCCTCCCGTCAGCGTCTCCGCCTCGAAGGGCTGACCCGGCGCGATCAGTCCCATCCTCGACAGGACGGCCGACAGCGCCGCGCCGTCCTTCGACAGGTCGGTAAAGCCGTTCCGCATGGGGCCTCCAAAGCGGTTCCGTGTGCGCCCGAAGCCCCGTTCCCCTGGGGGAAGGGCTTCAGTCGGCGGTGACCGTGGCGCGTGTGAAGGTCTCGATGTAGTCCATCAGCGCGTCCGACGCCGCGGCTGCCCGCTCCGCGTCGCCCTCGGCGATGGCCAGCGCCACCGCGCCGTGCAGACGGGCGGCCAGCGGCATGTCGGCGACCTTGCGGTAATGGATGTACCAGAACCGCCGCGACAGGGACTGCATCAGGCTGATGGCGCCGGCGGCGAAGTCGTTGCGCGCCGCCTGCGTCAGCAGCTGGTTGAACGCCTGGTCCAGCCGCATGAAGGCGATGTCGTCGTTGCCGGACGCCGCCCTCTGCATGCCCTCCTCGATGCGGCGGAAGGCCTCGCGTTCGGCGGGGGTGGCCCGCTTGGACGCGGCGCGCGCCATCAGGCGCTCCACCTCACGGCGCACCTCCAGCAGGCGCAGCTGGGTCATGATGTTGACTTCGGAGACGATGATCCCCCGCCGGGGCAGGATGGTCACCAGATGCTCGTGCGCCAGCCGGTGCAGCGCCTCGCGGATCGGCGTGCGGCCGATCCCGAGGAGCTGACTCAGCGCCGCCTCCGACACCACGCTGCCCGGCGCCAGCTTGAGGGTGACGATCATTTCCTCAAGCGCACGGTAGGCCTTCTCGGTCAAGGTCGACTGCACGTCGTCGACCGGCTCGGCCTCATTGCCCGGTTGGGTCTCGTGGCGTGGCGCCTTCTTCATTTGCAGCATCGGTTCCAGTTGCCCCAGCGTCGAGACTTAGCGCTCCGGATTGTGCCGCGCAAGGTCACATCGTCATGGCCGGCGCGGCCTTCTTCTCGCCCTGCTGGTGCGTGAAGATGGAACCATAGCCGCCCGACCAGTCCGGCGGCAGCCAGCACGGCCGCGGGTCGTGGTGGGCCATCAGCGCGCGCTCGCCGCGGATGATCTCCTGGTCGTGCGAACTGCGGATCGGGTTGCCGGTGTAGGGCATGGCGTCGGCCGAGCTGAAGGCGTACAGCAGCAGCGGCCGGCCGTTCGGCGATTGGTTGAGCTTGGAGCCGTGCACCGTCCGGCAGTTGTGGATGGTCAGCGACCCGGCCGGTCCCGGCAGGTAGACCGCCTTGGACACGTCCACCTTCTTCAGGTCCTCGTCCGACAGGCAGCCGGTCCAGTTGCCGGCCTCGTCGACCTGGTGGAACAGCTCACCCTTGTGGCTGCCCGGAATGACGCCGAGCGGTCCCTGGTCCATGTCGCAATCGTAGATGTAGGTGCCGACCGTCAGCGGCGAGTAGTTGGTGTGCGGCCAGAACTGGATGTCCTGGTGCCACTTCACCTCGGTGCCGCCCTTGGCCCATTTGAAGTTCAGCTTGCTGTGGTGGAACTTAACGTCCGGGCCGACGAGGTCGGCGACGATGTCGCCCAGCAGCGACTGCGAGCAGTATTCCCAGTAGTAGGGGTGGTGGTCCACCGGAGCGGACAGGCGGCGCAGGCGCGGCGACTCCGCGCTGTGGCCGGGCTCGAGGTCCCAGACGTCGTCGGACTTGGCGATGCCGCGGGTGCGGTCCACCATCTCCTCGGTCGTGCGCCGCAGGTTGTCGACGATGTCCATGGGGATGATGGATTCGAGCAGCAGATAGCCGTCCTCGAAGTACGACTCGCGTTGGGCCTGGGTCAGGATCCGCGGCGGGCGGGAGAGAACCTCTTCGGGGGTCATGGGTGCGCTCCGTAAGTTAGTTGAATCCCAGCAGCTTGCTCGGCAGCCAGAGCACGGTCTGCGGGAAGACCAGCACGATGATGAGGGTCAGGACCTGCAACCCGATGAAGGGCAGCACGCCGCGGTACATGTGGCCGGTGGTGATCTCCGGCGGGGCGATGCCGCGCAGATAGAAGATCGCCGGCGCCATCGGCGGCGTCAGGTAGCTGGTCTGGATCATCACCAGGAACAGGATGCAGAACCACACCGCGTCGAAGCCGGCGGCGACGATCAGCGGCGTGAACAGCGGGATCATGATCAGCACGATCGAGATCCAGTCGAGGAAGAACCCCGCCAGGAACGTCAGCCCGAGCACCAGCGCCAGCAGGCCCCAGGGGCCGAGCTGTGCCTTGTCGACCAGCTCCTGCGCCAGGGTCACGCCGCCGGCGCCGATGAAGACGCCGGTCATCATGCTGCCGGCCAGCAGGATGGTCATGATCATGGCGGTGACCTGCAGCGTCTTCATGACCGCGCCGTTCAGCGTCGCCCACGAGAGTCGCCCGTAGAAGGCCGCCAGCAGCACCGACCCGGCGGCGCCGATGGCCGCCGCCTCGGTCGGCGCGGCGAGGCCCAGCATCAACGAGCCCAGCACGGTGACGATCATGAACAGCGGCGGCACCAGAGCGAAGGCGGTGATGCGCAGCTTCTCCGCCACCGTCATGGTGTCCTCCTCCGCCGGCACCACCGGACCGGCATCGGGACGGATGCGGCAGAGGAGATAGATGTAGGCGACGTAGAATCCGGCCATGATCAGGCCGGGGAACACCATGCCGACCAGCAGGTCGCCGACCGAGACGTTGGCGAGCGGACCCATCACCACCACCACCACCGACGGCGGGATGATGGTGCCCAGGCTGCCGCCGGCGCAGATCGTCCCGCAGATCAGCGGCTTGTCGTAGCGGTGCTTCAGCATCACCGGGATGGCGAGCAGGCCGACCACCGTCTCCGTGGCGCCGATGACGCCGGTGGAGGCGGCGAAGATGATGCACATCACGACGGTGCCGAGCGCCAGGCCGCCGGGCATGCGGCGGGTCCACACATGCACCGCCTCGAACAGCTGCTCGGCGATGCCGGCGCGTTCCAGCATGCAGCCCATGAAGACGAACAGGGTGACGGCGGCCAGCACGAAGTTGGAGGCGACGTCCTCGACCTTCTCGACCAGCTGGAAGACCAGCGCCGTGTCGAACACAATCCAGCCGAACACGGTCGCCGTGGCGAGCATGGAGAAGGCCACCGGCACGCCCAGCAGCAGCAGGCTGAACAGCAGCGGGAACATGTAAAGCGCGAGCATGGTCATGGCTAATGACTCCCCTGCCGGCCGGCCGCGGAGGGCAGGACCCCGTGGGCGCGCTCCTCGGGCTCGGTCTGGCGCAGCAGCAGCAGGCATTTCGCCAGTTCCGACAGCGCCTGGAGCACCAGCATGGCGAAGGCCACGAAGAAGCTCAGACGGAACGGCCACACCACCGGATTCCAGGCCGACTGGCCGGAGGTCTCGCGCGTCAGGTAGGCCGACAGGCCGTGCTTGTAGAGCGCAAAGGCCAGCCAGGAGCCGATGGGCACGACGATCAGCGCGTAGGACAGCGCGTTGACGATCGCCTTGGTGCGGGGCGAAAAGCGCAGGTAGAGCACGTCCACGCGGATGTGCGCGTTCTCGCGCATCGCGAAGGCCATGCCCAGCAGGAAGTTGGCGCCGGTGAACATGTACCCCGTCTCGTACGCCCAGATGGTCGGGCTGCCGAGGATGTAGCGGGAGAACACCTCGTAACAGGCGGACAGTATGAGCGGGGCGACCAGCCACGCTCCCACGAAGCCGACGCAGCCGGTCAGGCGGTCGACGAAACGGACGAAGGATTGCATGCGGACTCCTGATTCGCCGGGGTCGCGGCGGGCGCCTCCCCGCCCGGAAGCAGGGAGGCGCCCCAAGGACTCACTGGGTGGCGGTCGCGCGCACCTTCACGTTCCGGTACTGGGTGGCGTTCGCCCAGCGCCTCTCGAAGTCGCGCTGGCTGGCCAGGACCTTGGCGAACCAGGGGTTCGTCTCCGCCTGCTTGTCGGCCCAGGCGTCGGCGATCTCGCGCGTCCGGTACTGGACCTCGGGGGCCAGCTCGATCACCTCGTTGCCCGCCTTGCGGTAGACGTCGAGCGCCTTGGCATCCTCCTCGCCGATGCGCAGCCAGCTGTCGAACGTGGTCAGGCGGGCGGCGGTCTCGATGAGCGTCTTGTCCTTGTCGGACAGCTTGGCCCAGGCGTCCTTGTTGATGACCAGATCGAACGGGGCGACCGGCTGATGGACGCCCGGGATGATCAGGTATTTGGCGACCTTGTGAAAGCCGGGGGCGATGTCCTCCCACAGCGTTCCCCACTCGGTGGCGTCGATGGCGCCGCGCTCGAGCATCGGGAAGACGTCGCCGCCGGCCGTGGTCACCGGCGCGGCGCCGAGGTCCTTCGCCATGTCGAGCCAGGAGCCGGCGGTGCGCAGCTTCAGGCCCTTCATATCCTCCAGCGTGCGAACCGGCTTGCGGGAGTGCAGGAACACCTCGGCGGTGCGGATGAACAGCGGCATGGAGACGACGCCGAACACCTCGTCGCGGTACTGGCGCTGCAGGTCGACGCCGCCGGCCTGATACAGCCAGTGCAGCATGCGTTCGGAATCGAAGCTGCCGGCGTAGCCGCCGAACAGCACGGTGGTGGTGTCGCGGCCCCAGTCGTAGCCCATCCAGGTGTGGCCCATCTCGGCCACGCCGTTCTTGACCGTCTCGGTCACCTTCAGCGCATTGCCGAGCGTGCCGCCGGGGAAAACCTGGATCTTGATGCGACCGTCGGACATCTGGTCGACGCGCTCGGCGAAGGCCTTGGCGCCGATGTCCATGAGCGGCCCGCCCGGCCAGCCGGTGGCCATCTTGAAGCTGTGCTTGGCATCCTGCGCCAGCGCCAGCGTCGGAACTGCGATGAAGGCCGCGATCGCGGCCACCATCGTCAAAGCCTTGATCCTGATCACACTCTTCCTCCCTTGAATTGTTGTTCTTTGCTTGGCGTGTCAACGTGCGCTAGCCGGCGTCCCCCAGGCGGCCGCTGAAGGCATTGGCGACGATGCGGCGGTAGGCCGCGTCGGCCGGCTGGATCGGGAAGGCCCTGGTCAGGCGGGCCACGGCGATGCCGTTGCGGGCGAGCGGCTCGATCTGCTCCTCGCGGACGCCGAAGCCGGGCAGCGTGGTGGGGATGCCGGCCATCTCCACCAGGTCCCGCGTGCGTTCCACGGCGCGCAGGGCCAGCGCGGCGTCGTCACCGCCGGTTTCGCCGGCCATGCGGGCGATCTCCGCCAGTTCGGCCTGCCGCACCGGGCGCAGCGCGTCCATCACATAGGGCAGGAACACGGCGTTCGTGCTGCCGTGCGTGGCGTGCGTCAGCCCGGCCAGCGCGTAGGCCAGCGCGTGCACGCCGTTCAGCCCGGCGCTGGCGTAGGACAGCCCGGCGAACAGGCTTCCGTACGCCATGCCGGTGCGGGCCTCCAGATTCGTGCCGTCGCGCATCGCCGCCGGCAGGTGGCGGAAGCACAGCCGGACGCTCTCCGCCGCGAACAGCATGGTCATGGCGTTGCGGCCGGTGTAGGCTGGGTCGGCCTCGCCCTGGCGGTCGAACTGCGGGGAGTCGATGGTGAGATAGGACTCGATGGCGTGCGTCAGCGCGTCCAGCCCGGCATCGGCGGTGACGCGCGGCGGGCAGGACAGCGTCAGCTCCGGATCGACCACCGCCACCGCCGGGCGCAGGTCGTTCGCCATGACTGCGACCTTGGTATCGCTGTCGTGCTTGACCAGGATGGCGCCGGCGGTGATCTCCGACCCCGTGCCGGCGGTGGTCGGGATGGCGACCAGCGGCAGCGGCTTGCCGGGGATCCGCCCCTCGCCGATGTAGTCCTCCGGTTCCCCGCCGTACTTCAGCGTCAGCGACAGCACCTTGGCGAGGTCGATGTTGCTGCCGCCGCCAACGGCGATCAGATGGTCGATGCGGTCCTGTTCGCCGCTGCCGCGCACTTGGCCCTGCACCTTGAGGCACAACGCGACGCTGGGGTCCGGCTCGCCCTCCGCCGAGACGCTGGACGTGATGCCGTGCTCGCGCAGCAGGCCGCGCAGTTCCTCGATGATCGGGCTCTTTTCGGTGAAGAAGCGGTCGGTGACGATCAGCCCGTGCCGGAACCCCTGCCTTGCCAGCAGCGGCGCAAGATCGCGCCGGACACCGTTGCCGAAGAGAATGCGCGACGGCGCACTGTAGAAGAGCCGGTCGTGAAGCACGGGTCCCCTCCTCTGATATATCAACAATACACTGTTGGTATGCTAAACGAATATCAGAGATGCCGTCAACGCGGCAGCGTGCGCTATGGCCGAAGGGGGTGGGTCTCCAGCCGAAGGGACTAGTCCTGCGGATCGTCGGCGAACAGCGCGTTCAGGTCGGGATAGGGAATGGCGACGCCGAGGATGCGCTCGTAGGTGCCGGGCCCGGCTAGTTCCTCGGCGATGGCGCGGACGACGCCCATGGCGGCGCGCATCGGGCCGGAGCCGACGGTGACGCGGGCGACGCCGGCCGAGGCCAGTTCCGGGATGGGCGGCATTCCCGCACCGCCCAGGACGTTGAGCGGCAGGTCGGTCGCCGCCGCCAGCCCCCGGATGGTCGGCAGGTCCATGCGGCCCGGCACGAACAGCCCGTCCGCCCCCGCATCCCGATAGGCGCGCAGGCGCTCGACGGCAAGCGCGAGGCGCTGGTCTTCCGGCCCGATCCGCTGCCAGAACACATCGGTGCGGGCGTTGAGAAACAGGGGCACGCCAGCCGCGTCGGCCGCCATGCGGGCGGCGCGCAGCCGGGCGAGCATATCCGCGGGGTCGCGCAGCCCGCCGCCGTCCAACCCGTCCTCGATGTTGATGCCGACGGCTCCGGCGGCGATCACGCCGCGCACGGTGTCGGCGACGTCCTCCGGCGTGGCGCCGTAGCCGGCCTCCATGTCTGCGCTGACCGGGACTGCGACGCGGGCGGCGATACGGCCGACCGCCGCGAGCATGGCGTCGCGCGGCATGCGCTCACCGTCCGGGAAGCCGGCGGCGAAGGCGATGCCGGCGCTGCTGGTGGCGAGTGCGGGGCAGCCGGCCGCAGCGAACACCACGGCGCTGCCGACGTCCCAGGCGTTGGGGAGGACCAGCGGCTTTCCGGTGCCGTGCAATTGCCGCAGACGCTCCGCCTTCTCCTGCAACGCCGAGTCCGCCATGGTCTCACCTCAGGTTTTCGATCACCGCACGGTTGGGGCAGAAGCCGGGGCAGGACTCCGTCGTGTCGCGGGCCAGCCACCGCCGGCAGGCGTCCTGCCGTTCGCAGCGTCGGCACGCGGCCACGGCGTTGGCAACGGCGTGGCAGGTGCCGGCCGTCGCCAGCGCGGTCACGCCGGGCAGGCGCCGGGCGATCACCGCAGCCAGCGGCAGCGGCTGCCCCGGGCGTCGCGCCGCGAGGGTAACGCCGGCCAGCACCAAGCCGCCGGCCAGGACGAGAATCAGCGTCGGGTCCATGCTCTCTGCTCCAATGATAGGTAACATATCACTGATATCTCTGCCGGGCCAGCGCTGCATTGACGCGGATCAATCCGTGCGGATGAGCCGTTCGGCCGGGTTGCCGGCCATGCGGCGGTGCTGCTAGCCTCCGTGATATATCATTGCGATATCAGGGAGGCGGGCGATGGATGCGGATAGGATTCGCACGGGCGAGCGGCGGGTGGCGACCGGCACGCTGACGGAGCTGACGGCCGGCGCGCCGTCGGCGGAGCGCCCGACGCTGGTGCTGCTGCATGGCATCCAGGGATCGGCGTCGGCGTGGAAGCCGCTGATGGAGCGGCTGTCGCCGGAGATCCACGCGCTGGCCCCCAACCTGCGCGGACGAGCCGGCTCGCACGCGCCGGACCTCTTGGAGGCGTACGGACTGGACGGCTTCGCCGCCGATGTGGCGGCCTACACCGCCGGGATTGCCGGTCCCTTCGTCCTGGCGGGGTGGAGCATGGGCGTGCTGGTCAGCCTGGAATACGTCGCGCGCCATGGCTGCGGCCGCCTGGCCGGGCTGGTGCTGGTCGGCGGCACGGCGCACCCGGGCACCGAATGCCGCTGGTTCGCCGGGGAGACTCCCGAGCGGATCGCCGAGGAGGCGGCGCGCCGGGCCGAGGCGCTGCGGCTGACCGAGACGGCGGCGCCCTTCGCCGTCGCCGGCTCCTGGATGGCGGCGCGGCGCGCCGACCATCGCGGCACGCTGGCCGCGGTGTCGGTGCCGACGCTGGTGGTGCACGGGGCCGCGGACGACCAGTGCCCGCTGTCGCACGGCCGCGCCATCGCGGACGCGATCGCCGGAGCGGAGCTGGAGGTCTGGAAAGGCTGCGGCCACAATCCCATGGCCCATGACCCGCAGCGGCTGGCGGATGCGCTGGCCGCCTTTATGGCGCGGCTGTAGCGGATGACGGAAAACCCCTCTCCCGCCGGGGCGGGAGAGGGGCAGGTGTGGGGAGGTAACGGTTCAGACCGCCGAGACGACGGTGCCGTCGTCAGACTTGCCCTTGCCGCTGACCGGGGTCTTCGAGGTGCGCCGCAGGTCGGTGCGCACATGGCGGGTATCGTAGCCGTTGAACAGGTGGCCGAGCAGCCCGCGGTTCAGGTCCGACGTGCCGAACAGCCAGTCGGCGATGGGAAAGGTCAGGTTCATGTTCCTTTCCATCATGATCGCCTGATTGTGGTGCGCGGTGTGGTGGCGTCGGATCGTGTTGACGAACGGGCAGTTGCGCACGAACCAATTGTCGTTCACGTGGCAGCAGAAGTGCATGAACTCGTAGGTCAGGTACATGCCCGTGGTGGTCACCATCAGCAGCCAGCCGACGTTGGGCGAGATCAGCCAGCCGACGAACAGAGCGCCGGGGATCGACATCAGGATGAACACCACCAGCGCATAGGGCGGGAAGAAGGTGACGCGCCAGTCGAACTGATCGGCGAAGCGCATCTCGTGTTCGGTGAAGAACTGGTGGTGCATCAGCGTGTGGCGCGTGTAGATCGCCCGCAGGCCGGGGTTGCTCTGCGGCCGGTGCATGATCTGGGCGTGCAGGAACCACTCGAAGAAATTGCAGATCAGGAAGACCGCCGGAACGGTCAGCCACTCCCACCAGCGCACGGCCTCGATGTTGGTGACGTAGATGTACATGGCGGTGAGGCCGATCGTGTAGATCACGGCGACGTGCAGCCAGCCATTGTACCAGCCGGCGATGCGCTCGCGGTACTGCTGGCGGTAGTTGCGTTGCCGGTTGCTCATCGGCGAGTTGGCGATTTCGCTGTGCATGTCCAGGTCTCCTCCCGAGCCGTGCTGTAATATATCACTGATACATCAGCCCCATTTCACGGTCAACTGGCCGTTCGGGTAGGAGTCACGCCCGGGCATGAAGGCCGGCCAGCGCCGCGTCCATATCGGCGCCGGTCATCTCCCACTCGTTGTTGAAGTTGGCCACCACCGTGCGCATGAACGCGTCGTAGGCCTTCAGCGCCTTGTCTCCGTCACCGGTGTGCGCGGCGATGAGCGCCAGCGCCAGCTGCGCCGGGGCGGCGCCTTCGTAGCTCCATTCGAACCCCTCCGCGCACACGGTTTTCAGGTCGAAGCGCGGGTCGAGAGGCACGCCGTCCACGGTCACCTGGATGCCGTCGATGGTGCGGTCGCCGCGATAGATCGTCATGGTTCCTCCCGTTTCCTGCTTGTCTGATATATCTATCATATGTCAAAGTGAGCCGCAATCGCCCCATCGGACGGGGCACAGGAGGGAAGGTGCGATGTCCTGGGCAGAAACCGTTCCACTGGCGTGCTTCGCCGCGGCGCTGCTGGCCGGCTCTGCTGCGGCGGTGCAACTGGCGGGCTTCTTCCCGGCCGCGCACCGCCCGGCTGCACTGACTGGCATCGGCGGCGGCGCGCTGGTGTTGCTGCTGGCTGGAAGTGTCGTGATGCTGCTGGTGGCAGCGCTATGGCTCGCCGTTGCGCGCCTGCCCTGGCCGCCCGCAGTCATTGCCGCCGGAGTGGCGGTGCTGTTCGGGCCGCTGCTGTTCCAGTCGGTGCCGGCGCCGCTGCGCGACGGCTGCGCCGGGGCCGCACTCTCCGCCGTTCTCAATCTCGTCCTCGCCGTCGTTCTGGCGGCGCACATCCCCGGATAACAGCAGGAGACCCGTCATGCCCCCTATTCTGAAAGGCGTTCTGTCCGTGTTGGTCGCCGTCGTGGTGGCCGTCTGCTACCTCTTGCGCGACCGCCTCAGCCCCGACATGCCGGTATGGCTGATCCCGGCGCTTGGCCTGTTCATGGTCGGCGCGCTGTGGCTGTTCCCGGAGGCCAAAAAGCTGCCGGCTTCGCCCCGCTGACCCGACTTTGCTCATTCACGCCGGAAAGCAAACGGCCGGAATGAGGCGGTTGAACGATGAGAACGCCGCGGACAGGTCGCCCGCGGGACCGGTATCCTCGACAACGCCATTTATGCCGGTGTTCTGGAATGGGGACGTTGCGAGTTCATCAAGGATCCGGGCCCCTCGGGCGCAGGGCTGGAGGCGCAGCTTCATGGCGATCTGCTGGCGATCATGGAGGCGTGCGCCGCGGCGAACCCGAAACGCCGACAGCCCGCCTCGTTGGAGGCGGGCTGTCAACTGTCGATGGTTGCGGGGGCAGGATTTGAACCTGCGACCTTCAGGTTATGAGCCTGACGAGCTACCGGGCTGCTCCACCCCGCGGATGGTCCTTGGGAAGGGACCCGTGTGCGACGATTGTCAAGTGCGTTCGAAGCCTGCTGCGTCCACGTTCCTGGATGGCGTGGCGTGTGCCGTGGTGACCTGGCGGCGACCTACTCTCCCACGTCTTAAGACGCAGTACCATCGGCGCTGAGGCGTTTCACGGCCGAGTTCGGAATGGGA
>NZ_WHOR01000011.1:0-46374 GCF_013340925.1 Azospirillum formosense
CTCCTCACCTTGTTGTTTTTTTTTGTGTTTAGCACGACACACATCCTCCTCGCCCCCTCCGCTGTGTCTGGGGGAGTCGTATGTGGGAAAGCGACCCCTCCGGCCCCCCGCCCCCCCCCCCCCCCCCCCCCCCCCCCCCGCCCCCCCCACCCCCCCCCCCCCCCCCCCTCGCGCAGCGGGGGAGGGTTAGGGAGGGGGCAATGACACCCCCCTCCCCTCTTCACATCACCGCGGCCAACAGCAGCGGCAGCGTCAGGAACGACAGCGCCGTGGACCCCAGCACCATCCCGGCGACCTCCTGCGGCGCGTTGTTGTAGCGCAGCGCCCAGAGATAGTTGAACACCGCCACCGGCATGGTGCTTTCCAGCAGCACGACGCCGCGCATCGTGCCCTCCAGGCCCAGCAGTTCCACCACCGCCAGCCCGGCGGCGAAGCCGAGCAGCAGGCGCAGCGCCGACATGGCCAGCGACCGCATCATCCCCTGCATCCGCAGGCCGGCAAGAGCCACCCCCAGCGAGAACAGCATCAGCGGCACCGCGCAGTTGCCGAGCAGCGTCGTCGTGTTGGTCACCCATTGCGGCGGCTGGAAACCGGTCATCAGGACCAGCACGGCCAGCGCGACCGCGTAGATCACCGGGGTGCGCAGCACCTGCTTGGCGTCCGTGCGCCCCGCCGCCAGGGCTGGGCCGATGGTGAACTGGAGGACGGCCAGCGTCGCAAAGAACAGCACCGCCAGCCCCATCCCGGTCTCCCCAAAGGCGAACAGGCAGACGGGAATGCCCATGTTGCCGCCGTTGGGAAAGCTGAGCGCCGGCAGATAGACGCGCAACGGCAGGCGGCTGGCGAGCAGGATCGGCGTCGCCATCAGCCCGGCCAGCGCCATGCTGCCGACCGAGGCCGCCGCCATGGTCAGCAGGTCGTCCCCTCCCAAGGTCAGGCGGGCCAGCGAGGAGAAGACCAGGCAGGGGGTGGAGACGTTGATCGCGAAGGTCGTGATGAAGGCGCTGTCGTAGGGCAGCTTGGCGCGGCTCCAGCCGAAGCCGAGGGCGGCGATCAGGAACACCGGCACGACGACGGCGGCGATGCTGGACAGGGGGGCGAGCAGGTCCATGGTCAGCGCGCGGCCCGCGTGTTGGCGGCGTGGAACCAGCCGAGCCCATCCTCCGTCCGGGCGCGGGGCCGGTACTCGCAGCCGATGAAGCCGCGGTAGCCGGTGCCGGCCAGAACCTCGAACAGATAGGGATAGTTGACCTCGCCGCGGTCGGGCTCGTGACGGTCGGGAACGCCGGCGATCTGCACATGGGCGGTGAGGTCGGCGTTGCCCCGGATGCGGGTGGCGAGGTCGCCCTCGCTGATCTGGCAATGGTAGAGATCGAGCTGGAGCTTCAGGTTCGGCGCCCCCACCTCCGCGATCACCCGGCGGGCCAGCGCGGTGCGGTTCATCAGATAGCCGGGCATGTCGCGGTTGTTGATCGGCTCCACCAGCAGCGTCAACCCGGCCTCAGCGCAGGCCGCCGCGGCGTGGCGCAGATTGCCGGTGTAGGTCGCCAGGGCCGCGTCGCGCTCCAGCCCGTCCGGCGGGATGCCGGCCATGCAGTGCAGCAGACGGTTGCCAAGCACCTGGGCGTAGGCGATGGCCGTCGCCACGCCTTCGCGGAACTCCGCCTCGCGGCCCGGCAGGCTGGCGATGCCGCGCTCCCCCGCCGCCCAATCGCCGGGGGGCAGGTTGAACAGCGCCTGGGTCAGGCCATGGGCGTCCAGCGCCGCCTTGATCCGCTCCGCCGGGGTGTCGTAGGGGAGGAGGAACTCCACCGCGTCGAAGCCGGCCGCCGCCGCCGCACCGAACCGCTCCAGGAAGGGCCGCTCGGTGAACATCATGGACAGGTTGGCGGCGAACCTCATGGCGTCCGTCCCGTGGCTATCGTGGGCATGGTCCCCTCCCCTATCGTCTGGGCCGCCGCGGCGGCCGGTTTTCCCGACAATGCAGCAGGCGGACGGTCGGGACAATCGCCGGCCTATGCCGCACACGCTTGTCAGGTGACCGCCCATACCGGTTGCACGATATTGCGGGGGACACGCACAGTGCACGGCCCTTGCCGCAGCCGGACCCGACGGATGATGAAGCGACTTGCCTCCACCGCCCTGACCCTTCTTCTGGCCGCCTTGGGTGGCGGGCTGTTTGCCCTGGCGGGATTGCCCGCGGCGTGGCTGATGGGAGCGATGACCGCGGTGGCCGGCGGGGCGCTCGGCGGGCTGAAACTGCGCCTGCCCTCCCCGCTCGGCACCGCCGCCTTCATCCTGCTTGGCATCTCCATGGGCGCCGGGGTGACGCCGGACACGCTGCACCAGATGGCCTCCTGGCCGCTCAGCATGGCGCTGCTCGCCGGTTCGGTGATGGCCTGCCTGTACGCCTGCTCGGCGTGGCTGGAGCGGGTGCACCGCTGGGATCCGGCGACCGCGCGCTACGCCGCCGTTCCCGGCGCGCTGGGCGCGGTGCTGGTGATGGCGGCGGAGAGCCGGGCCGATCTGCCGCGGGTGGCGCTGGCGCAGAGCCTGCGGCTGTTCGTCCTGGTCGCCGCCATGCCCTGGCTGCTGGACCTGGTGTCGTCCACGCCGGGTCTGCCGCCCCGCCCTGCCCTCTCCGACCCGGCGGACGCGCTGCCCGAACTGGCTCTTCTGGTCGGGGCCAGCGCCCTGGCGGGCCTGCTGTTCCAACGGCTGCGCGTGCCCGGCGGCGTGCTGCTCGGCGCCATGCTGGGGAGTGCGGTGCTGCACGGCAGCGGCCTCGTGGACCACCGCTTGCCGGGCTGGCTGCTCAACGCGGGCTTCGTGGTGACGGGAGCGATGATCGGGTCGCGCTTCGCCGGAGTCACGCTGGCCTCCCTGCGGGCGGCGCTGCGCCCGTCGCTGGAAAGCGTGGCGCTGGCGCTCGCCCTGTCCTCGGTCTTCGCCTGGGCGGGGGGCTGGCTGCTCGGCCTCCCCTTCGGCCAGCTCTGGCTCGCCTACGCGCCGGGCGGGGTGGAGGCGATGACCATCGTGGCCTTCCTGCTCGGCCTCGACACCGCCTTCGTCGGCACGCACCATGTGGTGCGCTTTGCCGGGCTGGGCTTCCTGGCCCGCTGGTGGCAGCCCCGCCGCGGCTGAGCGGGCGCCTTACAGCCCGTCGAAAAGCAGCTGCGCCGGCGGTTCGGCCTTGCGCTTTTTCCTCTTCTCCTTGGGCGCCGGTTCCGCGTCCTTGGACGCCTGCTCCGCGACCGGTCTGTCCTGCGCCGCCTTCTGCTCGGCCGCTGCATCCTGGGCGTCCGGGTTCAGGGCCATCTCAACCCGTTCCAGAGGAGCCGGTTCGGGCGTGGGCGCCTGCGGGGCCGCCGCGACCGGCTCAGGGGCGTGCGCCGGTTCTTCCGCAGCCGGAGCTTCGACGGGCGTCGCGTTCTCCGCCGCAGCCTCCTGGACCGACTCCACGGCCGCGCCTTCGTCCGGCTTGGCCGCCTTTTTCTTCTTCGGGCGGGCCGGGCGCGGTTCGATGCCCACCCCATCCTTGACGCGGGCCTTGGCCTTGTCGCGGGCGACGGCCTCCGGCGCGTTCGGGTCGTCGTTCAGCCACTTGCCGCGCTTGATGACCTCGTTCACGCGGCCCTGGTTGACGCTGAGCTGGAACGCGATCTCCTGCTGCGTCATGTCGGTGGTGCGGTGAAGCTCCAGAATCTGCGCGGCAAGTTCCGGGGTCATCTTCTTGCCGACGACGCGCCGCGCCGGGCGAATCGACCGCTGGGCCTTGTCGCGCTCGCGCAGCTTGCCCAGGATCTCCAGGGCCTCCGTGTTGCCCGCCGTCTTCAAGGCTTCTTCGAATTCCTTGAGCGTCGCCACCCGTTCCTCCTGCCACCATCCACCCGCGGCGACGCCATCGCATCGCCGGCCTACAAGACCGACTATACATGGAATCGCGCGGGCGGTTGAGAAGCCTCTTTCCCGGATATCCACAGAATGGCACGGCCGGGAGGGACGGCGATGCGACGCTATTAGACGTCTAATCGCCGGATGCCCTCATTCGCCGGGATAGTGATTTTCCTTCAGGAAGCGCGCGAGGTGGGCGGCGTTGCGCGCGGCCATGGCGGAGGTGGAGACCACCTTGTCGGGCACTTTGTCCAGGTCCTGGAAGTCGGTCTTCTGCATCGCCTCTCCCACCCAATAGCAGACGGCGTTGGCGGCAAGCGTGAAGCCGACGTCGTTCAGCGCCTGGAACAGCTCCGCCGAGACATGATGGGCGCCGTCCTCGTTGCCGACCACGGCGACCAGCGCGACCTTGCCGTAGGACACCATGCGGCCCTGGCCGTCCGTCTCGCCCAGAAAGGCATCCATGCGCTCCAGCACCCGTTTGCACACGCTGGACGGCTGGCCCATCCAGATCGGCGTGCCGAGGATGAGAATGTCCGCCTCCAGCACTTGGCGGCGCAGGTCCGGCCAGGCGTCGCCCGGCCCTTCGTCCGAGGTGACTCCGGGCTTCACGTCATGGTCGGCGACGCGGATCGGCTCCCCCACCTCGACTCCCAGGGCCGCCAGATCCTTCTGGAGCAAGCCGATCATCGCGTCGGTCGAAGACGGCTTTCCCGACGGCTTCAGGGTGCAGTTCAGCGCGAAGGCTTTGATCGGCATGCTGTGCTCCCGGTTCGTTCCACATCGGCGGCGATCGGAGGCAACATCCCGCCCTTCGAAACGTTGCGGCTCTCACAACACCGCCACCGAATTGCCCCGGCACAGCCCATCCGCCATCGGATAGGATGCGGCGGACAGAACCACAACGGAGGAACAGAGATGCCAACCATGACCGTCCGACCCCTGTGCCTTGCCGCGGCGCTGGCCGGGTCCCTGGCGCTGGCCGGATGCGCCGGAAACTCGACGGGGCTTGGGCTGAACCTCGTCTCGCAGGAACAGCTCGTCGAACTCGGCCAGCAGGACTGGCAACGCCTGATCCAGTCGACCCCGGCCACCGCCAACGCCAGCTACCAGCGCCGCGCCGAGCAAATCTCGGCCCGCCTGCTGCGCGCCGCCTCGCTCGACCCCGCAGGCTGGGAGGTGCGCGTGTTCCAAGGCAAGGAGGCCAACGCCTTCGCCCTGCCCGGCCAGAAGATCGGCGTTTACGAGGGGCTGTTCCAGTACGCCAAGACCGACGCGCAGCTTGCCGCGGTCATCGGCCACGAGATCGCCCACAATCTGGAGGGCCACGCCGCCGAACGGGTGAGCACCCAGATGGCCACCGACGCCGGCACCAGCATCCTTGGGGCCGTGGCGGGGGCGAGCGGGGTCGGCGGCAGCGAGATGATCGCCGCGGCGCTGGGCACCGGCGCGCAGTACGGCCTGCTGCTGCCCTATTCCCGCAACCAGGAACTGGCGGCCGACCGCGCCGGGCTGCTGATGATGGCCCGCGCCGGCTACGACCCGCAGGCGGCCATCGAGCTGTGGCAGAACATGAAGCAGGCGGGGGCCGAGCAGCCCACCTTCATGTCCACCCACCCCGGCACGGCGGACCGCATCGCCGCGCTGCAAAAGCTGATGCCCGAGGCGAAGGCGGCCTACAAGCCGAGCTGAGCGGACCGGCGGGGGCGCGCATCGAGCCTCCGCCGAACGCTTTTCCCGCGAGAAAATTTTCTCGCCGAATGTTGACTCCCCTCCCCTGCCTCGGAGTCAACATTCCGGCTTGACCGCATTCCGGCGCCGCGCAAAAGTGGCGTCGGGGCAAGGCAGGGGAATGAACCATGCGCGGCGAGGACATCAAGGCGTTCCGGGAAGGCCGGACGCTGAACCAGCCGGATTTCGCGGCTTGGCTGAACGAAAAGCTCAGCCGGAAATACGACAAGGCAAAGATCTCGCGCTGGGAGAACGGCAGCGAGAAGATCCCCGCCCCGGTCATTTCCCTGCTGTTGCGGGAGAAGATCGGAACGGTGACGCGGCATGGTCCGGCGCTGATCTGTGCCGCGGCCAACCGCAAGGGCGGCGTGGGCAAGACCGCCTTCACCGTCAACACCGCCACCCTGCTCGCCCGGCATTTCAAGGTGTTGCTGATCGACGCGGACCCGCAGGCCAACGCCACCATCCATCTCGGCATCAACTCCATCGAGCGCGAGCGCGAGGAGAAGACGCTTTACTACGCGCTGAAGGCGTCGGTGGAGGCGCTGAAATCGCGGGGGAAGGGGTTCGACCTCGGCGACTACATCGTCACCACCGACAGCGGTCTGGACGTGATCCCCAGCGGCATGCGGCTGGGCGACGCGGAGGCGGAGCTGCAAAGCCAGTCCTCGGGCGACTGCGCCCTTCGGGAATGCCTGGATGGCGGGGCGCGGCAGAGCTACGATTTCATCTTCGTCGACACCCCGCCGCATTTCGGCATGCTGGCGCGCAACGCGCTGACCGCCGCCAACACCGTCGCCATTCCCTGCCAGACGGAGATGCTGAGCGTCGCCGGCGTGGAGTTCCTGCTGGAGAACCTGGACATGATCCGCCGCCGGGCCAACCCGGGGGTCAGCGTTCTCGGCATCCTGCCGACGATGTTCAACGCGCGTCTGACCCAGGACCAGGCGTCGCTGGACGACATCCGCAACCTGTTCGGCGCGAAGCTGCGCGTCTTCGGCCCGATCCCGCGGGCGACCGTCTACGCCCAGGCGGTGGCCGCCGGGCGCGCCGCTCTGGAGGCGGTGCCGGACGCGCCGGGCTACGAGGTCTATCAGGCCGTCGCCGACGCGCTGATCCAGGAACGTGCCCGCATGCCGGAGGTGATGGCCCATGTCGCGTAAACTGGCCCGGACGAACACCGGCGTGCTGACCACCGCGGCGGCCGAGCGGCAGGCCCGCGAGGACGGGCAGGGCTTCAACCGCCGCGGCCCGGTCGTCGTGGAGATCGACGTCGGCCGCATCGTCACCAACCCCGACCAACCGCGCCGCCATTTCGACGAGGCGGATATGGAGGCGCTGAAATCCTCCATCGCGCAGCACGGGCTGGCCCAGCCGGTCGGCGTGCAGCAGTTGGGCGACGGCCGGTTCCAGCTCGTCTTCGGGGAGCGGCGTTTCCGCGCCGTTCGGGCGCTCGGCCACCCGACCATCTACGCCGTCACCGTCACCGGCGCGTCGGACGAGCTGGCGCTGATCGAGAACGTCGTGCGCGCCGACCTGTCGCCTTTTGAAGAGGGTGACGCCTACGCCCGGTTGATGGAGCGCCACGGCTACCGGCAGGAGGATGTCGGGCGGATCGTCGGCAAGGACCGGGTGGACATTTCCCGCGCCCTGCTCATCAGCCGCCTGCCGCAGCGCATCCGCGACGAGTATCCGCTGCACCGCCCGGCGCGCTACCGGCTGGTGGAGATCGCCCGGCTGAAAGGGGAGGGCGAACAGCTGCGGGGCTGGAACGCTCTGGTCACCGAGATGACCCGGCGGTCCGCCGACGAGGACGCTCCGGCGCCAGCGGCGGCAAAGCCCCGTGCCAACGCCGTGCCCACCGGCAGCGCCCTGCCGAAGCCGCTGGCCAAGGCGGTGTTCGGGGCGCGCCAGACCGTCGCCAGCGTCCGTGAACAGGGCCTGGCCCTGGCGGACGTCGACCGGGAGACGCTCCGCGCGATCCGCGACGACATCGACGCGATCCTCAACGCCGGGAAGGGCAGGGGAGGGGAGTAAGAAGGATGGCCCCGCGAGAAAATTTTCTCGCGGGGCCATGGCTTCCGGTGCGGTTCAGCGGCTTGCCAAAGCCACCGGCCCGGCTGGGCTCCGGGCGCTTTCAAGCGATTGCAGCAGGTTGGTGCGGGCCATCACCAGCAGCAGATCCGTCTGGGTCACCACCCCCAGCAGCCCGCCGCTCCCGTCCACGATGGCGACCTCGTGCGTGCCGCCGTCCGACAGTGGGCCGAACAGGCGGAAGGCCGGGGTATCCGGGCCGGCGGTCACCGGCGGAGCCATCACCGCCGCCACCGTCGCGGCGTCCCCGACCAGATGTTGATGCCCGACCAGACCGACCACCACATTGCGCCGGTCCACCACCGGCAGGGTGCGGAAGGCATGCTCGATCAGACGGGCGCGGGCCACCTCCGGCTTGGTCTCCGGGCTCACCGTCACCACGTCGCGGGCCATGATGTCGCCGCAAGTGATTCCGCTGTGCATCCGCTCCATGGCGTGAAGCTCCGCCTTCTCCAGAAGGGCGCTCAGGTCGTCGCGGTTGACGTCCAGCGCTTCCCCCAGCTCGCGGATCGCCTCGTCCAGGTCGTCGGCGGTCAGGCCGCCGCGCGTCCGGGCGGGCGGATCGGCGGTGCCATGGCTGTTGGCCGGCTTGGGCGGCGCCCGGTGCGGGTAGGAATGGCCGGAGAAGCGGTGGAACGTCCAACCCGCCAGCACCAGAAGGATGGAATTGACGGCCACCGGATAGAACACGAACTGCATCCCCGACGCCGCGACCGCCGGCCCGCCGATCACCGCGGTCAGCGCGGCGGCGCCGCCCGGCGGGTGCAGACAACGCGTCATCGACATGGTCGCGATGGCCAGCGCCACCGCCACGCCGCCGGCCAGCATCGGGTCGGGGATCAGCGCCGCCACCATCACCCCGACCAGCGCCGACAGGGTGTTGCCGCCGATGATCGACCAGGGCTGGGCCAGCGGGCTGGCCGGCACCGCGAACAGCAGGACCGCCGACGCTCCCATCGGCGCCACCAGGGCCGGCGCGCTGGTGATGTGGGTCAGCAGGTTGTGACAGAGCAGGCCCGTCGCGGCGAGGCCGAGCATGGCCCCGCAGCAGGCGATCAGCCGGTCCTTCAGGTTCGCACCGGGCAGGATGGGTCTGAACAGGGCAAGGCGGCGGCGGTTTTCACGCTTCTTCAGCAGAATGATTTTCCAGCGGCGCAGCAGGAGCCGTATCTCGCGATGCATTCGGCCCGGTCCCTCCCAAGGTTTCGGCGTGCGGCGGCAGGATAGAACCTCAAGCTAAGTTGAGGTCAAACGGAAAGTGCCGGACCGCCTTACCGTTTCCGCGCGGTGTTGCCGCCATCGGACAGGAAGCCGGGAGCCGGCGCCTTGACCGGGGGCAAGGGGATGATCCCGTCCAATGCCGTCTTCAGCCCCTGCACGCGCTCCACCGACGCCGTCCACTGGGCGACGGTCGCCAGATTGTCGATGGGCCAGGACAGCGCCGCGACGGCTTGCTGGAACGCCTGCGCGGTCTGCATCATCACCCCCAGCGTGATGGTCCCCGCGACGTAGCGGGGCGCCACCACCAGGATGGGAAAGACCGTGGACAGCACCGAATAGGACGCGCCGAAGGCCATCACACGGACCAGCGCACCGGTCTGACGCTCCCAGCCATGGCGCACCCCGTCGAACAGCAGGGACATGCGGCCGCGCTCCACCGCCTCGCCGCGCTGCCGGGCGATGACCGAAGCGTTCTCGCGAACCCGCGCCAGCCCGAAACGGAAATCCGCCTCCAGCCCCTGCCTGCGCTCCGCCGCGCGGACCAGGGGCCGGGCGACGGCGATGGCCGCGGTGGTCCCGGCGGCGGCAAAAGCCAAAGCAAGGAGAAGCAAATGGCCGGGCACCGCAAGGCTCACCCCGCCGAGCGTGACTGGCACGACACCGGAAAGCTGCCACAGGATGCTGGCGAAACTCACCAGCAGCAACAGGCAGTAGGTCAGCGAATGGCCGAGATCGATGGCAAGTTCGGTGACGATGCGGACGTCCTCGGCGATGCGCCCGTCCGGATTGTCGTGGTCGCCGGGGCGGGAGGGGAGGGCCTGTTCCCGCCCGTCCGACACCCACGCGCCGACCAGCCGCCGGGTCAGCCACGCCCGCCAGCCGAACTGGAGGCGCCGCTTCACCCACAGATGCGCCACGGTGACCGCGATGTTGAACAGCAGGATGCCGCTGGCCGCCGCGGCCATGACCGGCAGACGATCCATCGCCCGCTGCTCCAGCGCGTCGAACAGGCGCTGGCTCCACAGGTTCATCATGACCGGGACTGACACCTGCGCCACCGTCAGGGTCAGCAGGGCCGCGGCCAGCAGCCACACCGACCAGCGGTCCCATCCCGCCCAATAGCCCCCGGCCAGCCCGGCGAAACGCCGGACGAAAGCGGAGGCGGTCCTTGGGAATATCCGTTTCGCCATGGCCGCCCATCCCGGCCGCTCGATCAAAGCATCCAACCGAGACGCCCGACTCCCAGGCGCCTCGGTTCAGCCTACCACCCTTTCGGCGGAGGGGAACCGGAACAAGCGGTGATCCCCTCATCCCGCCGGATCAGGCGGCCCGGACGGTCGCGATGAAGCCGCGCACCTCGCTGCGCAGGCGCTCCGCCTCGACGGCCAGCTCCTCAGAGGTGCCGTGGACCCGGCTGGCGGCGTCGCCGGTCTCCGACACCGCCGTGCTGACGCCGGCGATGTTGCGCGACACTTCCTCGGTCCCTTGGGCGGCCTGGGACACGCTGTTGGCGATCTCGCGGGTCGCGGCGGCCTGCTCCTCGATGGCGGCGGCGATGGTGGTGGCGATCTCGCTCATCCGGCCGATGGTCTGGCCGATGCTGCCGATGGCCTTCTGCGCACCGCCGGTGGTCTGCTGGATCTCCTGGACCTTCGACTGGATCTCGTCGGTCGCCCTGGCGGTCTGGTTGGCCAGCGCCTTCACCTCGCCCGCCACCACGGCGAAGCCCTTTCCGGCGTCACCGGCGCGGGCGGCCTCGATGGTGGCGTTCAGGGCCAGCAGGTTGGTCTGGGCGGCGATGCCGCTGATGATCTCCACCACCTGCCCGATCTGCTCGGCGGCGGTGACCAGGGCGCGCATGGTGCGGTCGGCGCCTTCCGCATCGGTCACCGCCTGCCCGGCGATGCGGGTGGAGATCTCCACCTGCTGGCCGATCTCGGCGATGGAGGCCGACAGCTCCTCAGTCGCGCTGGCGACGGTCTGCACATTGGCCGACGCCTCCTCGGAGGCGGAGGCGACCAGGAGCGAGCGCTCGCTGGCGTCCGACGCGGTGCCGGACAGGGTGCTGGCCGCGTTGTGCATGCCGCCGGCGGCGCTCGCCACCGCCTCGACGATGCCCTGGACCGTCGTCTCGAAGGTGTCGGCCATGCGCATCATGGTGGCGCGGCGCTGCGCGGCGGCCTGGCGCTCGGCCTCCTCCTGCGCCTTGCGCATGCGCTCCATCTCCTCGGCGTTGGACTTGAAGACCTGGAGCGCGCGGGCCAGCGCCCCGATCTCGTCCTTCCGCCAGCCCTCGTCCACCTGCACCGACCGGTCGCCTTCGGCCAGCCGGCCCATCGCCCCGGTGATGGCGCCGAGCGGGCGGGTGATCGCCCGCGCGATCATCCAGGCCAGCAGCAGGCCCAGCGCCACGGCGGCGGCGGTCACCGCGCCCCCCTGCCGCTCGGCGGCGGCCACCGCGGTGGCGGCGCTGCGCTCCAGCCCCTTCAGGACCTCGGTGGAGTTCTGGCGGATCGCGCCGATCCTCCCGTTGATCTGGGCTCCGGCGTGGGTCAGCGTGTCGGAGTTGACCCGCGCCATCTCTTGGGCGATGGCGGCGATGCGGTCGATGCCCGCGGTGTAGCGCGGCAGCTTGGCGAGCAGTTCGGCGCGCTTCGCGGCACCCGGAGAGTCGGCCCAGCCCTTGGCTTCGGCCTCGACGTCGCCGGCCACCGCCGCCAGATCCTGGCGGATGCGGACCAGATCCTCGGGCTTCGTTTCGGTGACGAAGCGGGCGACCAGCACGCGCACCAGCAGATACCGCTCGCTGACGCCAGCGGCCTGGACGGTGCGGTCCAGATTGCCGGTCTGCCGTTCGGCGGCGACCAGCTCGCTCAGCGTCCGGCGGATGTCGGCACCCAGCTTGTTGACGACGTCGGCGACGATGCCGTCCCGTTCGGTGCGCAGGGCGACCAGACGGTCGAAGCCGGTCAGGAAATCCCGCTCCAGCCCGCGGATCTCCTCCACCGCCTGACGGTCGGCGGAATCGCCGATGCCGGGGACCGCCCTGTCCAGTTGCCGGCGGAACTCGCCGGCGGTGGCGCGGAAGCGGTTGGCCGCGCCGTCCGTACCGACGACGAGAAATTCCGCCGCAGCCCCCAGCGCGTCGGACAGCGCGGTGTCCGCCATCCCCAGCGTCACCGTGACGTCCGACTGCGCCGCGTAGCTGCGCAGCGCTTCGTCGTTGGACCGAAGACCGCTCCAGGACACCGCCCCCAGCGTGACCAGAAGGGCCAGCGTGACCCCGAATCCGGTGTAGACCTTGGTGGCGGTGCGCAAGTTGGCGAAGGCGCGAAGGGAGGTGGCCATGGTGGGATGTCCTGCCTGGATTATTTTTTGTTCGGCGCCGGTCGACCGCGCCGGATCAAATCATTCTCAAATTCCGTACCAATTCCCAATCCCCGCGCAATTGCTGTTCCACCCAGCAAAATTCCCGATCCGGCCGCGCGGTTGTTCCTTCCCAACCGTTGCAAATTGCCAACGCGCTCCCATCCGCGTCGCAAATTGCCACGCCGGCGCCGGCCGGTTGCGAAAGGGAACGCCGGAACCATCCCGATGTTGAGGGCCGATGTTGAGGGCCGGTGTTGAGGCCCCATGTTGAGGAAAGCGCCGTCAGAGCGCAGACTGGAATCCCGCGCCCACACGGAACAACGAGAGGTCGATCATGCCGGACCGCAAGCATTTCGCTCCGCCCGGACCCATCGGGTTTGGCGGCGCTCCGCTCGGCAACATGTTCGAGGAGGTGCCGGACGACGTGGCGGAGGCCACGCTGGCCGCCGCCTGGGACGCCGGCATCCGCTATTTCGACACGGCGCCGGAATACGGTCCCGGCATTTCGGAGCACCGGTTCGGCCATGTGCTGCGCAACCGCCCGCGCGACGATTTCGTCCTGTCCACCAAGGTCGGGCGCCTTCTGCGCGCCGATGCCAGCAAGGGCGGCCAGCACGGCCCCTTCGTGAAGGGGCTGCCCTTCCGGGTGGACTACGACTACACCGCCGACGGGGTGCGCCGCTCCATCGAGGACAGCCTGCAACGGCTGGGCATGGCGCGCATCGACATCGCCTACATCCACGACTGCGCGGAGGACGCCCACGGCGACCGCTGGCTGGAGGTGTTCGACACCGCCATGACGGGCGCCGCCGTGGCGCTGACCAAGCTCCGCGAGGAGGGCGTCATCCGCGGCTGGGGCCTGGGCGTCAACCGGGTGGAGCCCTGCGTGATGGCGCTGGAGCGCGCCGACCCCGACGTCTTCCTGCTGGCCGGGCGCTACAGCCTGCTGAACCAGCCGGCGCTGGACACGCTGTTCCCGCGCTGCCAGGAGCGCGGCGTCCATGTGGTGGTCGGCGGCCCCTACAACTCCGGCCTGATCGCCGGGGGCAAGAATTTCGAGTACCAGGAGGCCCCGCCGGACAAGGTGGCGGCGCGCGACCGGCTGGCCGAGATCGCCAAACGGCACGGCGTGGACCTGCGGGCGGCGGCGCTGCAATTCTGCGCGGCGCACCCGGTCGTCGCCTCGGTCATTCCGGGCACCAAGAACCCGCCGCGCGTGCAGGAGAACGTGGCGCTGATGAAGCAGCCGATCCCGGCGGACTTCTGGCGGGAGTTGAAACAGGCCGGCGTCCTGCCGGAGCAGGCGCCGACGCCGGCCTGACATTCCGGCCTAATCGTCCGCGTGGACGGCGGCGGCGATCCAGTGGCGGAAGCTCTGCATCGCCGCCGTCTCGGGACGGGAATGCAGGCGGGTCAGCCAGTAGCGGCCCGCCGGCACCTCGATGGCGAAGGGGCGGACCAGCCGGTCGGTGGCGAGGTCGTGCCCGAACAGCCGCGCCGGCAGCAGCGCCACCCCGGCGCCCATCGCGGCGGCGGCGGCGATGGTGGGGGAGGAGTCGAAGACCGGACCGCGGATGGCCGGGCAGGGCACCCCGGCCAGCGCGAACCAGCGCTGCCATTCCTCGACCCGGTAGGAGCGCAGCAGCACTTCGCGCGCGAGGTCCGCCGGGGCGGACAGCCGTTGCGCCAGCGCCGGGGCGCAGAGCGGGGTCAGCGGGGCGTCGAGCAGCGGCACCGCCTCCACCCCGTGCCAGGAGCCGTCGCCGAAGCGGATGGCAAAGTCCAGCCCCTCGCCGGCCAGATCGACCCGGTTGTTGTTGGTCAGGATGCGCAGGTCGACCGCCGGGTTCGCCGCGGTGAAGGCCGGCAGGCGCGGCAGCAGCCAGCCCGTGGCGAAGGTCCCCACCACCCCGACCGTCAGCACCTCGTGGTAGCGCCCGTCGGCAAAGCGGTCGAGCGTCGCGCCGATCCGCTCGAAGGCGTCCATCAGCACCGGCACCAGCGCCGCCCCCTCGTCGGTCAAAGCGAGGCCGCGCGGCAGACGGCGGAACAGGGTGACGCCGAGCCGCGCCTCCAGCGTGCGGATCTGCTGGCTGACCGCCGCCTGGCTGACGCACAGTTCCAGCCCGGCGCGGGTGAAGCTGAGATGGCGGGCCGACGCCTCGAAGGCGCGCAGCGCGTTGAGCGGAAGCTGGGGGCGGGCCATCGACAGCCATTAGTTTTTCTTGTGGCTTGTGAAAACTATCATCGTTTGTTCAAGCGCCGGGAGCTTTTTATCGTCCGCCCATCGACACGGCATGACACGAGGACACGATGATCGGACGGCGGGCTTTCCTGGCCGCGGCGGGCGGCGTGACGCTGCTGGCGGCAACCGGCGTGAAGGCGGAGAAACCCAGGACATTCGGGGACAAGAGGCTGGCCGGCGCGATCGCCGCACTGGAAAAGCGCAGCGGCGGGCGGCTGGGCGTGGCGGTGCTCGACACCGGCACCGGGCAGAGCTTCGGCCATCGCGCGGACGAGCGCTTCGCGATGTGCAGCACCTTCAAATTTCTTTTGGCTGGCGCCATCCTGAAACAGGTGGACGAGGGGCGGGAGCGGTTGGACCGGCGCATCCCGGTGAGCAAGGCGGACATGGTCCCTTACGCGCCCTTCGTCGAAACCCGTCTCGACGGCCCACCCCCGACGGTGGCCGAACTGTGCGAGGCGACGATGACGCTCAGCGACAATGTGGCGGCGAACCTGCTGCTGCCGGCGGTGGGCGACCCCGCCGGGCTGACCGCCTTCCTGCGCACCCTGGGCGACCGGAAGACCCGGCTGGACCGCAACGAGCCGTCGCTGAACAGCGCCATCCCCGGCGACCCGCGCGACACCACCACGCCCGCGGCGATGGTCCACAGCATGGAGCGGCTGATGCTGGGCGACGCGCTGACCCCGGCGTCGCGCGACCAGCTCATCGCCTGGATGGTCGCCAACCGGACCGGCGACAAGCGGCTGCGCGCCGGCTTGCCGAAGGGCTGGCGCGTCGGCGACAAGACCGGAACCGGCGTGCGCGGGACGGCCAACGACATCGGCATCGTCTGGCCGGAGGGCAGGGCGCCGCTGCTGATCGCCAGCTACCTGACCGAGACGCCCGACGACTTCAAGGAGCGGGACGCCACCCACGCCGGGGTGGCCCGCGCCGTCGCCGACGCCCTCAAGGGCTGATCGCCGCCGGAAACCATGGCCCGGCCCCTGCGGCATGTCGTCACTGGGGTTTACCCTAAGAAGTGTAGGGATGCCCCCAATGGGCGTGGGGGCAGGGCGCCGGTACCCTTCGCACTGTAGGGCCGCGGTTCGTCGCGGCCGAAGGATTCAGGTGCGAAGAGGCCAGCCATGGACCGATCAAGGCGCAACTTCTGCCTCGGCGCCGGTGCCGCGACCATCGGCGCCGCGACGGTGGCGACGATGCCGGCCGCCGCCGCAGCCCCCGGCGCTGCGTCGCTCCGCCGGGACGGCGATCCGGCGCACCGCTGGGCGATGGTGGTGGACGTGGGCAAATGCGTGGGCTGCCAGGCCTGCACGGTCGCCTGCATCATGGAGAACGACGTCCCGGAGAACAGCTTCCGCACCATCGTCTCCACCTATGAGGTGACCGAGCAGGGCAAGGCCGGCAGCTACATGCTGCCGCGCCTGTGCAACCATTGCGAGGATCCACCCTGCATTCCCGTCTGTCCGACCGGCGCGACCTTCCAGCGCCGGGACGGCATCGTCGTGGTGGACAACACCGTCTGCGTCGGCTGCGCCTATTGCGTCCAGGCCTGCCCCTACGACGCGCGCTTCATCAACCACGAGACCCAGACCGCCGACAAATGCACCTTCTGCGTCCACCGCGTGGAGGCCGGCCTGCTGCCCGCCTGCGTGGAGACCTGCGTCGGCGGCGCCCGTATCTTCGGTGACCTGAACGACCCGGACAGCGCCGTCGCCACCCTGGTCCGCGAGGGAAACCCCAAGGTGCTGAAGCCGGAGCAGGGGACCCAGCCGCGCGTCTTCTACCTCGGCCTCGATCCCCGCTTCCAGGGGAAGGTCGACGGCACGCCGACGCTCTGGCGGCCCAGCGGCGAAACCCACGCCCGAAAGGAGCACGCGTGATGGACAACCACATCGTCGAGGTCATCAACGTGACCCGCGAGGTCGCGTGGCTTCCCTGGGCCGTGCAGTATTTCTTCCTGATCGGCCTGTCGGTCGGCGGCCTGCTGCTCAGCCTGCCCGGCTACGCCTTCGCAAAAGAGGACTGGCGCGCGCTCGGGCGCACCGCCCTGCTGGTGGCGCTGACCTGCGGGCTGGCCGCCCCGGTGGCGCTGCTGTCGGACCTGCACCAGCCCGGCCGTTTCTGGCACTTCTACGTCGTGCTGCGGCCGACCTCCTGGATGTGGTGGGGCTCCGTCTTCATCCCCCTCTACGTCACCGGCCTGCTGGTCTACGGCTGGGCGTGCTTCCGCGAGGAGTTGCAGACGCATGGCCGGGTGGACAGCCGCCTTGCGGCACTCTACCGGCTGGCGTCGCTGGGCGGTGGGCGCAACGACGCGCTGATCCGCGCCGCCGGCCTGTTCGCCCTGGCCGGCGCGCTGCTGGTCGCCCTCTACACCGGGGCGGAGGTCGCGGTGGTCAAGGCGCGTCCACTGTGGCACACGCCCTTCCTGCCCGTGCAGTTCCTGCTGACCGCGCTGGCCGGCGCCGCCGGTCTGGTGCTGGTGCTGAACCGCTTCGCCGCCGGCAACGACCGCGCGGTGGAGGTGCGGGCGAACCGGCTGCTCGCCGGCGTCCTGGGCGGGGTCATGCTGGTCGGCGCGTTGTGGCTGGCGCTCGGCCTGTTCGGGCTGGACGCCACCCACGCCGAGGCGCTGGGCAGCGTCGCCGGGTCGGAGGCGTGGCGCGTCACCGCCGTCTGGGCCGTCGCCGCCACCGCGCTGCCCTTCGCCATCGCCGTCGCCAAGCCCGCCGGGACGGGGCTGCTGACCGGGCTGATCGCCCTGCACGGCGCCTGGATGTTCCGCTGGACCGTGTTCATCGGCGGCCAGACCGTGCCGAAGACCGGCGCCGGCTTCTACGACTACGCGCTGCCCGCCGGCCCGGAGGGGCTGCTGGGGATCGTCGGCACCGCCGGACTCTGGCTGTTCCTGCTGATCGCTCTCACCGCCATCCTGCCTTTCCCGCGCCGCCCGGCGCCCGCTCCGGCCCGTGCGCCCCAGGCGCCCGCCGGAACCGTGGCCGCCGCCGAGTGAACGGAGCACCCATCATGTCGATTTCCCGTCGCCTTCTCCTCAAGACCAGCGCCGCGGGCGGCGCCCTCGCCGCCTTCGCGGGTGGCTTCTCCGACACCGGGCGCAAGCTCGTGAAAGGCGCCTGGGCCGGGGACAAGCCCGACCACGCCATCTCCGGCAACGCCCCGGTCCCGGAATTCCGCGTCGATCCGGCGACCGGCGACCTCACCCCGACGCCGGGCCAGATCGTCGCCAACGTCGCCTGCCTCGGCTGCACCACCCTGTGCGGAGTCCGCGTCCGGGTGGATGTCGAAAAGAACAAGGTGCTGCGCGTCGCCGGCAACCCCTACAGCCCGCTGTCCACCGATCCCTTCCTGCCCTACGGCACGCCGATCAAGGACAGTTTCAAGTCGCTGTCGCGGCTGGACGAGAAGGGGCTGAAGGGCCGCTCGACCGCCTGCGGCCGGGGCAACGCGGCGCTGGAGATGCTGACCTCACCCTTCCGCGTCGCCACGCCGATGAAGCGCGTCGGCCCGCGCGGCTCCGGCCGGTGGGAGCCCATCGCCTTCGACCGGCTCGTGGAGGAGATCGCCGAGGGCGGCGACCTGTTCGGCGAAGGCCCGGTGCCCGGCCTGCGCGCCTTGCGCGACCTGAAGACACCCATCGATCCGGCGGCTCCGGAGTTGGGGCCGAAGGTCAACCAGGTGGCCCTGCTGTCGTCGGTCAACGACGGGCGCGACCCCTTCGTGCGTCGCTTCTTCAACCAGGCGCTGGGGACGATCAACTATGTCGGCCACGGCTCCTATTGCGGCGGCGCCTACCGGTCCGGCTCCGGGGCGGTGTTCGGCGACGCCAAGAAGATGCCGCACGCCAAGCCGGACCTGCAGAACGCCGAGTTCGTGCTGTTCATCGGCACCGCCCCGTCGAACGCCGGCAACCCGTTCAAGCGGCAGGCCATGCTGCTCGCCAAGGGGCGGACGGACGGCGTGCTGAACTACGTCGTCGTCGACCCGGTGCTGACCAACGCCGACAACCGCGCGGCGGCGGAGCGCTCCGACTGGATTCCCATCCGGCCCGGCACCGACGGCGCCCTGGTCATGGGCATGATGCGCTGGATGTTCGAGAACGGGCGCATCGACGCCACCTATCTCTCCCAGCCCAACGGCACGGCGGCGGAGGCGGCGGGCGAGGCCGGCTGGTGCAACGCCACCCATCTGGTGATCCAGCAGGCGGGCCACCCGCGCGACGGGCGGATGCTGCGCGCCTCCGACCTCGGCTGGGTGACGCTGGACGAGAAGGAGCGCTACGGCGCCAAGGACGCCTTCGTGGTGCTCGACCCCGCCGGCACGCCGGTGGCCCACGACGCGCTGATGGGACCCGCGACGCTGTTCCACGGCGGGACGGTGGCGACCCCGGCGGGCGAGGTGGCGGTGAAGACCGCCCTGACCCTGCTGCGCGAGCAGGCGATGAAGCTCGACCTCGCCGGCTACGCCGACGCCTGCGGCATTCCCGCCGACGTCATCGCCGGTCTGGCGCGGGAGTTCACCAGCCACGGCAAGAAGGCCGCCGCCAACACCCACGGCGGCATGATGGCCGGCAACGGCTTCTACAACGCCTTCGGGGTGGTGACGCTGAACACGCTGATCGGCAACCTCAACTGGAAGGGCGGCACCATCGTCGGCGGCGGGCGCTTCCCGGACGAGCAGGACGGCCCGCGCTACAAGCTGGCGAGCTTCCCCGGACAGGTGAAGCCCTCCGGCACGGCCATCAGCCGCCCCGTCCCCTACGAGAAATCCAGCGAATTCAAGGCGAAGAAGGAGGCGGGCAAGCCCTATCCGGCCAAGGCGCCCTGGTACCCGAACGCCCCGCAGCTCACCACCGAGTATCTGACCAGCGGCGTGGTGGACGGCTACCCGTACCCGCTGAAGGCCCTGTTCCTGTGGAACAGCAATCCGGTCTATGGCATCCCCGGCGTCCGCGCCCAGGTGGAGGCGACGCTGCGCGACCCGAAGGCGCTGCCGCTGATCGTCGCCATCGACCCTTTCATCAACGAATCCACGGCCTTCGCCGACTACATCGTGCCGGACACGGTGCTGTACGAGACCTGGGGCTGGGCATCCCCCTGGGCGGGCGTGCCGACCAAGACCTCGACGGCGCGCTGGCCGGTGGTGACTCCGCGCACCGAGCCGCTGCCGGAGGGCCGGCACGTCCAGATGGAAACCTTCCTGATCGCGCTCGCGAAGCGGCTGGGGCTGCCCGGCTTCGGCCCGGACGCCATCGCCGACATGGACGGGAACACCCACCCGCTGGAGCGGCCGGAGGATTGGTACCTGCGCGGCGGCGCCAACATCGCGTGGCTGGGCAAGCAGCCGGTGCCCGACGCCACGGACGAGGACATCGCCCTGTCCGGCGTCGCCCGCGTCCTGCCGGCGCTCCAGGCGGTTCTGAAGGAGGAGGAGTGGCGCAAGGTCGCCTTCATCCTGGCGCGCGGCGGGCGCTACCAGAACCAGGCGGAGGGCTTCGAGGGCGACAAGGCCACACACCGTTTCAAGAACGGATTGCTGGTCTACAACGAGGCGGTCGGCGCGGCCAAGAGCAGCGTCACCGGCAAGCGCTGGACCGGCACCGCCGCCTGGACGCCCCCGGCCTTCGCCGACGGCACGCCGATGCGGCAGGTCCACACGGCGGAGGACTGGCCCTTCCAGCTCATCAGCTCGAAATCGGTTCTGGTCAGCGCCTACACCATCGCGGCCAGCCGCCTGCGCCACCTGCATCCGGAGAACCCGGTGGGCATCAACGCGGAGGACGCGCGGCGGCTGGGCATCGCCACCGGCGACCGCATCCGCATCGCCACGCCGGGCGGGGCGGAGCTGGCGACCGCCATCGTCCGGCACGGCGTGATGCCCGGCGTGCTGGCCGTCGAGCACGGCTTCGGCCACAAGGAGTTCGGCGCGCGGCCGCACGTCATCGGCGGCCACAGCCAGCCGGTGGTGCCGGAGATCGGGGCGGGGGGGAACATCAACGACCTCGGCCTGCACGACCCGACCCGTCCGGGCGCCTCGGTCTGGGTCGATCCCATCGCCGGAACGGCGGTGCGCCAGGGTCTTCCCGCCAAGATCGAGCGCGTCGCCGCGGCGGCGTGAGGCGGCCAGCACCACCGCCTGCAAAATCCCCTCTCCCCTCCGGGGAGAGGGTTACGTCATACCGTCACATGTCGAGTTCCGGCATCCGCCAGTTCCCGCCGAGATCGGCGTTGCGCAGCAGCAGGAACAGCTCGTCCTGCGAGCGGGTGACGGCGGTGTACAGCCAGCGCCACTTGTGCTCGCGGAAGGCGGCGGAATCGTCGAGCACGGTGACGGAGGGGAACTCCGACCCCTGGGCGGAATGGCAGGTGATCATCCAGGCCCAATCGAACTGCTGCACGTCGCGCTCCACCCGCGGCGCCTTGGTCTCGCCGCTGTAATGGGCCTGGAACATCCAGGGATGGACCATCAGCTTGCTGCGGGGCTTCACCTCGTCCTCCATATGGACGCCGAGCGACCACAGCCCGTCCTGGCGGCCCCGCCCCTCGGCCGCCGGGCGGGTCAGCGTGCCGATCATGCCGTTGAACAACCCTTCCTCGCGGTCGTTGCGGCGGCAGATCACCCGCTCGCCGGCCTGGGGCATCACCGTGTCGAAGCCGTGGCGGCTGCGGATGCGCCGGGTGAAGTCGGTGCGCACGCGGTGGGTGCCGCAGATGGTCTGGGTGTCCACCCGCAGGGCCAGCGGCTCGGTCACCCGGTTCAGCGGCAGGACGTGGGCGTTCCCGGCGGTGCCGAAGCGGCGCGGCAGCTCCTGCCGGCGCAGCAGATGGGCGAGCCGGATCACCGGGCTCTCCCGCGCCGTGCGGTGCGGCTCGACCAGCCGGAAATCCGGCTCGCCCTTGGTCAGCGTGCCCTGGCCGGTCACCGGGGGGAGCTGGTAGTCGTCGGCGATCATCAGGATCTTCTTGCCGGAGCGCAGCAGGTCGCCCGCCACGTCGTCCCCGACCATCGAGCCCTCGTCGCAGACGATCAGGTCGGCCTCGGCGAACTTGCCCTCCGACTTGCGGGCGAAGAACAGCTCGCCGGTGTCGTCGTCCTGCCGCGGCGCGTAGACCAGGGAATGCAGCGTCGCCGCCCGGTCGATGCCCTTGCGGCGCAGCACCTGCGCGGCCTTGCCGGTGGGCGCGCCGACCACGAAATTCTCCAGGTTGCGGCGGTCCTGGAGATGATCGAGCGCGAAGACGGTGGTCTTGGTCTTGCCGGTCCCGGCCTCGCCGGCCAGCCAGAACATCTGGGGGGCCGCGGGGTCGGCGTACCAGGCGTGGATGGCCTGGATCGCCCGGAACTGCTCGTCGGTTGGGGTGTCGGTGGTGCTGGGCATGGAGCGCGGGGAGGGGGGCTGCCGGGCGGGCCACAATAGCCCGCCGGGCCGCCCGCGGCCAAGCCTTACGGCTCCGCCCGAAACGGTCCGCTGATGAGGCGGCGCAGGCCGGCGAACAGGGTCAGCCCGCCCGACACCACCCCGACATAGACGAACAGCGCGTCATGCCCGAACCATTCCATGGCCGCCGTCGCCAGCAGCGGGCCGAGGGCCGCGCCCAGTGCCCAGGCGAGCAGCAGGGCGCTGGCCAGTGGCACCGTCTCCTCCACCGTCACATGGTCGTTGGCGTGGGCCACGCAGATCGCGTAGAGCGACAGGGCCGCGCTGCCCCACAGGGTGAACAGGCCGAGCAGGACGGTCTGCGGCGCCGCCCCGCCGGGCGGGTTGGCGAAGGCGGCGATCAGGAAGGCGGCGACCGTCGCCACCGCGGACACCGCGAAGATCACCAGCCGCCGGTCGTGGCGGTCCGAAAACCGGCCGATCGGCCATTGCAGCACGACGCTGCCGACCTGGATGCCCGACATGATCAGCGCGACCCCGGCGGCGGGCAGGGCCAGCCCGGCGAGCCAGGCCGGGCCGATGCCGGTGACCGCGGTGTTGCACAAGCCCACCGTCAGGCAGCCGGCGAAGGCCACCGGCGCCCGCCGCACATACTGCCAGGGCGAGGGCGCCGGCCCCTTCGGCGCGGCGCCGGCGGGCGGGCGGACCACCGCCACCGGCACCAGCGACAGGCCGTAGCAGCCCGCCGCCAGGACGGTCAGCCACAGGGCCGACAGGTCCGGGTTGGCGAGCAGCATCTGGCCGCCGATCACCGCCACCTTGCAGGCGATCATGTAGAGGGAGAAGACGCTGCCCCGCGATCCCGGCGGGGTCAGGGCGGCCAGCCCGCTTTCCGCGACGGTCAGCATCCCGACATAGGAGACCCCCATCAGCAGCCGCAGCCCCACCCAGGCCTGGGCGTCGGGCAGCAGGTTCAGCAGAAGCGTGGCGGCGGCGGCGAGCAGCCCGAAGGCGGCGAAGGACCACACCCCGCCCACCCGGCGGATCATCCAGGGGGCGGCCCAGCAGCCCAGCACGAAGCCGACCGAATAGGCCGACGCCACCGCCCCGACGACCAGCGGCGGGGCCGCCGCCTCGGCGAGGCGGAGCGGCAGCAGGATTTGCAGGATGCCGTTGGCGACCTGGATGACGCAGACGCCGAGGATCAGCGCGGCCAGCACCATGAGCGGCGAGGCGGGCGCGCGAGGGCTGTGGGGCAAGATGGGCGGGACGTCAGTGGTTGCCGGGAAGGGCGTCCAGCGGATCGTCCGCCGCCGGCTGCGGGCGGGCGCCGGCCAGATGGCCGTCCACCAGCGCGCGCAGGAAGCCGCGGGTGCGCTCCTGGGTCGGGTTGGTGAAAATCTGCTCGGGCGGGCCGGACTCGACGATGCGCCCGTCGGCCATGACGACGACGGTGTCGGCGACCTCGCGGGCGAAGCCCATCTCGTGGGTCACCACCATCATGGTCATGCCTTCCTCCGCCAGCGTCTTCATGACCTGGAGCACCTCGCCGACCAGTTCGGGGTCGAGCGCGGAGGTCGGCTCGTCGAACAGCATCACCTTCGGCTTCATGGCGAGCGCGCGGGCGATGGCGGCGCGCTGCTTCTGACCGCCCGACAGGGTGGACGGATAGACGTCGGCCTTGTCGTCCAGCCCCACCTTGCGCAGCAGCCCCATCGCCAGCTCCCGCGCCTCGGCCTTGGCCATGCCGCGCACCACGACGGGCGCGCGCATGACGTTCTCCACCGTGGTCATGTGCGGGAACAGGTTGAAGGACTGGAAGACCATGCCGGTCTCGGCGCGCAGCGCGTTCAGCTCCTTGTCGGGCAGCGGCTTGCCGTCGGCGATGATGGTGCGGTGGTTGATGCGGATCTCGCCGCGGTCGGCGGTCTCCAGGCAGTTGCAGCAGCGCAGCAGCGTGCTCTTGCCCGAACCCGACGGGCCGATGACCACGGTGGTGCGCGACGGCGGCACGGTCAGGCTGACGTCCTTCAGCACCTCGGTGCTGCCGAAGCTCTTGTAGACGTTGCGGATCTCGATCACCGGCTTACCCTCTTTCCACGGTCATGCGCTTTTCGATCTGGCGCAGGATCCAGGTGGCCGCGTTGGTCAGCACGAAATAGATCAGCGCCACCGCGATGTAGACCTCCAGCGCGCGGAAGCTGGTGGAGATGATGCGCTGCCCCTCGCGCATCACGTCGTCGATGGTCAGCAGCGACACCAGCGCCGAATTCTTGATCAGCGCAATGGTCTCGTTGCCCAGCGGCGGCAGCATGCGGCGGAAGGCCTGGGGCAGCACCACCTCCCACATCGCCTCGCGGTAGGACATGCCGAGCGAGCGGGCGGCTTCCATCTGGCCGCGGTCGATCGACTGGATGGCGCCGCGCACCACCTCCGACACGTAGGAGCCGCTGTAGATGCCGAGCCCGATCACGCCGCACAGCCACGCCGGCAGCAGGATGCCGAACTGCGGCAGGCCGAAGAACAGCAGGAACAGCTGCACCAGCAGCGGCGTGCCGCGGATGAAGGCGACATAGGCCGACGCGATGCCGTACAGCACGCGCCGCGCCGGGTTGAGCCGGATGATGCCGACGAGCAGGCCAAGCACGGCGCTGAGCAGGAAGGCCGCCGCGGTCACCTCGATGGTGACCACGGTGCCCTTCAGCAGCTCCGGCAACCCTCCCCAGACGGGGGCGAAGTCGAGCGTCACGGGAGGGGTCCTCCGTTCACAAAAAAAGCGATCACTTCTTGGCTTCGAACCACTTGTCGACGAGCTTCTGGTAGGTGCCGTCGGCCTTCAGCTTGGCGATGGCGGCGTTCACCTTGGTCACCAGCTCGGTGTTGTCCTTGCGCATGGCGAAGCCGTAATCCTCGGTGGTGAGCTGGTCGTCCAGCACCTTCACGGTCGGGTGCGTCTGGGCGTAGAGCTTGGCGGCGGGCTTGCCGGTCACCGCGACGTCGGTGCGGCCGATCTCGACCTGCCCGAACATCTCGGCGTTGGTCTCGACCTCGACGATCTTCGTCTTCGGGAAATGCTCCTTCAGATGGACGACCGACTTGGTGCCGATCTGCACGGCGGCGGTCTTGCCTTCGAGGTCGGCCGGGCCCTTCACGGCGGTGTTGTTGGCCTTGACCATGATGACGAGGCCGCCCGGATAGTAGGTGTCGGAGAAGGCGACGACCTTGCGGCGCTCCTCGGTGATGTACATGGCCGAGGCGATCATGTCGAAGCGGTTGGCCATCAGGCCGGGGATCAGGCCCTTGAAGTCGATGTCCACCCACTCGACGCCCTTGGTGGCGCCCAGCTCCTTGGCGATGGCCTCGACCAGCTCGATGTCGAAGCCGGTCTTCTTGCCGTCCTGCGAGAATTCGAAGGGCGCGAAGGTGGCGTCCACGCCGACACGGAAGGTGCCGTTCTGCTTGATCGAGGCGATCACCGCGTCCTCGGCGCGCGCCGGGACGGACCCGGCGCCGACCACGGTGACGACCGCGGCGGCGGCGAAGGAGGCGGCGGCGAGAAACTTACCGAAGGACTTCATGGCTTGGAATTTCCCTGTTCGTTGCGCCCGCGTCGCCGGGTTCGAAAGCCGGGGAAGGCCCCCGGCGCAGCGACCGGCTTGGCAGCGCCGTGTTTTGCCTATAAAACATATGTTGCCCAGGGAAAACAGTCGCGTCAACGCCGTTTGTCATACTGGAGCATGACAGACGCCTTATGGCAACGCCGGTGTTGCGGCTGCGTACCGCAACCGCCGCGGAAGCCGGGGGCGACCGAACAGGGATGCAAGAATTTTGCTGACAAAACACTTGTCGCACGGGAGAGAGCAAATGGACGTCTTCGGGTTTCACGCCGCGCGCCGTCCGGTGCTGGTCAGCCTGCCCCATGTCGGCACGGCGCTGCCGGACGGATTCGTCGGCCGGCTGGTGCCGGAGGCGCAGGGACTGCCCGACACCGACTGGCACCTGCTGCGGCTCTATGACTTCCTGGAGGACCTCGGAGTCGGGGTGATCCAGGCGCGCTTCTCGCGCTACGTCGTCGATCTGAACCGCCCCAGCAACGACACGCCGCTCTACAGCGGCGCCACCACGGGCCTTTGCCCGACCACCCTGTTCGACGGGGCGCCGTTGTACCAGCCGGGCGCCGAACCGGACGCGGCGGAGGTGGCGGAGCGGGTCACCCGCTACTGGACGCCCTACCACGACGCCATCACCGCGGAGATGACCCGGCTGCGCGACCGGTTCGGGCGGGCGGTCCTGTTCGACGCCCATTCCATCCGCTCCGTCGTGCCGCGGCTGTTCGAAGGGCGGCTGCCCGACCTGAACATCGGCACCAACGACGGGCGCAGCGCCGACCCAACGCTGAGCGACCGGCTGGTCGCGGTCGGCGCGGACGCCGGGGCCGACGGCTTCACCCACGTCCTCAACGGGCGCTTCAAGGGCGGCCACATCACCCGCCATTTCGGGCGCCCGGCCGAGGGCTGGCACGCCGTGCAGCTCGAAATGGCGCAGGTGACCTACATGGAGGAGGAGGCGCCCTTCGCCTTCGACGAGGCGCGCGCCGCGCGGATCCGCCCGCATCTGCGGCGCTTCATCGGGGCCATGGCCGATTGGGCGGAGAACCGGGCGTGACGGAGGCGGCGATGGATGGCGTGACGGGGGACGGCATGAACGGAATGTTCTGCGAACGGGCGCTGCTGCCCGAGGGCTGGGCCTCGAACGTGGCGCTGCGCTTCGACGCGCGGGGCACGCTGACGGCGGTGGAGCGGGACGCCTCCGCGGAGGGCCTGCCCCAGGCCGCCGGGCCGGTGATCCCCGGCATGCCCAACCTGCACAGCCACGCCTTCCAGCGCGCCATGGCCGGGCTGACCGAATACGCCGGCGCGTCGGAGGACAGCTTCTGGACGTGGCGCGACGCCATGTACGGCTTCGTCCGCCGCATGACGCCCGAAGCGGCGGAGGCGGTCGCGGCGCTGCTCTACATGGAGATGGCGAAGCAGGGCTACACGGCGGTGGCGGAGTTCCACTACCTGCACCACGATGCCGACGGGCGGCCCTACGCCGACCGGGCGGAGATGTCGCGCCGCATCCTGGCCGCCGCGGACACGGCGGGGATCGGGCTGACCCATCTGCCGGTGCTCTACGCCCACAGCGGGTTCGGCGGCAAGCCGCCGTCCGACGGGCAGAAGCGCTTCATCAACGACGTGGACGGGCTGCTGTCCATCGTCGCCGCCATGCAGACGGCCATGGGCGCGGAGCGGGCGGGCCGCCGCGCCGGCCTCGCCCTGCATTCGCTGCGCGCGGTGACGCCGGAGGAGATGCGCGACGCGCTGGCCGGCCTCGACGCGCTCGATCCCGACGCGCCCATCCACATCCACATCGCCGAGCAGACGGCGGAGGTCGACGACTGCGTCGCCTGGAGCGGCAAGCGCCCGGTGGAATGGCTTCTGGAGAACGCTCCGGTCGGGCCGCGCTGGTGCCTCGTCCACGCCACGCACCTGACCCCGGCGGAGGTCGACGGTCTGGCGGCGAGCGGCGCCGTGGCCGGACTCTGCCCGACGACCGAGGCCAATCTGGGCGACGGGCTGTTCCCGGCGATTCCCTTCCTGGCGCGGGGCGGGCGGTTCGGCGTCGGCTCGGACAGCCACATCAGCGTGTCCGCGGCAGAGGAGCTGCGCGTCCTGGAATACGGCCAGCGGCTGGTGCAGCGGCGGCGCAACGTGCTGCGCGCCGGGGACGGGCCGTCCATCGGCGGCGGCCTCTACCGGGCGGCGGTGGCCGGCGGCGCGCAGGCGCTGGGCCAGCCGGTGACCGGCGGCGGCATCCGGGTGGGCCAGCCCGCCGATCTCGTCGTGCTTGACGCCGACAACCCGAAACTGCTTTGTCGGACCGACGACAGCCTCCTGGACGCCTATGCCTTCGCCAGCGACGGGCACGCCGTGCGCGACGTGGTCGCGGCGGGGCGGACCGTGGTGCGCGAGGGCCGCCACGTCCGGGAGGACGCCATCCGGGCCGCCTACCGGCGCGCCATCGAGGGGTTGCGCCGGGACAGATGAGCGAGACCGATCCGAACACCTACATCGCCCCGGCGCTGCAGCGCGGGCTGGCCATCCTGGAGCTGTTCACGCCGCAGCGCCGGACGCTGACCCTGACCGACATCGCCAAGGCGCTGGGGATCGGGCGGGCCTCGGCCTACCGGCTGGTCTTCACGCTGGAGCATCTCGGCTACATCGGGCGGATGGGGGACGGCAAGTCCTACCGCCTGGCGCCGCGGTCGATGCAGCTCGGCTACCATTACCTGTCGGGGCTGGACGGGATCGAGGTGGCGATCCCCTACATCGACGGGCTGCGCGACAGCACGCAGATCTCCGCCCACATGGCGGTGCGCGATGGGACGGAGATCGTCTACGTCTACCGCGCGCATTCGCACATGACGCTGTCCAGCAACATCGCGGTCGGCTACCGCCTGCCGGCCCACGCCACCGCGATGGGGCGGATGCTGCTGAGCGGCCTCAGCGACGAGGCCATCGCTCAGCTCTACACCGGCGTGCGGCTGGACCGGTACAGCGACACCACGGCGGTCACGCTGACCTCGCTGATCCAGGAGGTGGCGGAGGACCGCAAGCGCGGCTGGACGATGAACCGCTCCTCCTTCGTGTCGGGGATCGTCGCCATTGCGGCGGCCATCCGCGACCACCGGGGCGAGGTCATCGCCGCCATCAACCTGTCCGGCCCCAGCGCCGTGATGGACCAGCCCGCCACGCTCGACCATCTGCGGACCAAGGTGGTGGAGACGGCGGACGCGATCTCGCACCAGCTCGGCTACCTGCCGCGGGGTTGAAGGCGAAGCGGTCGCCAATCCCTCTCCCGCCCCGGGAGAGGGTGCCCGCGGCAGCGGGCGGGTGAGGGTCGCGCGAGGATCAAGACGCCTGCCCATTGCCGGGACCCTCACCCTTCCCACGCTTCGCGTGGGCCCCTTCCCTCTCCCGGGGCGGGAGAGGGGACGTCTTTCCCCGCGACATGGAACGCGGCATTCTGACCGAGCCCAGAGAAACGGACGGGAGAAGCGCCATGCGTGCACGCCGCAACGCCTTGCACATCGCCCTTGTGGCGACGCTCGCATGGGGCAGCACCGCCCTCGCCGCAGAAACCGCCGGCCCCTCCTTCTCCTGCGCCACGGTGGAGGCGGGCAGCATCGAGCGGATGGTCTGCACCGACGCCGGCCTGTCGGCGCTCGACCGCAAGCTGGCCGGCGTCTATGGCGAGGCCGTGGGCAAGGCGGCGAACGAGCGTCCCCCGGTGCTGAAGGCGGAGCAGCGCGGCTGGATCAAGGGCCGCAACGACTGCTGGAAGGCCGACGACCGCCGCGCCTGCGTGGAGGAACAGTACCGCCTGCGCATCGCCGAGCTTCAGGCCAAATACCGGCTGGTGCCCTCGATCGGCCCGGTCCGCTTCGCCTGCGACGGGCAGGCCGCCAACGAGCTGACCGCCACCTTCTTCGAGACCGACCCGCCGACGATGATCGCCGAGCGCGGCGACGCCGTGTCGCTGATGATCGGACAGCCGGCGGCGTCCGGCGCCCGCTACCAGGGCCGCAACGAGAGCTTTTGGGAGCATCAGGGCGAAGCGCGGGTGACCTGGGGCTACGGCGTTCCGGAGATGACCTGCCGGACGGCGCCGTAACCCATCACGCGGGGTCCTTATCCCCTTGTCCGAACCGGTGCTGACGGAAATTGAGGGGCCCGGAGTCACAACAAAGCCAGAATCCCTGCTGCGCGAAGGCACCAGCTTACGCCCACCGGACTCCTCAACCATCGATATGGACGCTCTTCGGGAAGGCGTCAAGTTCCGCGACAAAGCCCGGCACCCCGATAAAATCGGGGTGCCGCTCCCCGAAGCGAAGGAGCTAACAATTACCCGCGCACTGCGATCCGGGCGAGGACGGCGCAGGCGCCCGGCCCGGTCTCCAACGTGGCGGCGGCGTCCAGACGGGCGGTCCAGCCCGGCGACACCCGCGCCACGCTGTCGCCGGTGCGCAGGATCACCTCGCCGTCCAGGGCGTGGACCAGCGCCACGCCGCCGGCGGGAATGTCCGCGACCGTGTCGGCCGGCAGGATGTCGAGCCGGGCGTCGGCCCGCTCGCGGTCGAAGATCAGGTTGAAGTCGCGGATCGGCCCGTCCAGCAGGGCGCAGTCCACCGCGGCGTCGCCGGAGAAGCGGAAGGGGTCGGCGCGGTTGGTCACGGTCGCCGGGACGCCGTCCACGGTCAGCCGCATGCCGGCGCCCTCGACCACGGCGATCAGCCGCTCGCAGCCGGTGAAGGCGGAGAAGGGGCCGGCCTCCGCCACGTCGGCGATGCTGACCCGCCAGAGGAAGCGGCCGGGGGCGCCGGGCAACTCCTGGAGGGCGATTTCGGTGGTCGTCCCGCCGCCGTTCTTCCAGGGCATGCGGCGGTAGCGGGCGGGGTCGAGAAGAGAAACAGCCATAAGCATCCTCTCGGGACGGGGGAGGGCGTCCGGCCCATCCCCTGTCCCTTGTCCTCGTCAAAGTGTCTGCGGCGCCGATGGGCGGTGCTTCAGGCGTCCCCGAGCGACTGGGTCAGGCCCCGGTGCTTGAGAAGCGCCTCGATGCGCGGCTCGCGTCCGCGGAAGGCGGTGTACAGCTCCATCGGGTCGCGGGTGTCGCCCGACGAATAGATCGTCTTCAGCTTCGCCGCAAGGTCGGGGTCGAAGGGGTTGCCGGTTTCCAGGAACGCCTCGAACCCGTCGGCGTCGAGCACCTCCGCCCACAGATAGGCGTAGTAGCCCGAGGCGTAGCCGCTGCCGGCGAACAGGTGCTGGAAATGGGTCGGGCGGTGGCGCACGGCGATCTCCGCCGGCATGCCGATCTTGTCCAGCACCGACCGCTCGAAGGCGGCGACGTCCGTGTCGGCGGCGTCACTGCGGGTGTGGAACTCCAGATCGAGCAGAGCCGCCGCGGTGTATTCCACCGTGCCGAAGCCCTGGTTGAAGTTGCGGGCGGCGAGCAGGCGGCGCAGCAGGTCCTGCGGGATCGGCTCCCCGGTCTGGTGGTGCCGGGCGTAGGTGGACAGCGTTTCCGGAACCGCCAGCCAGTGCTCGTAGATCTGCGAGGGCAGCTCGACGAAATCGCGGCGGACCGAGGTGCCGGACTGGCTCGGGTAGCGGACGTCGCTGAGGCAGCCGTGCAGGAAATGGCCGAACTCGTGGAACAGCGTCTCGGCGTCGTCGAAGCTGAGCAGCGTCGGCTCGCCCTTCGAGAAGTTGTTGTTGTTGACGATGATCGGCGACACCGCCCCGTCGAAATTCTCCTGGTCGCGGTAGCTGCTCATCCAGGCGCCGGAGCGCTTCGACGAGCGGGCGAAATTGTCGTGCAGGAAGATGCCGACGTGCCGCCCGTCCTTCTCCGTCACCTCGTAGACGCGGACGTCCGGGTGGTAGACCGGCAGGTCGGGCCGCTCGGTGAAGGTCAGCCCGAACAGGCGCCCGGCGGTGTCGAAGGCCGCGCGCACCATGTTCTCCAGCACGAAGTACGGCTTCACCTCCGCTTCGTCGATGTCGTACTTGGCCTGCCGCACCTTCTCCGCGTAGTAGCGCCAGTCCCAGGGGGCGATCGGCTCGTTCATGCCCTCCGCCCGGGCGCAGTCCTGAAGCTCCGCGCGCTCGGCGGCGGCCTTCTCCTTGGCCGGACCCCAGACCTGAAGCAGCAGCCGCTCGACGGCGGAGGTGTCCTTCGCCATGCTGTCGTCCAGCTTGAAATCGGCGTAGCTGGCGTAGCCCATCAGCTTCGCCTGCTCGGTGCGCAGCGCGACGATCTCGCGGATCAGCGGGCGGTTGTCGTGCTCGCCCTCATGCTCGCCGCGGCGGATCCAGGCTTCGTAGGCCACCTGACGCAGGTCGCGGCGGGCCGAGAAGGTCAGGAACGGCTCGACCGAGGAACGGGCCAGCGTGATGACGTACTTGCCCTCCTGCCCGCGCTCCTTGGCGGCCTGGGCGGCGGCGTTGCGCGCGAAGTCGGGCAGGCCGGCGAGGTCGCTCTCCTCCAGGACGAGCTGCCAGTCCTTCTCGTCGTGCAGCACGTTCTGGCCAAACAGCGTGTGCAGGGTCGCCAGCCGCTCGGTGATCGCGGTCATCCGCGCCTTGGCGTCCGGCGGCAGCAGAGCGCCGCTGCGCACGAATCCCAGATGCTGGCGCTCCAGAAGGCGCAGCTGGTCGGGGGCAAGGTCCAGCGTGTCGCGCCGCTCGTAGAGGTCGGCGACGCGGGCGAACAGCGCCGGGTCCAGCGCGATGCGCATGGAATGCTGGGCGAATTTCGGCGCGTAGTCGCGGGCGATGGTTTCCAGCGCGTCGGTGGTGTTGCTGGAGTTCAAATTCCAGAACACGCCGCCGACCCGGTTCAGGAAGCGACCGCTGCGCTCCATCGCCTCGATGGTGTTGGCGAAGGTCGGGGCGTCGGGGTTTCCGGTGATCGCCGCGATCTCCGCGATGTTTTCCGCCATGCCATGGTCGAAGGCGGGCGGAAAATGCTCGGCCTGGATGCGGTCGAAGGGCGGCAGGCCGAAGGGCGTGGTCCAGGTTTCGAAGAACGGGTTGCTCATCAAGGCCCCTTGCTGACCGGAAACGGAAGACATGCAAGGACATGGTGCCGCAACCGGTCCGCCGCCACAACACGCCGGTCGCCGCAGGGCGCATCCCAGGGCGGCGAAAACGGAAGGAACCGTGGGGCAGAATTAGGACAATAAGCCTTTAAATTCACGCTTGAACGACATTGATCCGGTGCCATATCCAACCGAGACACAAAAAGGCTTCAAATCTCCCTTAAAGTTTGTTAGCCTCTTGTCAGTGGCGGCCAGGAATTGTCCTCTTGAACGCGCTTCAGGAGCGCCATTCCGTGTGCGCGTTTCCCTACAACCCCAGTCTGTTTCAGAGGTGACATCGGTATGCATGCATAGATAAATCTGTTTTCTTGTTCATATAGCCTTCAATTTCATGAGTCTTCGCTGTTTTTGCGTTTTCTCATGTGACTTTACTTTCCCTGTGGTTGGCGGGAGGCGGTCGCGACGCGGCTGTCGAAATTGCTGGCGTGCGGACGAAAGTCCTTGCCTTGCGTGCCTCTCCACCCCCGGCACGCCCCTGCTTCCCCCTGCTTCCAATGAAGGCTGCACGACGGACCGGTCCCTTTCGGGGTCCGGAACCACACGCATTTTGCCAAGAGCGGAGGCATCAGCGGATGACCGCGAAAATTGCCGTAAACGGCGTTACCCGGATTTTCGGGCGCCACCCACGTCAGGCGCTCGACCTGCTGAAGGCGGGTCTTTCCAAGGAAGAGATCTTTAAAAGAACCGGCCAGACCGTCGGCGTCCTCGACGCCACCTTCGAGGTCGAGGCCGGTGAAATCTTCGTCATCATGGGCCTGTCGGGCTCTGGCAAATCGACGCTGGTCCGCATGCTCAACCGGCTGATCGACCCGACCGCGGGCGAGATCCGGATCGACGGGCGGGACATCACCAAGCTGTCGCGCGCCGAACTGACCGAGCTGCGGCGGCGCGACCTCGGCATGGTGTTCCAGTCCTTCGCCCTACTGCCGCACCTGCGGGTGTGGGAGAACGCCGCCTTCGGGCTGGAGATCGCCGGGGAGAGCCTGACGGCGCGGCGCGACAAGGCGCAGCAGGCGCTGGACGCGGTCGGCCTCGGTCCCTACGCGGAGAGCTTCCCGCGGGAGCTGTCGGGCGGCATGCAGCAGCGCGTCGGCCTGGCCCGCGCGCTCGCCAACGAGCCGTCCGTCCTCCTGATGGACGAGGCCTTCTCGGCCCTCGATCCGCTGATCCGGACGGAGATGCAGGACGAGCTGCTGCGCCTTCAGGCCGAACGTCAGCGCACCATCGTCTTCATCAGCCACGATCTGGACGAGGCGATCCGCATCGGCGACCGGCTGGCCATCATGGAGGGCGGCCAGATCATCCAGGTCGGGCGCCCGGACGAGATCCTGAAGCAGCCGGCCAACGACTACGTCCGCTCCTTCTTCCGCAACATCGACGTCACCAAGATCCTGACGGCGGGCGACATCGCCCGGCGCGATCAGGTGACTCTGATCCGCCACACCGGCGAAGGCCCGCGCGCCGCCGTCCGCCAGCTGCGCGAGCGCGACCGCGAGTTCGGCTATGTCCAGGACGGGCGCCGCCGCTTCCACGGCGTGGTGTCGGTGGAGACGCTGGTCACCGCCATCGAGCGGCACAACGGCTCCGCCACGCTGGACGAGGCGCTGCTGCCGGGCATCGAGCCGATCCCCGTCGACCTGCCGATGGACGAGGTGCTGCCGCGCATCGCGTCGGCGCCGTGCCCGCTGCCGGTGGTGGACGGGCGGGGCGCCTATGTCGGGGCGATCTCCAAGACCGCCTATCTGGAAACCCTTGGACGGACGCGCTGACCATGGAATTCAAGCTTCCCATCGGCGATTGGGCCGACGCCGCCGTGATGTTCCTCCTGGACCACGCGCAATGGCTGTTCGACGGCATCGACCTCGTGGTCGGCGCGGTCGCCGACGGCGTCCAGAGCGCCTTGACCTTTCTGCCGGGCGTGGCGCTGGCCGCCATCGTGGTGCTGATCGGGCTGTGGCGGAACGGCTGGCGCTTCGCGCTGTTCGCCGCGGCCTCGCTGCTGGTCGTCGCCGGGCTGGGCATGTGGCACCAGACGGTGGACACGCTGGCCCTGGTGCTGACGGCGACCGCCATCGCCCTGACCATCGGCGTTCCGCTGGGCATCGTCGCCGCGCGCAACGACCGCGTGGAAACGGTGGTGCGCCCGGCGCTCGACCTGATGCAGACCATGCCGGCCTTCGTCTACCTGATCCCGGCGGCCATGCTGTTCGGGCTGGGACGCGTGCCGGGGATCATCGCGACGATCATCTTCGCCATGCCGCCGGTCGTCCGCCTGACCAGCCTGGGCATCCGGCAGGTCCCGCACGAGCTGGTCGAGGCCGGCCTCGCCTTCGGCTGCACGCCGCGCCAGCTCCTGTTCAAGGTGCAGATGCCGACCGCGCTGCCGTCGATCATGGCCGGCATCAACCAGACCATCATGCTGTCGCTGTCGATGGTCGTCATCGCCTCGATGATCGGGGCGGGCGGCGTCGGCAACGAGGTGCTGCGCGGCATCCAGCGGCTGGACATCGGCCTCGGCGTCGAGGGCGGCCTGGCCGTGGTGATCCTGGCGATCCTGCTCGACCGCATCACCCAGAGTTTCGGAACCCCGGACGCGGGGGGACGCTCCCCCCGGTCCGCCTTGCGCTCCCTGCTGAACCGCCGCCGCGCGGATCGGCCGAAGGACGACGCGCACCTGTCTCCCACGCACGGAGTCACGGAAGCGGGATGAACCGCCATCCCCAAAACCATACAGAACAAAGGATTTTTTGCATGAGACGCACGTTTCTGAAGATGATGGCCCTCGGCGTCGCCGCCGTGATCGGCAGCACCGCTTTGTCCTCCGCCAGCGTTGCCGCCGAGGACAAGAAGCCGGTCCGCATCGGCTGGACCGCCTGGTCCGACGCCGAGGCGGTGACCAAGCTCGCCCAACGCCTCATCCAGGAACGGCTGGATCAGCCGGTCGAGCTGGTGCTGGCCGACATCGGCCTGCAATATCAGGGGCTCGCCAAGGGCGACCTCGACTTCATGATGATGTCCTGGCTGCCGACCACCCACGCCTCCTATCTGGACAAGGTGGGCAAGGACATCGTGCCGCTGGGCATGCTCTACACCCGCGCCCGCCTGGGCTGGGCCGTGCCGGACTATGTGCCGGAGGATCAGGTGAAGACCATCGCCGACCTCGCCAAGCCGGAGGTGCGTGAGAAGCTGAAGGGCAAGATCCAGGGCATCGATCCCGGCGCGGGCCTGATGCAGGCGTCGGAAAAGGCGCTGAAGGACTATGACCTCAAGGATTACGAGCTGGTGTCGGCCAGCGGCGCCGCGATGACCGCCGCCCTCGGCCGCGCCGTGAAGCGTGACGAATGGGTCGCCGTCACCGCCTGGAGCCCGCACTGGATGTTCGCCAAGTGGAAGCTGCGCTACCTGGAGGACCCGAAGGGCTCGCTGGGCGGGCTGGAGCGGGTCCACGTCATGGCCCGCAAGAGCTTCTACCAGGATCACCCCAAGGTCGCCGAGTTCCTGACCCGCATGTATTTGCCGCTGGAGGATCTGGAGGCGATCATGCTGGAGGCCGACGGCACCTCCTATGAGAAGGCGATCGACAACTACATCGCCAACAACAAGCAGCGCGTGGACTATTGGGTGACCGGCGAGATGCCGGCCTCCTGACGAGGCCGGGACAGGCCCGAGGCACTGTCCTTGCCCTCACAAGGGTCCGGACAATGCCTCGACGCTGTCCTTCAGCACGCCTTCCAGGCTTCCGGCCAGGGCCAGGGCCTCGTCGGGCGGGGCCTTTTCCAGCGCCAGCGCGAGGTCGCCCAGCCGCTTCGCCCCCATGTTCCAGGACAGCCCCTTCAGCGTGTGGGCGGCGCGGCGGTGCTCGCCACCGGCGGCCAGGGCGGCGCTGATCCGCGCCACCTGCTCCCGCGCGGTGCGGGAAAAGCCCTCCAAGGCCTCGGACCAGAACTCCGGACCGAGCGCCTCGGCCACGCTGTCCACCTGTTCACGGTCCAGCAACTCCGCCACCGGAGCGGTATCCGGAACCGCCGCCGCAGCAACCGCCGCCTTGGGAGCGGGACCGCCGACAACCGCACGGATCGCCGCGTCGAGCGCCGCCGGGCGCAGCGGTTTCGGCACGAACCCGTTCATGCCCGCCGCCATGCATTCCGGAAGCGAACTGCCCGAGGCGTGGGCGGTCAGCGCGATCACCGGTACGTCGTTGCGCGGCGGCGACAGCGCGCGGATCAGGCGGGTGGCGGTCAGCCCGTCCATGCCCGGCATCTGGACATCCATCAGGACCACGTCGAAGGGCTCCTCCGACCGCTCCACGGTCCGCACCGCCTCGTCCCCGTCCGCGGCGGTGACCACGCTGTGCCCGCCGCGCACCAGCAGGCCGCGCACGATGTCCCGGTTCACCGCGTTGTCGTCCACCGCCAGCACCCGCAAAGGGGGCAGGGGGGCGGCCGGCGGCGCCTCCGCGGCGTGGCGCAGCGCCGCCGGATCGCCCGGCGCGCAGGCGACCGAGAACTGGAACAGGCTTCCCTTCCCCGGCGCGCTGGTGACGGAAATCGTTCCGCCGAGCAGCCCGCACAGCTCCTTGCAGATCGCCAGCCCCAGGCCGGTGCCGCCGTAGCGGCGGGTGATCGAGCTGTCGGCCTGGGTGAAACGGTCGAACAGCGACGGGATGGACTCCTCGGCGATGCCGATGCCGCTGTCCTCCACCTCGAACTCCAGGAGGAAGCGCCCGTCCGGCAGGTCGGCGCCGCGGCGGGCGCGCACGGCCACATGGCCGGCGCCGGTGAACTTCACCGCGTTTCCGACCAGATTGAACAGGATCTGCCGCAGGCGGGCCGGATCGGTGACCACCGCTTCCGGAACGGTGGGCAGCATGCGACAGGACAGGGTCAGCCCCTTGTCCGCAGCCGAGGGCTGGAACACCGCCATCACCGCCTCCGCGAGGTCGGCGGGCGCGCAGGTTTCGTCCTCGATGGCGATCCGCCCGGCCTCCAGCTTGGAGAAGTCCAGGATGTCGTCCAGCAGCCGCAGCAGGCTTTCCGCCGAACGGCGGGCGACGCCGGCCAGACGCCGCTCCTCCGCATCCAGCCCCTCGCCGTCGAGCAGGGTCAGCGTGCCGAGGACACCGTTCATCGGCGTGCGGATCTCGTGGCTGATGGTCGCCAGGAATTCGCTCTTCATCCGGTTGGCGTGCTCGGCGCTGTCGCGGGCGCGGCGCAGGTCGGCCTCGATCTGCTTGGCCTTGGACAGGTCGTGGAAGACGCCGATGAAATGCTCGCGCCCGCCGGCCCGCCAGCTCGACAGGGCGATCTCGGTGGGCACCAGAGCGCCGTCGGCGCGCCGGACCGGCACCTCGCGGATCACGCCGCTCGGGCTGCCCCGGCCGCTGGACTGGTACTCCCGGAACAGGCGGTCGTGGTTGGCGGCGTGCTCGTCCGGCATCAGGGCGCTGACGTTGCGCCCGATCATCTCCGCTTCGCGGAAACCGAAGAGGGACTCCGCCGCCGGGTTGAAGCCGGTGATCACGGCGTTCTGGTCGGTGACCACGATGGGCTGGCCGACCGCGGCGAACATGGCGCGGTAGCGCCCTTCGCTGTCGGTCAGCGACCGTTCCGCCCGACGCCGCTCCGTCACGTCGGAGCCGGAGCCGCGGTAACCGGCGAAGGCGCCCAGATCGTCGAAGACCGGCTTGCCGCTGAGCGACCAGATGCGGGTGTCGCCGTCCGGCCCGCGGACGGCGAATTCGAAATCGCGGAAGGGTTGCCGGTCCTCCAGGCTGCGGCGCTGCCCCTCCCAATGGGCCTCGTCGCCGGCCTCGCGCAGGGCGATGTCCTCGCAGCGCCGGCCGCGGTACAGCTCCGGATCGCGGATCGATCCGGCATAGGCTCCGGACACGCCGGCGAAGCACAGATCGGCGTCCATCTCCCAGAACCAGTCGGACGCCGTCTCCGCGATGTCGCGCAGCTTCGTCTTGCTGGCGCGCAGATGCCGGGCGGCTTCGTCCAGCGTGGCGTGGGATCGCTCCTGGGCGCGGCTTTGCCACGTCACCAACGCGGCCAGGACGAACAGCAGGGCGGTGGTCAGGCCCGCTCCGACGGTGTAGGCGCGCTGCCGCGCCCAGGTTTCGGCCATGAACTCCGCCTCGCCGAAGCCCGCGCTGACGATCAGCGGGTAGTGCGGAAGGCTGCGGAAGCTGGTCAGGCGGGCCACCCCGTCGACGGGACTGACCGAACGCAGGAAGCCTTGCGTCTTCTCCTGCGCCTCCCGCAGGATCGGCGACATGCCGAGAGCCAATCCGATGATGCGGTCGTCCATGACGCTGCGCGCGCGCAGGATGCCGTCGCGGCCGATGATGGAGATGACTCCGTCATGGCCGACATCCAGATTGTCGAAGGTGCGCCCGAAATAGAAGGGGTCGAGCGAGGCGACGATCATTCCGCCGAACCCACCGTCCGGGGCGTCGACCTTGCGGCTGAGCTGGATCGACCATTTGCCCGACGCCCGCCCGAAGACGGGCCGGCTGATGAACAGCCCCTGGACCGTTCCTTCCTTGTGCACGCGGAAATGCTCGCGGTCGGCCAGATTCACCTTGGCCGGGGCGTTGTCCACGCTGGTCTGGATCAGGTCGCCCTTGCCGTCCGCGTAGGCGAGCTGGAGCAGCAGGTCGGAATCCAGCGTCGCGTTCCGCATGACGTCGCGCAGCAGCGGGCTCTGGCTGCCCAGCCGGTACAGATCGTAGCCGATGAAGGACAGGATGCGGTCGGTCCCGGCGATGGCCCGCGTGGTCTGTTCCGCGATGATGTGCGCCAGATTGCCGGTGTCGCGCTCGGCCCGCTGCAGCGTGTCGCGCTGGTCGCGCTCCGCCAGATAGAGGGCCGCGGTCCAGGCCGCCGCGGTCAGCAGGAGCGTGGCCATCCACACCCCGGAGACCAGCGCCCGGGACCGGAACGCGTAGGCTTTGTGGCCGTGCTCGGGCAAGGAAGGGGAAGCGGGAGTGTCCGGCATCGCGTCCTCCCGTCTAACGGAACGCGGCGTCGTCCGTCCCAGTGAAATCCGGGTCGGGATGGGCGTCGTGAATGGCGAGGATCGACGTCCAGGCGCGCAGGAAGGCGTCGACGCAGACCGGGTCGAAATGGCTGCCGCTGCGCTCGGCGATGTAGGCCTTCGCGGTGTCGAGCGGCCAGGGCCTCTTGTAGGGGCGGGCGGTGGTCAGCGCGTCGAAGACGTCGGCGATGGCCACGATGCGGCAGGCCAGCGGAATCTCCTCCCCCCGCAGGCCCTTGGGATAGCCGGTGCCGTCGTACTTCTCGTGATGCCCCAGGGCAATTTCCGCGGCCTTGCAGATGAGCGGGTGCTCGCTTCCCTGCAGCACGGCGTGGCCGATCGCCGGATGCTCGCGCATCACCCGCATTTCACCGTCGGTCAGGCGGCCGGGCTTCAACAGGATGGCGTCGGGAATGCCGATCTTGCCGATGTCGTGCATCGGCGCGGCCTCGGCCAGCCGGGCGCAATCGTCGGGGTCCAGCCCGAGGCTTTCGGCGATGACGCGCGAGTAGCTGGCCATCCGCTCGATGTGCAGGCCGGTCTCCGGGTCGCGGTATTCGGCGGCGCGGGCAAGGCGGGCCACCAGTTCCTGCGCCTGCTGGCGGAGCTGGGCGGTCGCCTCCTCCACCCGGCTGCGCAGCACGGCGGCCTGATCGCGCATCATCTTCTGGCCCAGCCGCAGGCGCAGCAGGTTCTGCGCCCGGGCGAGCAGCTCCGGCACGACGATGGGCTTGGTCAGGAAATCGGTGCAGCCGCTTTCGAGGGCGGCCACCCGCAGCTTCACCGACGTGTCGGCGGTGATCATCACCACCGGAACGTCGGCGAGATGCCGCTGGGCGCGGATGCGCTCCAGCACGACCATGCCGTCGAGGTCCGGCATGACATGGTCGATCAGGATCAGGTCGGGCGTGTTGACGGCCAGCCAGTCCAGAGCCTCCAGCGGGCTGCCCATGCCGATGGGCTCCGCGTCGTCGATCCGCCGGATGACCGCGCCGGTGATGAACAGCGTGGACGGATCGTCATCGACGATTACAACCTGCATTTTCGCGTCTGCCCCAGACCACCATTTTGGGTATCATTCGGAAATGATACACGGCAAAATCTTAAAGAATCTTGCTAAAATTGGTCAAAGGCGGGCGAGAAAATCGCGGCCGGACCGTCCGGCCGCGTGCAGGGGGCCTGAAGTGTCGGACGCGCCTCAGCGGGCGGCGGTCAGACCGCCGTTGGCCGCGGCGCCGTTGGTCACAGCGCTCGGGCGGCTGAAGGCCGCGGCCAGACGGCGGAACAGGCTGCGCAGATAGGCGGCCCGCAGGGCTTCCGCCTGGCGGCGGATGTTGCGCAGTTCCGTGGACGACAGGGGGTTGGCAAAGCTATCGGTGTTCATGGCTGTCCTCATGGCGGCGTCGAAGGCCGCGGTGTGTTCGAATTGTTTCTGGCGGGCCGCTCGGGCGCCGGAGTCGGCGGCTGGCCGTGAAAGGGGCCTGCGCGATGCCGGCGGAGGGGCGGTGCTGCCTGCCTGGATATAATGGCATCGCTCCCCCGAAAGACGACGCGCCGATATCGCATGGCTTCCATTACTATGATGCAGCGCACAAACACGAAGAAGAGAGCGCATCATCTTACAAGAACACAAGTCGTCGCAGCGCTGTTAAAAGAGTTCGTCGCAGCGCTGTGACGATGGAAACTTCCGCAGCGCTGCGAAGCGCGGATTTCCTGCTTTCCCGGCGCAACGGGAACACACCGGACCGGCCGCTCCCCGGAGGACGGGTTGACCACGCTGCGCCGCCACGGCAGAGTCGAGGCCAGCCCCTCGAAGGGGACTCCGCCGAAGGGGAATCCGCATGCTTCGCCCAGCGCTGCTCGCCCTTGGCCTCCTGGCACTGCCGACCGCCGCCGCCGCCGCGGCGGGCTTTCCCTGCTCCAAGGCCGCCACCCCGACGGAAAAGGCGATCTGCGCCGATCCGGCGCTCTCCGCTCTGGATGGGCGGCTGGCCGCGACCTACCGCGCCGCGCTGGAGCGCCTGTCGGGCGCCAGCCCGGAGGAGGGCGCCGCCGGGGCCGCGGTGAAGGCCGACCAGCGGGCGTGGCTGCGCGAGCGCGATTCCTGCGGCGCCGACGCGGCCTGCCTGCGCCGCGCGTACGACGGGCGCACGGCGATCCTGTCCTTCCGCACCGATCCGGCCGCACCGCCGTCGCCCATAGGGCGTTACGTCGGCCGCTTCGATCATGAAGGATTCATCGGCATCGCCGCCATCGCCCTTCGCAATGGGACGGTCGCCGTCAGCGTCAGCGGCGCCGAGCCCACGGCAGGACGCTGGGTGTGCGATTTTTCCGGCATCGGGCGGCTGGACGACAAAGGGCGGCTGACGGTCGGCACCCCCGACGCGGAAGGCGGCGGCCTGATCCTGGTCGCGGAAGAGGGCGGCGGGGTCGTCATCCCCGACCTGGAGCCCAACCGCGCCGCCAGCGGCTACTGGTGTGGGCACAACGGCAGCTTCATCTGGACCTACCGGCGCGCCTCCTGATCCGCGCCGCCTTGCGAAGCGCGTGCCTCGGCGCCATTCCGGCGATGCATTGCGCGCAATTCGATGACGCATGATCAAATGCATTGCGCGCAATTCGATTTTGCGCGACAGTCCCTCTCGACAACAAGCGGCAACCCGCTTCCCCGATCGAAACGATCCATCTGTTCGAAGGAGTTCACGCAATGAAGATTCTTTACACGACCAAGGCGACGGCCACCGGCGGGCGCGATGGCAAGGCCGAGACCGACGACGGCCTGCTGTCGGTGGCGCTGGCCGCTCCGAAGGAGCTGGGCGGCAAGGGCGGAGCCACCAACCCCGAGCAGCTGTTCGCCGCCGGCTATTCGGCCTGCTTCCTCGGCGCCATGAAGTTCGTGGGCAACCGCGACAAGATCACTGTTCCGGCGGACGTGACGGTGACCGCCCAGGTCGGCATCGGCCCGCGCGACGACGGCGAGGGCTTCGGCATCGCGGTGGACCTCACCGTGTCGCTGCCCGGCCTGGACAAGGCGGCGGCCGAGGATCTGGTGGCCCGCGCGCACAAGGTCTGCCCCTACAGCCACGCGACCAAGGGCAACATCGCGGTGAACACGGCCATCGCGTAAGAGGGCGCTTCACTGGGCGCATAACAGGGTTTCATGCTTGCGGGCGTGTTGCGTGCCATATCCCCATGCACTATGGGGTCGCGCGCAACAGGCCCGCGACGCGTCCCTGGCTGGGAGCCCCCGTACGATGAGCACCGAGAACGACAACCCGCTTCTTCTGGCCAACCAGGCCTGCTTCGCCCTGTATTCGGCGAATCTGGCGATGACGCGGGTTTACCGCCCGCTGCTGGAGGCGCTGGAGCTGACCTACCCGCAGTATCTGGTCATGCTCCTCCTCTGGGAGCAGGACGGCCAGACCATGAAGGCCCTTGGCGAGCGGCTGCTGCTCGACAGCGGCACGCTGACCCCGCTGCTGAAGCGGCTGGAAGGGCAGGGGCTGGTCACCCGCGGGCGCGACCCGGCGGACGAACGGCTGGTGCGCATCCACCTGACACCGCAGGGAACCGCGCTGCGGGAACGGGCGACGGGGCTGCCGGAGCGCATCGCCGCGGCGGCCAACTGCCCGCTCCCCGACCTCGCCGGCCTGCGCGACGCGCTCTTGAGCTTGCGCGACTCGCTGAACGCCGCCGCCGACCGGGACTGAGCCCGGTCGCGGAGGGATCGGTCAGCCGGCCTCGGCCATCGGCAGACGCGGCGGCTCCTCGGTCAGCCGCTTGGCGCGGCGGGCCCGTGTCTCCACCGTCGCGGCGGGGGTGACCGGCACGAAATCGGTGGGCCGGCGGTCGTCGCCGGTGATCGCCCGCATGGCCGCCACGTTGGCGCTCTCCACCGCCTGCGCCTTGCGCACCTGGGCGAGGAACTTGGCGCTGGGCAGCATCACGTAGGTGATCCCCTCGATGCGGGCCCCCACCTTGTCGTAGAGCTTCTCCGCGCTGGTCAGGATGCCTTCCTCGACCAGGGCGTCCACCGCGGAGGTCACCGCGCGCAGCGTGTCGCGGCGGCGGCTCCACACATTCATGCCGCTGTTCTTGATGATCTCGTCGGCCGAGAGCGTCATTGCCCTGGCGCCCAGGTCGCCCGGCGTCTCCGCCCCCGAATAGTCGTACTCGGCGCTGAGACGGTTGTAGAGCCAGCGGGACACCGGGCTCTTCAGCCGCATCAGCCACTGGTAGCTGACCGGCTTGAACTCCAGGTTCCGGATCGCCGAGGAAACCAGCGGATTGAACTGCAGGTGGGTTTCCTCGTCGCCCCCCTCGTCGCCGATCAGGTCGGGGCGGGAGCGGATGGCCAGCACCGGGAAGGCCGTGGATTCCAGAAGGTTGGCTCCGCGCCCCTTCTTCACCCCCTCCGCCGGCTTGCCGATGATGATGCGCGAGCGTGCCAGGATGGTCAGCGATTCGCGGATGTCGCGGATCGACAGGGTGTGGCCGACCGCCTTCAGTTCGCGCTGGATCTCGTAGAGGGTGAAGCGCATCTGGACCTTGTCGCGGTTCTCGCCGCCCAGCGACAGGCGCGAGCGGTCCATGGCGAGGCGACGCACCACATGCTCCACCACCTGCTCACGCTCGGCGGGGAAGACCTCGTATTCGATCTCGGTCTGGCCATCGGCCTGGGCGGCCCCGTCGTCCCGGTTGACCATCCTGGTCAGACGGGCGGGCTGGATGGTCAGGTGGAAGGTGCTGCCGTGATAGGTGAACTCGCGCTTGATCGACGCGACGAAATTGCCCTTCGCCGGCGCGGTCTCCGCGGACCGTCCGCCGTCGCGCGAGGCGAAGACGTAGCGCGGCGCCAGATCGTACAGAGCGATCAGGTGCGACTGGGAGCGGTCCTCCAGCTCGAACAGAACCAGTTGCAGCGCGCCGGGTGTCGCGATCTTGCTCATCCAATCCCTCCTTGCCCGGCTATGACCATGCGGCGGGAGGCGCGCGCTGACAACCGCTTCGTGACGGGCGACCTCTTTCGGTATGGAGCCTTTGCCCGCGCCCATGGAGCGATAGCCCGCGGGTATGGAGCAACAGCCCGCGCTTTTCCGGCACGGCGTTGAGATCCTTCGACTCTGTCCGCGACTCCACCGCCCGCTGCGAATCGCTCCCTACCGACGAAGATCAAGGCGCGGACCAAGGCGCGGGCTATCGCTCCATGACCGCGAGTCTCCCCGCGAGTCGGAACTCCATGGGTCGGACCGGCGAAGCGCGAGCAGAAACTCCATCCTCTGCTCGCCGCCGGATCGCCATCCCGGGCGGGTTCGGACGGCAGGGCGCGAGCTGTCGCTCCATATCCGCGGGCTATCGCTCCATGTCGGGTGGGTGAAACTCCGCCGAAACGCGGGCTGTTGCTCCATAGTCCCGCGCACCGGCCGCAGCCTATGGCTCCAACGACCGCGAATCCGGAGGCGCGGGCTATCGCTCCAGGGGCGCGGGTTTCCACTCCAGGATTCCGATTCGGCGCTGAAGCGCGGGCTGTCGCTCCATGACGGCGGGCAAAGGCTCCAGGAGCGCGGGCCAGGGCTTCAATGGCGCGGGTTACCGCTCCATGCCCGGCTATGGAGCGACAGCCCGCGGTTTGAAGAGTCGTTCGCCGCCGGGAATCCTGATCCGCAAAGCCACCGGCCCGCCTTCCGTGCGGAGCCGGTCCCGACAGCCTTGCGGAGACCGCATCATGACACCCCGCGACGACACGGCAACGGACGCCCCACCGGGTGAGGCGCCACGAGAATCCGGCCCGCCCGCCGACACCGGGCGGTGGGGCCGGATTCCGGCCTGGTGGCTCGGCCATCCCGCGATCGACGCCGACGGTTTGGCCGTTCTGGCGGCGCTGGCAACCTACGCCAACGCCCGCGGCGAGTGCTGGCCGTCCCAGGCGACCCTCGCCACGGCGCTGAAGCGCAGCCGCAGCACGGTGAACCGCATCCTCGGCCATCTCGCCGAATCCGGGGTGATCGCGAGGGAGTCCCGCCGCTCCGCCTCGGGCGGGCGCCTGTCCTGCCTGTACCGGCTGCGGCTGGTCCCCGGCGACGGAGCGATTCCGGCGGCCGGCGCGGAGGAGGTTCGGACCGGAACGCCCCCTGTGCAGCCGCCGGCCAAGGATGTCGCTCCCACCGACTCCCCTTGTGCACCGGTGCGACAGGAACAGCCGGAATCCGAACAGACTCCGGACTCGCACGCTTCCCGCGGGCCCGCGCAGGCCGTGCCGGACGGTTGGATGCCGGATGCCGAGGATCGCGCCTGGGCCGAACACCGCTTCGCCGGGGTCGATCTGGACCGTCACGCCGAAGGCTTCCGGCTGCGCTGCCAAGCCCACGGCTACCGCTACCGCGATGCCGGGGCCGCCTGGAAAGCCTGGCTGACGCAGGACGCCGCCGCCGGCAAGGCGCCGCTGCTCCGCTCGTCCAGCCGATCCGCCAGCGCAAGGCCGGCAGCCGCCACGCCCGTTCCCGAACAGAAGCTCGGCGCCTGGATGGCCGCCGCGGCGAAGCTCAACGCCACCCACGGGGCCACCCACGGCGCCACCCCGCAAGCCCACCCGAACGTTTGGAGGTGAGGAAACACCATGACCGCACAACCGCGATCCGCGCCGCCCGGGGGGGCCGGCCCCTCGGTCGTCACCCA
>NZ_WHOR01000120.1:0-16430 GCF_013340925.1 Azospirillum formosense
TCCGGCCCCGGCACCGTGGTCGTCTCCGGCCAGCTCGCCAACGCCGGCGGCCTGTCGGTGGGCGACGGCGCGGCCCTGACCGTCGCCAGGAGCGGCGTGGTTGCGGGCGGCACGCTGGCCCTGAACAACGGCGGCAGCGCCACGGTCGGCGGCGTCGTGGCCGTCCCGGTGACGGTGGCCCATGGCGGCGCCATGACCGTCGTCGAGGGCGGCGGCGTCGGCGGCACGCTGGCGGTGGATGGCGGCACCCTGACCGTCGCCGCCTATGGCGCGGTCAACGGCGCGGTCACCGTAACCTCCGGCGGCAGCGCCACCCTGGCCGGCGCCGTCATGGCCCCGGTCACGGTGGGCGACGGCACCGTCACCGTGGCGGCCACCGGCATCACCGGCGCGGTCAATGTGGGGAACGGCGGTTCGGCGACCGTGAACGGCGTGGTCTCCGGCTCGCTGACCACCAGCGCTGGTTCGACCTTCAGCGGCGGCGGCACCGTCCGCGGCCCGGCCACGCTGGCCGGCACCGTGTCGCCCGGCAACTCGCCCGGCGTGCTGACCTTCCAGTCCGCGGTGACTCTGACCGGCACCAGCGTCCTGAACGCCGAGATCGACGGCCCGACCGCCGGCTTCGGCGCCGGCCGCCACGACCAGGTCCGGGTGCAGGGGGCGTCCTTCACCGCCGCCGGCACGCTGGCTCCGGTGCTGCGCGGCATCAGCGGCGATGCGACCAACGCCTATACCGCCACGCTGGGGCAGAGCTTCACCATCGTCCAGGCGGACGGCGGCGTGGCGGGCGGCTTCGCCGCGGTGACGCAACCGGCGGCGGGGCTGGAGGCCGGCACCCGCTTCGACACGCTGTACGACGCCACCACAGTCCGGCTGGTGGTCACGCCGACCAACTACGCCGTCCGCGGCGGCACCCGCAACCAGCGGGCCGCCGGCGCGGCGGTGGACGCGCTGCGCCCGGCCGCCGGGGCGCGGCTGGAGGGCGTCGCCGCCCCGCTGTTCGGCGGACTCTACGGCCTGCCGGGCAGCGGCATCGCCGGGGCGCTCGACCAGCTCTCGGGCAAGCTGCACGCCGACACGCTGGCCGCCGACCGCACCAGCCGCCGCCTGTTCGGCAGCGCGGTGGAAGGTCGACTGTCGGCGCTGCGCGGCGGCGAGGCATCCTCCTCGGGCGTCCGGCTGGCCGGCAACGGCAACGGCACGCTCGCCGTCGGCGAAACGGGCGAGAGCCGTGGGTCGGGCGGCGTGTGGGGCCAGCCGCTGGCGGCCTACAGCCGGACCGGCTCGGACGGCAACGCCGCCGGCACCACCGAGCGGATCGGCGGCTTCCTGCTGGGCGCCGACCACAGCTACGAGAACGGCGTGAGCGGCGGCGTGGCGCTCGGCTACCTGCGCAACCGCGTCACCTCGCGCGACGGGCTGGGCAAGGCCGACGTAGACAGCTACCAGGCGACGCTCTACGGCTCCTGGAACCTGCGCGGCACGGCGGACAGCCCCTATGTCGAGGGCGCCGTCGGCTACGGCTACGCCAACTACGACGCCTCGCGCGGCATCGCCTTCGGCACGCTGGGCCAGGGCGCCAGCGGCAGCGCGGACGGTCACGATTTCTCGATGGAGATCGCCGCCGGGCACCGCATGGCCTTCGCCGGGTCGAACAGCGCCTGGATCGAACCGCGGGCCGGCCTGCGCTTCGACCGCATCACCCGCGAGGCGTTCCGCGAGTCCGGCGGCGGCGTGGCGCTGGACGTCGAGGCGGCGGGCTGGACCAGCCTGCGCAGCGCGGTCGGCGTGCGCGCCGGCACCAGCGTGACGGTGGGCGGCTGGCGCCTGCTGCCCAACGCCGCCCTGGCATGGGAACATGACTTCGCCGACGCCACGGCCTCCACCACCAACCGGCTGGGGGGTGTTGCCTTCACCGCCGACGCCAGCAAGCCGGGCCGCGACGCCTTGGTGATCGGCGCCGGGCTGGGCGTGGCTCTGGACGACCGGCTGACCGCGACCATCGGCGTCCAGGACGCGATCCGCGCCCGCGAGAACACGGTGTCGGCGACCGCCGGCCTGAAGTGGAAGCTGTGAGGACCATGACGGCGATGCGCAAGGCCATCATCACGGGGGCGCTGGCGGCGCTCCCCCTCCTCCTTGCAGGCGGGGCGCCCGCCGGTGCGGTGGAGCCGGGCAAGACCTTCGGCGACTGGCAGACCGAATGCGAGACGCCCCCCGACGGCAAGCCGCGCTGCTTCCTCTCGCAGACCCGTGTGATGGAGAACAAGGAGGCCAAGCAGGCGACCCGCATCCTCAAGGCGTCGGTGGGCTATTTCGCCCCGGACGGCAAGGGGGTGATGGTCGTCATCCTGCCGCTGGGCGTCGATCTGCGCGCCGGGGCGGCCCTGACCATCGACGACGGCAAGCCGCTGCCGCTGACCTACCAGCAGTGCATCCAGGATGGCTGCCTCGCCAACGCCCCGATGGACGAGGCGACCCTGACCGCGCTGCGCCGCTCAAAGGGCGCGCAGATCGCCGTCCGCCCTTACGGCGGGACGCAGGCGGTGGCCTTCCCGCTCTCCACCAAGGGGATCACCGACGGCTTGGCCGCCCTGAAGCCCTGAATTTGCTTCCGGTCACCGCGGCGACGGCGCCGCGGATGGCCTCGTCCCACCGAGTGGGTGCCGGCTGCCGGTGCAGCGTGACCGTGGGGTACCAGAGCGTGTCGCTGCGGCCCAGCAGCCAGCGCCAGTCCGGCGCGTAAGGCAGAAGCACCGCGGTCGGGCGCCCCATCGCCCCGGCCAGATGGGCGACCGCCGTGTCCACGCAGACAACATGGTCGAGTTGCCCCAGCACCGCCATGGTGTCGGCGAAACTCTCCAGCTCCGGCCCCAGATCGACCAGCGGTGCGGCGCCGTAGTAGCGGGCCGCCTCGGCCTGCGCCGGCCCCTTCTGGAGCGACACCAGCACAGTCTTTTCCAACGCGAAGAACGGCGCCAGCCGCGCGAGCGTCAGGGAGCGGTTGCGGTCGTTGCCGTGGGTCGGGCGCCCCGCCCACACCAGCCCGACGCGGCGGTAGCCGCGGGGCAGCAGCCCGTCCAGGCGTTCCACCCAGCGCTCCACCCGCTCCGGCTCGGCCCGTAGGCCGGGGAGCGGCGCCGGTATCGTGTCCGGCCTCGTGCCGAACAGCCCCGGCAGGCTGGACAGCGCGGCATAGGCGGCGAAGGGCGGCGCCTCCTCCCAGGCGGTGACGGTCCGGTGCCCGTAGGGAAGCGCACGGATCACTGGAAGCATGTCCAGGCTGCAGGCGACCACGAGATTCGGGCAGAGCGCGGCCGCCATCGGCAGGTAGCGCGCGAACTGGATGGTGTCGCCGAAGCCCTGGTCGGCAACCAGCAGCAGCGTGCCGTCGGGCAAGGGGCGGCCGTCCCAGGGCCGTGCGGCGGTGCGCCCATGCCACTCCAGAACGGCGGGCGGGACCAGCGGCGGCACGCCGGGAAGGCGCCAGCGCCATTCATACTCCCGCCAGCCTTCCTCCCACTGTCCGGAGAGCAACAGCCCCTCGGCCAATTCGAAATGCGGCCCCGGCACGTCCGGGCGGAGGCGGACGGCCCGCCGCTCGCAGGCGATGGACGCCGCGACCTCCAGCCGGTCGTAGAGAGCCAAGCCCAGATTGTACCAGCCCGCCGCATCGGCGGGATCAAGCGTGACGGCGCGGCGGCCATGAACGGCAGCCTCGTCCAACCGGCCTTCGCGGCGATGGATCTCGCACAGGTCACTGTCGGATGGGGTCCATGGGGGCATGGCGGCGGCTACAGTCTGTAGCCCAGCCCATGAATGACCGGCTCCAGGATCGGGATCGCCGGCTTCAGATGGGCGCTGTAGGCGCGGTAGCGGCCGACGGAGCGGCTGTAGAGTTTCTCCGCGACCTGGGCGTGGCTGGGCGTGCGGGCGTGGCGCCGGTTTTCCTCGAAGCGCAGGCAACGGCGGTCGAAGCCCAGCCCGAGAAAGCCCAGCAAGCGCCGCACCGCCGGTTCCGGCTCCCGCACCAAGTCCTCGTAGCGCAGCGGCAGGTAGCGCAGCGGCATCTCCCGCCGGTAATGCTCGACCAGATCGAACACCCGCAGGACGTGGCGGGCCGCCGTCTCGACAGCGTTGGCGCAGTGGAAGCCGTGGGTCAGGTTGGTGCCCAACATCGACAGCACCACGTCCAGCGGATGGCGCAGCACATGCACGACCGGCGCTGAGGGGAACATCAGCGCGATCAGGCCGAGATGCGTCTCGTTGAAGGGCATCTTGTCGGTGAACAGCGTGTGGCCGGGCTTGGCCGGAACCAGCTTGCGGGCGTGGCGGAGGTAGGTGTCGCGCAGTCGCTCCAATCCGTCACGCTGGTCGCCCAGCCACAGCTCCGACAGCGCTTCGGGATAGCCGAGCGGACTGCCCAGCGTCTGCGGCAGCGCCCGCACCACGGCGCCAAGCGAGGGCAGCTCGTCCCCCGCGGCGATGGCGGGATGGCTGGACAGGATCTGCTCGACCAGCGTGGTGCCGGAGCGCGGAGCACCCGCGATGAAGACCGGCTGCGGCCCGGCGGCGGGCGTGGCGGGCCGCGGCATCAGGCGCAGGCGCGGCGCCACAAAGAAGGGGGCAAGGCGGGCGATGGGGTCTACCGCCGCCGCCTCGTCGTAACGGCGCCCAGCCTGCCGCAGCAGCGCCTTGCCGGCGGCGAAGGCGGCGAAGGCCTCGTCGTGGCGGCCCAGCCGGTCGAGGATGCGCCCCGTCTCCAGCAGCGCGTCGGGGTCGGCGCCGCCATGACGGGCGGCCGACTCATCCAGGACGGCGAGCGCCCGTTCTCTGTCCCCCTGGCGGGCCAGCAGGGCCGCCGCGAAGGTGTCGGCACCACGGTGGCCGGGGTCGAGACGCCGGGCGCGGTCCACCAGCCGCTGCGCGGCGGGAAGATCGCGGGCGGCGTCCTCGGTCTGCGCCCAGCCGTGCCACGTCAGGGCGATGGACGGGTGCAGCGCCGCGGCCCGGCGGTAGGTCCGCCGCGCCTCCTCCAGCCGGCCCTGCTGGGTCAGGCTCCAGGCCAGGTTGGCGACCGTCGCGGAGTCCGGCGGTGCCAGGGCCAACGCCCGGCGGTAATGGAACTCGGCGGCCTGGGGCCGGTCGGTGTCGGCCAGCACCAGCGCCATCAGCGTGTGGGAGCGCGCATCCTCGGGCGCCAACCGGACCGCGTTGCGGGCATGAGGCTCGGCCCCGGCCGCGCGGCCCGCCTGGAACAGCAGCCCGGCCAGCTCCTGCGTCGTCCCGAGATCGTCGGGGGCGGCCCGCAACCGCCGCTCCAGCGCCGCAACGTCGGGGGCGCCGCTCGGAAGGTCGTCGGGCGTGGTCGGCATGACAGGCGGGTCCCATGGCGGCTGAACGCCCGCATGGGCGCGTGATGCGGCGCCAGGATAGTGAAGGGTGTGGATGGCGGCAAGGCCGTCCCTACCGCCCCACCCAGACCGGGCGGCGCTTCTCCAGGAAGGCCGCGATGCCCTCCTGATAGTCGGCGGAGAGGTAGCAGAGGCGCAGCAGGTCGGCATCGCCGTCCGCCGGCAGCCCATGGTCGCGCCAGCGGCGCAGGGCCTCACGCGTCGTCCACAGGGTCAGCGGGGCGAGGCCCGCCAGTTCCTCGGCCAGCTCCTGGGTGCGCTCGGCGAGGTCGTCGTCCGCAACGACGCCGCGCAGGGCGCCGGCGCCGGACAGCTCGTCGGCGCTCAGCAGGCGGGCGCTGAAGATCATCTCCTTGGTCCGCGCGGTGCCGAGAATGGCGGCCAGCCGGGCGAGGTTCTTGATGCTCAGGCAGTTGCCGACGGTGCGGGCGATGGGAAAGCCGAAGCGCACCGACGGCGTGGCGAGGCGCACGTCGCAGCAGGCGGCGAGCAGAGCCCCCTCCCCCACGCAGGCACCGGCCAGGGCGGCGATGGTGGGTACGCGCACCGCCTCCAGCGCCATCGCCGCGGTCTCCGCGCGGTCCTCCAGGATCGTGTAGTCCTCCGGCGTCTTGACGCTCTGCAGGCAAGACAGGTCGGCGCCGGCCATGAAGGCGGGCTTGTCGCCGGCGGCACCGGTCAGCACCAGGGCCTTCACCGCCGGGTCGGCATCGACCTCCCGGCAGATTTCGATCAGCCGGTCCTCCATCCAGGGGGTGATGGCGTTGCGCGCCTTGGGCCGGTTGAAGATCACCCACTGGACGGCGCCGCGCCGCTCGGTCAGGATTTCGGGCAAGGCTTCGGCCTCGCCGGTCGTGGCGATGGTCATCGTTCGGAACTCTCTTGGATTGGGCCGGTGGATCAGGCTGCGATCAGGCCGCCGGCCCGAGGATCTGGCAGGAGCCGATGGGAAGAAGCGCCGTCACCACGCTGCCCGGAGCAAAGCTCTGCGCGGGCGGGATGAAGGCGCGCAGCGTCCGCCCGCCCCCAAGATCCACCAGCACGTCGCGGTATTCGCCCAGATAGGCGGAGCGCTGGACCGTGCCGGACAGCACGTTGCAGCCCTCGGCATCCGGCGCTTGGTCAGCGCCGAACAGCCGGACCTGGGAGGGCCGCACGCACAGCGACACTGTCCCGCCATGCGCCGCCCCGCTGCGGTCGGGCGCGGTCAGCACATGGCCGCCGACGCGGATGGCGCCATTGCCCTCGCTGGTCCCGGCCAGCTCGTTGTTGGCGCCGATGAAGGTGGCGACGAAGGCGTTGGACGGCCGCTCGAAGATGTCCTCCGGCGAGCCGAGCTGCTGGAGGTGGCCCGACTTCATGACGGCGATGCGGTCGGCGGTGACCAGCGCCTCCGACTGGTCGTGGGTGACATAGACGGTGGTCAGCCCCAGCAGGTCGTGGACCTGCCGGATCTCGAACCGCATCTCCTCGCGCAGATGGGCGTCGAGGTTGGACAGCGGCTCGTCGAGCAGGAGGATACGCGGTTCCACGGCCAGCGCGCGGGCCAGCGCCACGCGCTGCTGCTGGCCGCCCGACAGCTCCGACGGGTAGCGGTCGCGCAGCGCCTCCAGCCGGACAGTGCGCAGCGTGCGGTCCAGCCGCTCGGCGATCTCCGCCTTGGGCAGGCGGCGGATGGCAAGGCCGAAGGCCACATTCTCCGCCACCGTCTTGTGCGGCCACACCGCGTAGTTCTGGAAGACCAGGGAGATGCCGCGCTTCTCCGGCGGCAGCACGCCGCGCGCCGAGGACAGCAGCACGTCGTCGGCCCAGATCTCGCCCTCGGTCGGCGCCTCGAACCCGGCGAGGAGCTGGAGAGTCGTGGACTTGCCGCAGCCCGACGGGCCGAGCAGGGCCAGCAGCGTGCCGTTGGGGACCTGGAGGTCGATGCCGTGCAGCGCGGTGTAGGAGCCGAAGGACTTGCGGAGGTTCTTGATGCGGATCCCGCTCATGTGGGGAGAACTCCTTCCGCCGGGGCGGTTTTGCGACCGGATTTGCGAGAGGTGCGGCGCACGGTGGTCAGGCGCGTCAGGGGACCGGCGGCGGCCACCAGCGCCAGCGTGATGAGGAGGAGAAGGACGCTCATGGCGCAGACGGCCTCGTAGTTGCCGCCGTCCTTGGCGTTGTAGATCAGGGTGGTCATCACGTTGGTCTTGGGCGTGATGAGGAAGACCGCCACCGACAGCTCGCGGATGATCGGGATGAAGACCAGGAACCAGCCCGACAGGAGCCCGCCGCCCATCAGCGGGATGGTGATGGACAGGAAGGTCCGCCCCTCCCCCGCGCCCAGGCTGCGGGCGGCGCGCTCCAGCTCCGGCCCGATGCCCTTGAGGATCGACCCGCCATGGGCGTAGGCGATGGGCAGGAAGGTCGCCGCGAAGGCGGCCACCAGCAGAAGCGGCGTGCCGTAGAGGTTCAGCGGCGCGCGCGTGTAGGCGGCGAAGAAGCCAACCGACATGACGATGCCGGGGATGATGATGGGGACGGTCGTCACCGCGCCGAACAGGCTGGCGCCGAACACCATCCGCCGCTCGACGATGTAGGCGACGACGGTGCCGAGCATCACGCACAGCGTCGCGGCGAACGTCGAGAACAGCAGCGAATTGACGATGGCGGTGTGCGTCTCCGAGTTGCCGAACAGCGCCCACCAGTACCAGTGCAGCGACAGGTTCTCCCACGACAGGCCCTGGCCCCAGGCGCGGGTCAGCGACACCAGCAGCAGCGCCGCGTAGGGCAGGAACACCGAGACCAGCGGCAACAGAAGCGCCGCGGCGAAGGCCGGCCAGCGGGCGGCACCGAGCGCGATCCGCCGCCCCGCCCGGCTCTTGCCGGAGATGGTGACGAACTGCTTGCGGCCCAGGATGCGGCGGCGCATCCAGAACAGCATGGCGGTGACCAGCAGCAGCGGCATGCAGTAGGCCGCCGCCATGTAGATTTCCGGTGGGAAGAGCTGGTAGAACTCGGCCAGCTTGGTCGTCACCACCGGGATGCCGGTCGGCGTCAGCAGGAAGGCCGGGACGCCGAACAGCGTCAGCCCCTGGATAAAGGACAGGATGAAGCTGGCGATCACCGCCGGGGTGACCAGCGGGATGGTGATGCTGAGCATGGTGCGCAGCGTGCCCGAGCCCAGCGTGGCGGCGGCGTCCTCAAGCTCCACGGCCATCTCGTCGAGCGCGCTCGACACCATGGTGAAGCTGTAGGGGACGGTGTAGATGCCGCAGATGAAGATCGCCCCGGTCATCGAGTAGATGTTCAGCAGCGGCCCCGCCTCCGCCCCGGCGAGCGAGCGCCACAGCGCGTTCAGCCAGCCGGAGTTGGGGGCCGCCAGCAGAATCCAGCCGGTCGCCCCGATGAAGGACGGGGTGACGAAGGCGGTCAGCGTCAGCACGCGGATGGTGCGGCGGAACGGCAGGTCGGTCCGCGACACCAGCCAGGCCAGCGGCACGCCGATGCCGACGGCGATCACCGCGGTCGCCACGGCGAGGAGCAGCGAATTGAACAGCGGCTCCAGCAGGTCCGCCGACTGGAAGATCCGCGCGTAGTTGCCAAGCGTCCAGGCGCCGGTCAGGTCGTCGTGAAAGCTGTTGTTGAGAACCCAGCCGAAGGGCAGAACCACCAGCAGGAAGAGAAGAAGGGCGACGGCGCCGAAGACCAGGGTCCTGGCGAGCGGCACGCGGGCCATCGCCGGGCGCGCGGTCGCCGCGGCTGCGCTGTCTGGGCTGTCCGTTGAAATGACCCCCATAGGGTCCGCCTCCATTGTCCATCAGAACCCTCTCCCGTCCCGGGAGAGGGTGCCCGCGAAGCGGGCGGGTGAGGGTACGGCCAAGGATCACATATGGTCCCATCGCCGGCACCCTCACCCTTCCCACGCTTCGCGTGGGCCCCTTCCCTCTCCCCGGAGGGGAGAGGGAATCAGCGGTCAGCGCACCAGTTCCTTCCACTTGGCGATGCCTTCCGCGACCTCCGGGCCGAGGTCGTCGCCGGTGTTGCGGTACCACTTCAACTGGTCGAGCGACCGCCCCTCCGCCCAGGGCACGTCCTTGCGCAGCGTCGGCCAGTAGTTCTTCTGGAGGATCATCGACACCTCCGTGGAATAGAGGAAGTTGGTGAACAGCCGGGCGGCGTTCGGGTGCGGGGCCTTCGCCAGGATGCCGGTGACGCCCAGGTTCAGGATGGCGTCGTCGGACGGCGCCACCACGTCGATGGGGTTGCCGGCGGCCTTCTGGGTCAGCGTGTAGCTGAAGGGTGCACCGGAGCCGACGACGCGCTCACCGGCCAGGATGTCGGTCACGGTGTCGACGTTGGACTGGCCGACCTTCGGCTTCTGCTTGCCGAAGGCGCGCAGGAAATCGTCGCCGTACTTGCGGCGGATGGCGACCACCCAGTTCGCCACGTCGCCGGAGAAGGCCGGGCTGCCGGTGGTGATCTTGCCCTGCCACTGGTCCTCCAGCAGCGCCTGCCAGCTCTGCGGCGGGGACTGAACCTTGCCCGGCGCGTAGTTGATGCTGGTCAGGCTGATGGCGCCGACATGGAACATCTTGTCGGGGTCGAGGTTGCGGAAGGCGTCCGGAATGTGCACGCCGTCCACCGGCTCGAAGGGCGCCAGCGCGCCGATCTTCTTCAGTTCCGTGTAGTGCAGCATGTTGGTGGTGCCCAGCGAGTCGCACTCGTGGACGCCGCTCTGCAACTCCATGCGCAGGCGGGTGTAGACGGTCTGCGAGGCCTGGCGGAGCAGGTTGACCTCGATGCCCGGATACTTGGCCTTGAAGGCGTCGCGGATCGCCTCCATCGTCTGCTGCTCGTAGGAGCCCCAGTAGAGGGTCAGGGCGCCTTCCTTCTTGGCGGCGGCGTAGAGCGGATCGTCCGCCGCCGACGCGATGCGCGAGAAGGCGGTGCCGGCCAGACCGCCGGTCACCAGGGCGGTGCCGACGAGGCCGCCGGTCTGGAGAAGGCGGCGGCGCGAGAATTCCATCATGTTGCCAATCCCTGTCTTGTTGTTGCGGTTCCGCCGTTTCGGCGTCGTTCTTCGTTCGTGAGCGGAAATCAGTAATCGCCGGTGGTCGCCCCACCGTCGGCGACGATGGTCTGGCCGGTGACGTAGGCCGCGTCGTCGGACGCCAGGAAGGCGACGACGGCGGCGATCTCCGCCGGCTTGCCCAGGCGTCCGATGGGTGTCTTTTCCAGCCATTGCGAGCGCACCGCGTCGGGCACGCCCTCGACGATGGCGGTTTCCACGACGCCCGGAGCGACGGCGTTGACCAGGATGCCGCGCCGCGCCCCTTCCAGGGCGGCGGTGCGGGTCAGCCCGACCACCCCGGCCTTGGAGGCGGAGTAGTTGGCCTGCCCGAAGGTCCCCAGAATCGCCGTGGAGGCGATGTTGACGATGCGCCCCCAGCCGCGGTCGCCGACCAGCCGGAAGGCCGTCTGGCAGCCCAGCCACGTGCCGCGCAGGTTCACGTCGATGACGGCGCTCCATTCCGCGTCGGTCATCTTGGGCAGCGAGCGGTCGCGGACGATGCCGGCGACGTTCACCATGATGTCCACGCCCCCGAAGGCCTCGGGCAGGCCGGTCACGGCGGCGCCCCAGCTTTCCCGGTCGGCGACGTTCAGCGCGGTGGCGTGGGCCTGAGCCCCGTCGGCGCGCAGCGCGGCGGCGACACTCTCGGCGGCCTCGCCCCCGATGTCGGCGACGACGACCGCCGCCCCTTCCGCGGCCAGCCGCTCGCAGACGGCGCGCCCGATGCCGCCGCCGCCGCCGGTGACGAAGGCGACACGGCCGGTGAGACGGCGGGAATGGTGGGTGGCGGCATTCATGCCTGCGCCTCCTTGCGGGCGATGGAGAGCACGTCCTCGCCCTCCTGCACGGTCTCGCCGCGCTGGTTCTTCACGGTGATGGCGACGCGGACGATGCCGCGGTCGGGCTTGGAGGCGCTGGGACGGACCTCCGCCACCTCCGCCTCGTAATGCACGGTGTCGCCGGCGAAGACCGGCCCGACGAAGCGGCGGCGCGTCTCCAGGAAGGCGAGGATCGCCCAGTCGTCGATGGCGGAGCGCAGGCCGGTGCTGAGCGAGTGGGTCAGCATGCCGTGGGCGATGGTCCGCCCGAAGCCGTTGGCCTTGGCGGCCTCGGCGTCCATGTGCAGCGGGTTGAAGTCGCCGGTCAGCCCGGCGAACCAGACGATGTGCGCCTCGGTGACGGTAACGCGCGACGAGCGCGTTTGGTCGCCCGGCTTGATGTCGTCGAGATGGATGGCGGTCATTCTAAGGCACCCTCAGTCGGGAGTCCGCGGGCGGAACACGGGGAGGCTGGTGGTCTCGTCGAGCTGGTGGAAGGCCACGGCAAGCGGCAGCCCGGCCCGCAGATCGGCCTCCGCCACCCCCTCGACGCGGGAGAAGACGGTGACGCCCTCCTCCAGCCGGATCAGGGCGCAGACGTAAGGATCGCCCCGCTGGTTGCCGCGGTGGACGACCGAATAGGTCAGCAGCTCGCCGCGCCCGCTCGCCTCGACCCACTCCGGGCGGGCGTGCGGGGCGTGGATGGAATGGGCGCGCGGGTACCACTGGAACCGCCCGGTCTCCGGGCAGCGCTGGATCAGGAAGCGCCCCTCGCGCGCCGCCTCCCAGAAGGGGGCGGAGGTCTCGTCCTGGACCGGCGGGATGGTCATGACAGTCATCGGGACACCTTACCGGGCAAGGATGGCGGTGGCGGCGGAGCAGAAGGTGCCGCCCAGCCCATGGGCCAGGGCGATGCGGGCGTCGGGCACCTGAACGCCCGGCCCCTCGCCGCGGAGCTGGCGGACGCTCTCGATCAGGGTGAAGATGCCGCGCTTGCCGGGATGGTTGGACGACAGGCCGCCGCCGTCGGTGTTGGTCGGCAGGCTGCCGCCCAGCGTCAGGTTGCCGTCCGCCACGAAGGCGCCACTCTCCCCGCGCCCGCAGAAGCCCAGATCCTCCAGCGCCAGCATCGGCGTGATGGTAAAGGCGTCGTAGATCTGCGCCACGTCGATCTCGCCGGGGGTCAGCCCCGCCATGGCGAAGGCGCGCGGGCCGGACAGCGCCGCCGGGGTGGTCAGGTCGTCGGGAATCTGGCTGTTCTGGGTGCGCGCCACGGCGGCCCCGTAACCCACCAGATGGACCGGCGGCTTCTTCAGGTCGCGCGCCCGCTCCCGGCTGGTCATCACCACGGCGCCGCCGCCGTCGGTCACCACGCAGCAGTCCAGCCGGTGCAGCGGCGACGCGATCATCGGCGAGGCCAGCACGTCGTCCACCGTGATCGGCTTGCGCAGCCGGGCGTCGGGGTTCTTCGCGGCGTGCTCGCGGAAGGTCACGGCCACCTGGGCAAGCTGTTCCGGTGTGGTGCCATACAGGTCCATATGGCGACGGGCGAACAGGCCGTAGGTCGAAATCAGCGTCGGCGCGTAGGGAATCTCATACTGGCCGGGACCGGCGGGGAAGACGAAGGGGTCGAAGGACGGGCTGCTCAGCGGCCACCAGCGCGGGCAGGCCGCGTAGCTGATGACCACCACCTCGGCCAGCCCGGTGGCGATGGCCGCCGCCGCCTGCCCGGCCTGGAGGATGTAGGAGCAGCCGCCGACGTCGGTGCTGTTCACGTAGGTCGGCGCGATCCCGATGTATTCGGCCAGTTCGACCACATCCATGGTGCTGCCGCCCTCGGCCCAGTCGCCGGAGGCCGCGCACAGCCCGTCCACGTCCTTCAGCGTCAGCCCGGCGTCATCCAGCGCGCCGAGGATGCATTCCATCTGAAGGGCGAAGGGGTGGACGCGCGGCGCATCCCGGCGGGGCGATTCAAAAACGCCGGCGATGGCCGCCTTTCCCGAAAGATCGATCACGCGCGGGTTGTCCTTTCCTGGTTGTGGAAGGCCGCGCATCGCTGCCGCGACGCGCGCCGAGCGGCTTCAATGGACAGGCGATGAGAGTAAAGAGGCCGCCCGTCTCGGAAATCATAAAGACTATCCGATGGCCAGCAGAGATTTCGATCAGGCCGATCCGCTCCCGGCAAGATCAAGACTACCGGACACAGTTCGTGTCACAAGCAGAAAAAACGATGCGGTCCGGTGCACGGAACGCACCAATGTCACCTCCGGCAAATCCGTGGAACGGTGCCTTCCATGCACCGGATTGGGCCAAACTAAGCGATTGTTTTCCGGCCGCCATGGCGCAAGCCTTTGGGTGTCGCATTCCCGCCGCCGCCCTGGACCGGACCGGTTTCCAGCCGGGTGCGCGGCCCCGCCCGGACCGCCTGCGCGGCGTCCGGCCATCCGAAGGATCATGCATGCTCAACACCGATACGCAACGCCGCGAAGGCCCCCTGGCCGGCGTGCGCGTGGTCGATCTCACGCACATGTTGGCCGGCCCCTACAGCACGTGGCTGCTCGGCGCGCTGGGGGCGGAGGTCATCAAGGTCGAGCGTCCCGGCAAGGGTGATTTCACCCGCATCATTGCCCCCTTCAGCGAGGAGGAAAGCATTTACTTCCTCAGCGTCAACCGCAACAAGCGGAGTCTGACGCTCAACTTGAAGGAGGAAAAGGGGAAGGAGATTTTCAAGAAGATCGTCGCCACCTGCGACGTGCTGGTGGAGAACAACCGGGCCGGGGCGATGGACCGGCTGGGGCTGGGCTACACCGATCTGAAGGCGGTCAATCCGCGGCTGGTCTACGCCTCGATCTCCGGCTTCGGGCAGGACGGCCCCTACCGCCACCGGCCCTGCTTCGACGTGGTGGCCCAGGCGATGTCCGGGATGATGAGCATCACCGGCGAGCCGGGCGGCGATCCCTGCCGGGTCGGCGCGTCGATCGGCGACATCGGGTCGAGCCTGTTCGCCGCCGTCGGCATCCTCGCCGCCCTGCAGAAGCGGACGGCCACCGGCGAGGGCAGCTTCATCGACGTGGCGATGCTGGATTGCCAGCTCGCCCTGATGGAGAACGCCATCGCCCGCTTCCTGAACGCCGGGGAGACGCCGCGGGCGCTGGGCAGCCGCCACCCGCTGATCGCCCCTTTCCAGGCCTTCCCCACCGCCGACAAGCCCATCGCCATCTGCGTCGACACCAACGAGCAGTGGGACCGGATGTGCCGCGCCATGGGGCTGGAGCATCTGCTGTCCGACCCGCGCTTCCCCACCGGCTCCGCCCGCAACGCCAACCATGCGGAGCTGGAGCCGCTGCTCCGGGAGGTCTTCCTCACCCGCGGGCGCGACGCCTGGCTGGACGCCATGGAGGACGCCGACGTCCCGGCCAGCCCGATCAACAGCGTGCCGGACGCGCTGAACGATCCCCAGGTTGTCCACCGCAAGATGGTCGTGGAGGTGCCGGAAGGCTCGGGCAAGCGTTTCGCCGCCGTGCCGATCACCATGCCGGAGGCCCCGCTGCCGGCCGAAAGCCCGGCGCCGCGGCTGGGCGAGCACACCGACGCCATCCTGTCGGATCTCGGCTTCAGCCCCGACGAGATCGGCGCCTTCCGTCGCGACGCGGTGGTGTGATGGCCGGCGGCGCGGGAGGAGAGCGGCGGGTGGCGGCGGGCGAAGGGGCGCGTGCGGTGCTGGCGGAATTGGTCCATACTGCCGCCGGGATCGCTCCCAGCCTCGCCCCGGCTTCCGTCCACAGCCCAAAGGTCCGCATGGCGCGCCGCCTTCCGCCCCTTCTCGCGCTCCGCGCCTTCGACATCTTCGCCCGGCAGGGCACGGTGCGGGCCGCCGCCGACGAGCTGGCGGTGTCCCACACGGTGGTGTCGCGCCACATCCAGAATCTGGAACAGGCGGTGGGGGTGAAGCTGGTGGCGAAGTCGGGGCGCGGCCTGTCCCTGACCCGCGAGGGCATCCGCTACGCCGCCCAGCTCCGCCGCGCCTTCGACCTGATCGGCGAGGCCAGCAACGAGCTGCGCAACGGCGGGATGGAGGCGGTGCACATCTGCTGCCTCGCCGGGCTGGCCTCGCGCTGCCTGCTCGCCCGCCTGCCGGAGCTGGGGGAGGCGCTGACCGGGCGGGGGGTGATCCTTCAGCCGACTTCGACCCGCCCCGACTTCAGCCGGGAGGAGGCCGACGCCGAGATCATGTATCTGGAGGACGGCGGCTCCGACGCCGACGGGCTGCGCTCGGAGATGTTCGCGCGGCCGCGCATCCTCGCCATCGCCAGCCCGGAGTTCAAGGCCCGCTACCCCGACGTACGCACGCCCGCCGACCTCGTCGGCCTGCCGCTGATCCACGAGCAGTCCACCGGCATGTGGGAAGCCTGGCTGGAGGAGGCCGGCATCGCCGACATCCCCCGGCTGCGCGGCCCCCGGCTGTGGCAGGCGCATCTGACCATCGAGGCGGCCCGGCTGGGGCGCGGCGTGGCCCTGGTCAGCGACCTGCTGGTGACCGAGCCGCTGGCCAGCGGCGAGCTGGTGGAGATGGTGGACAGCAACGTCACCATCGGCGGCTATTACTTCATCGCCCCGGTCCACCGCTGGAACACGCCGGTCATCTCGGCCATCCGGCAATGGCTGCGCGGCGTCTTCCCGCCGGACCAGACCTCTTCCCTCCAAGGCACCCTATGACCCAGGACCACGCCCTGCCGCCGGACATTCTGCTGTCCGGCGTGCACACCGTCGACGAGAGCTGGATCGACCTCTACGGCCACATGAACATGGTGCGCTACGTCGCCCTGTTCGACGAGGTCGGCTACGCCCTGATGGAGCAATGGGGGCTGGGCGAGACCTACACGCGGGACGAGGGGTTCGGCCTGTTCGTCGTCGAAGTGGCGGTGCATTACCGGCGTGAGCTGCGCGCCGGAACGCCTTTGCAAGTGGCCTTGCGGCTGCTCGACGCCGATGACAAGCGGTTGCTGAGCCTGCTGGAGATCCGCCGGGCCGACGACGGGGCGGTCGCGGCGACCATGGGAAAACCGGTGGTCCCCTGTTCTTTTACACCATTCCCAGCCCCCGAGAACAAAGGGGAACTCGTATTGCGGCTTTTTGCTGTAA
>NZ_WHOR01000121.1:0-16199 GCF_013340925.1 Azospirillum formosense
CCTCCCCCTTCGGGAACAAGCGGCGGACGGGGGCATTGTGCTAGGACAGCGGATGCCCCCACAGCGGAAGGGAGGATGACATGGCGATGCGCTCCACGCGCCGGGCGGCGCTGGCTCTGGCCGGGTTCGCCGGGATGACCGCCGCCATGGCGGGGCGGAAGGCCGGGGCGGACCAGCCCGGCGTCCACCGCGTCGCCATCCAGGTCAGCAGCAACGACCCGGCGCTGATGAACATGGCGCTGAACAACGTCAAGAACATCATCGAATATTACAAGAACATCGGCGAGACGGTGGAGGTCGAGCTGGTCACCTTCGGTCCCGGCCTGCACATGCTGCGCGCCGACCGCTCGCCGGTGAAGGACCGGCTGGCGTCGCTGAAGGGCAGCCTGCCGACCCTGACCTACTCCGCCTGCGAGAACACCCGCAACGGCATGATCCGCGTCGAGCAGGGCGAGGTCCCCATGGTGCCGGAAGCCAAGCTGGTGCCCTCCGGGGTCGTCCGCCTGATGCAGCTTCAGGAAGAAGGCTGGTCCTACCTGCGCCCCTGACGCGGATTGCACTCCGTTTGGAAGAAACCTGCGGGCATGTTCCCGGAACCTCCGAAATGAGGTTCCGGATCATGAAGGATTGCCGCGACGAAGCGCGGCCCGCTGGTCTACAACGAAGATTGCAGCCCCCTGAGCAGGCCGGGTTTCAGGCCGCACAACCCGGTGCCCAAACCGGTGCCCAAACCCGGTGCCCGCTGATCCCGCGGGACGCCCCCGATCGCACAGCCGGGGCGGACCATATAACATAAACGCATACGGAATTGACAGCAGCGCATTTGATTTTATGCGCATCCCTGAATATCGTTCACTTCCATTTCCCACGGAACGAACGATGCCGACCACAACCGCAGCGGTCTCACGCTTCTTCTCGGAGTTCCAGCTCAAGGACGCGCCGACCGACGTGCGTCACGAGGCCAAGCGCATCCTTCTCGACACGTTGGGTTGCCTTGCCGGTGGGCGGGCCTGCGAGATCGCGCCGACGTCCGACAAACTGGCGCTGCTGCTTGGGCAGCGTCTGGCGTCCGGCGGCAGCACGCTCGTCGGACAGGGCAGCACCACGTTGATGTCCGCGGTCTATGGCAACGCACGCATCGCCAACGCGCTCGATTTCGACGAGACCTTCCCGGTCGGTGTTCACTTCGGCGTGGCCGCGGTGGCGGCCGCTCTGGCGATGGCCGAGGAGCGCGGCGCCTCGGGCGAGGATGTTCTGCGCGCCGTCGTCGTGGGCTATGAGCTGGGGGCGCGGATCGCGACCTACATCGGTCCGATGACCGAGGTGGTCGACGGCCAGGTGAAAGGCTTCTCGAAGGTTTGGGGCGTGGCGGCGCCGGTCGTGCTGGCCGCCATGGGGGCCGCCGCCGCGGTCGCGCGGCTGGACGAGAGCCAGTTTGCCCAGGCGATCGGACTGGCCGTCTCGAACAGCCCCCTGCCCGCGGGAGCGTTGTGGTCCAACGCGGTCGACCTGCCCAACTGCAAATATTGTGACGCCGGTTGGTGCGCCGTCGCGGGAGTCTTCGCGGTGCTGTCCGTCGAGGCCGGTTCGACGGGTTTCACCGATGCACTCGACGGCCCCTACGGCCTCGCCCGGATGTGCGGGGTGGAGACCTTCGACGAGGGGAGTCTGACGGCGGGACTTGGCAAGAACTGGCTGATTTCCAACGTCACCTACAAGCCCTGGCCGACGTGCCGCTTCACCCACTATCCCCTGACGTCGCTCGCCCGCATTCTCCGGCGCGAGACCATCGCCCCGGGCGAGATCGAGGAAATCGTGATCGAGACCGGCCCGATGGCGGCGTCGCCCCGGTTCACCAAGCCTCTGCCGCGCACCTTCGCCAGCCGCAGCTTCAGCTATCCCCATATGGTCGCCATGCTCGTTCGCGATGTCGCGGCGGGACCGAAATGGCTGGACGCCGAGAGCGTCACGGACCCGGACACCCTGAGCATCGCGGAAAAGGTTCGTGTCGTCGCGCATGAGAGAGGCAACGACTTCGCCCGGACGATGGAGGCCAACCAGATCCGCACCATGCCGGGCGGCGTGCTCGTCCGGACGGTGAGGGGTGAATTCCGCGACGAGGACGATTTCGCCCTTGGCGATCCGTGGGCGGAGCATTCCCGACTGAGCGATGCCGATCTCACGGAGAAGTTTCTCGGCATGTCGGGGAGCGGCGCGGCCGATCTCGTCGACCGGATCCTCAACGTCGAGCGCGAACCCTCGGCTCACGCGCTGATGCGGCGGCTGAACGAATGCCTTGAGAGCAGCCGTGCGAAGGCCGCCTGAGGCGTTGAACAGCCGCCTGGTCGATGCGGCGACCGTCGGCGGCGGCATCATCGGTGCGGCGGCCACCCGGCATAGGGCCGCGCCAGGACACGGCGTTCCGCTGGACGGGAGGATTTCGGCCCGGGTTCATCGCGCCGCTCCGGCCGGCCTGGGACGTCGTTGACCGCATCGGCTCGGTCGACCAGCGATCAATAAAACGATCAATAACATGCAGAACGGAGAGGCGTAGAATGAGCCCGATTACTTTCAATCGCCGGCAGGCGCTGTCCCTGGTCGCTGCGGCGGCCACTCTGCCGATGAGCTTCCGCGCGCAGGCACAATCAACGACGTCACAGTCGTCGGCGTCTCTTCTGCGAGCCGCGATCACCGGATACACGGTCATCAACACCTTCGATCCCGCCAAGGTCACCCAGCTGCCCGAAAGCTACGTCGTCTGGGCCGTGTTCAACGCGCTCGTCAAGTTCAACGAAAAGATGGAGATCGTCCCCGATCTGGCGGAAAGTTATTCTTTCATCAATCCCACCACGCTTGAGTTCAAACTTCGCAAAGGCGTGAAATTCCACGATGGAAGCGAGCTGACGTCCGACGACGTGAAGTTCTCGCTCGAACGCGTGCTGGATGAGAAGACGGCTTCGCCGAACCGCGCCAAGCTTTCGTCGATCAAGACGATTGAGACGCCGGACGCCCACACGGTTCGGATCATCACGCATGCGCCGTTTGCGCCGCTCCTGACCTATCTGGCCAACACGCGCACGGGCACGCAGATCGTGCCGCGGAAGGCCGTCGAGAGGCTGGGCGACAAGTTCGATTTCAATCCGGTCGGCACCGGCGCCTATGTGCTCAAGGAGTGGAAGACCGGCAGCGGCGTCAAGCTGGAGGCGTTCCCGGACTACTTCGACGGCGCGCCGACCTTCCAGACCGTGTCGATGCCCTTGATCGGCGAGGAATCCAGCGGGCTGACGGCCCTGCAGGGTGGGCAGATCGATCTGACCTCGACGGCGCCGTTCGCTTCCATTCCGAACCTCGTCAAGGACCCGAAGATCAAGGTCTACAAGCAGACCGGCCTGAACGTCCGCTACATCGGCCTGAACGGCCGCAAGGCGCCGTTCGACGATCCGCATTTCCGCCGCGCCCTCGCCATGGCGTTCGACCGCCAGGCGATGGTCCGCTCCGTCGTCTTCGGCGAGGGCAGCCCGGCCACCGGCCTGCTTCCGCCGGCCATCGCCAAGCCCGGCCAGCCGGTGCCGCCGTCGCTGACCTTCAACCCGGCCGCGGCGAAGGCCGAGCTTGCCAAAGCGAAGTACCCGGCCGACACCGAGATCAAGCTCCTGATCTGGGGTCCGACATGGTGGCGGAAGATCGGCGAGTTCTTCGTCATCCAGGTCAATCAGGTCCTCGGCACGAAGATCCAGATCGAGGCGGGAGAAAGCAACGCCGTCTTCAGCCGGCTGCGTTCGGGCGACTACCAGGCGGCGGTCTGGGGCTGGCTCGGCTTCATCGATGCCGACGAGTATCTGGGCGACCTGCTCGGGAAGGACGGGTCGCGCAACTTCCACGGCTACAACAACCCGGCCTTCGAGGCTCTGCTGGAGAAGGGCCGCAGCGAGGTCGACCCGGCGGTCCGGCGCGACGTGTACCGCGAAGCGGAACTCCTGATGCTGGAGGACATGCCGCTGATTCCCTGCTTCAATTCCAACGTGCACAACCTGTCGGTTCCGGCCCTGAAGGGCTTCACGCAGCTTCCCTATTCGAACTACGGCGACCAGTTCGCCAAGCTGCAACTCGGCTGAGGTTGACACTGCCATGGCTTTCGCACTCCTACGCCATGCCGTGATGCGAAGCGCCGGGGTGATGATTCTGGCCCTGATGGGGGCGGCGGTGGTTTTTTTCGCCATGCGCGCCGCCCCCGGGGATCCGGCTCTGACCGCCCTTGGCGAAGGCGCCTCCACGGAAACCATCGCGGCCTTCCGGGCGCGGTGGAATCTCGATGAGCCTCTGATCGTTCAGTTCGGGCTGTGGGTCGCAAACGCCCTGCGCGGGGATTTCGGACAGTCGCTGTCGATCGCTTCCGGAACGGACGTGTTCACGCTGTTCGCCGACCGACTGCCCAACACGCTCTTCATCGGCGTCTACGCCATCATCCTGGCGGTGCTGATTTCCCTCGTCGCCGGCACCGCGGCGGCGCTCAACCGGGGGGGGATCATCGACACCGTCGCAACGTCGATCGCGGCGGCCGGCATCTCCATGCCGGATTTCTGGATCGGCTATGTGCTCATCTACGCCTTCGCGCTCGGCCTGGGCTGGTTTCCGGCCTATGGCTTCATCTCGCCGGTGGAATCCCTGGGGGGCGCCCTTCTCAGCGGATTCCTGCCGGCGCTTGCCATCGCGGCGCCGATGGCGGCGTCCTTCACGCGGATCCTGCGCTCCGCGCTGATCGACAACGCATACCGCGACCACGTGCGCGTCGCCCGGTCGCTGGGGCACGGCAAAAGCTTCATCTTCCTGCACCATGTGCTGCGCAACGCGCTGATTCCCTTCGTCACCGTCATTGGACTCCAGGTCCGCTACCTGCTCGGCGGCACCGTGGTCATCGAGCGCATCTTCGGCATCAACGGCGTGGGATCCCTGATGATCGACGCCGCCTTCGGGCGGGATTATCCGATCATCCAGGCCTGCGCCCTCACGTTCCTGCTGATCGTCCTGCTCGTGAACATCGTCGTCGACCTGATCTGCACCATGCTGAACCCGAGGATGCGATGATCCCTGCGCTGAAGCGGCTTGCCGCAAACAAGACTGCATTGACCGGGGCGGTCGTTTCGGCTCTGGTCGCGTTCGCCGTCGTCTTCGGGCCGATGATCTCTCCCTATGACGGGGACTCCATGGACGTCATGGCCATGCTGGCGCCGCCGAGCCTCGCCCACCCGTTCGGCACCGACACGATGGGCCGGGACGTCCTGACGCGGGTCCTTTACGGAGCCAGGCTGTCTCTTCTCATCTCCATCTCGGGCGTGGGCATCGCCGCCGTTCTGGGGTCGATGATCGGCCTGTTCATCGCGTACCGGCCGGGTTTCGTCAGCAACCTGCTGATGAAGGCGTCCGACCTGCTGTTCTCGTTTCCCAGCTTCGTCCTGGCGCTGTTCCTGATGGTGGTCCTGGGCTACGGCGTCTTCAACGTCGCGCTTGCGATCGCGTTGATCTATCTGCCGATCTTCGTGAGGCTCGCGCGCAATCTCGCGCAGCTCATCGTGATGGAGCCGTGGGTGCAGGCGGCGAAACTGTTCGGCCAGCCCACCCATTCGATCCTGCTGCGGGAGCTGTTGCCCAACGCCCTTTCCCCGCTTTTGGTGCAGGCGACGATCGGCGTTGCCTTCGGCATCGTCATCGAAGCGGGGGTCAGCTTCCTCGGGCTGGGCGTCCAGCCGCCGGCCCCGTCGCTCGGGCTCGTGATGTCGGATGGGCGCGAATACTTCAACACCGCCCCCTGGGTGCTCACCATGACGGGCCTTGCCATTTCCATCGCCCTTCTCGGCCTGAATCTCCTGGGCGACGGCCTGAGGGACCTGACCGATCCGAAACTGAAGGAGCGCCTGTCGTGATGCCGACTCCTCTTCTGCGCGTGCGTGATCTGAGAACCTCCTTCGGCTCGGGCGATCGGAGAACCGAGGTCGTCAAGGGCGTCTCCTTCGATCTGAACAGAGGCGAAGTGCTGGGCCTCATCGGCGAGTCCGGATCGGGGAAGACGGTGACCGGACTGAGCGTTCTCCAGCTCCTGCCCGACAACGCCCATGTCGAGGCGGCGGAGCTGACCTACGACGGCCGGTCGCTGGCCGCGCTCGGCGCCAAGGAGATGCAAGGCCTTCGCGGCGCCGGCCTGGCCATGATCTTCCAGGACCCCGTGGGCTCGTTCAATCCCGCGAAGACCATCGGCTGGCATCTCGTGAAGGCGCTGGGCCGCCATTCCGCCGGTTCGCCCGGGGCTCTGAAGGAGGTGGCCGCCGACCTTCTGAAGCAGGTCAACATCCGGGAGCCGGAACGCACCATGGCGTCGTATCCGCACCAGCTGTCCGGCGGGATGCTGCAGCGCGTGCTGATCGCGATGGTGTTCGGGCTGAATCCAAGGCTGGTGATCGCCGACGAGCCCACGACCAATCTCGACAATCTCGTGGAACGCCAGATCCTGGAACTCATCCGGAGCCAGCAGCGGCAGCACGACACGGGCGTCCTGTTCGTCACGCACGACCTGACCGTCGCGCGGCATCTGTGCGACCGGGTTGCGGTCATGTACAGCGGCCGCATCGTCGAGATCGGCCCGACGGAGCGCATCCTCGAACGGCCGGCGCACCCCTACACGGCGGGCCTGCTGGCGACGGCGCGCTCCCTGGAGAAGCGTGATGCGACGCTCTACGAGATCAAAGGCGAGCCGGGCGCCTCGAGCTGGGCGAAGCGTTGCGCCTTTTCGGCCCGCTGCCCCCAGGCGACCGACCGTTGCACAGCCGCGGAGCCGACCGAGCACATGGTGGAATCCGGTCACAGCGTAAGGTGTTTCAATCATGCCGCATGACGTGATCGAGGTGTCGCCGGTGACCGCCTCTCCGCTCATCCGCATTCGGGACGCCGTTCTCGAATTCAAAATCGGCAACCCCTGGGGCGCCAGGCGCGACCTCCGCGTCCTCGACGACGTTTCGCTCGACGTGAACGAGGGCGAGATCATCGCTCTTCTCGGGGAATCCGGCTCAGGCAAGACCACGCTCGGCAAGGCGATGCTCGGTCTCCACCCGCTCACCTCCGGGAGCATCGAGGTCGAACCCCCGAAGGCCGCAGCGCCGCGCCGTCAGGGCGCGCACGATCTGCAGATGGTGTTCCAGGACCCTCTGTCCTCGTTCAACCCGCGCTTCACCATTGGTTCCTCGATCGCGCTGCCGCTGCGCATGCAGCGGAAGATGCCCGAGGAGAGGATTGTCGAACGGGTCGCCGAGCTGCTGGGCCGGGTCGGTCTCAACGCAAGCTTTGCTGATCGCTACCCGCATGAGATGTCCGGCGGCCAGTTGCAGCGCGCCGCCATCGCGCGCGCCCTGGCGCTGTCGCCGCGCCTGATCGTCGCCGACGAGGCGGTGTCGAAGCTCGACGTCTCCGTGCGCGCCCAGATCCTCAACCTGATCAAGTCGCTGAACCGTTCGGAGAGGATCGCGTTCGTCTTCATCACGCACGATCTCGGCGTCGCGCAGTTTCTCGCCGACCGCGTCGCGGTGATGTATTTCGGCCGGATCGTCGAACTCGGCCCCGTCGACCAGGTGATGGACAGCCCGCGCCATCCGTACACGGCGATGCTGATGAACGCGCGCAAGGGACAGGCCCCGGTGGCGGACGAGGCCAAGCGGAGTGCGAAGGGCTGCAATTTTGCCAATCGCTGCCCGCGCGCGCTCGGCAAATGCCACGAGGTCCGGCCCGAGGTGACCGCGCTCGGCGACGACCACGAATTCCGATGCTTCAATCCGGTCTAGCGGCCCAGTCCGGCGGCAAAAGAGGACATCCGATGAGAACCGAGGATCGTGCAAAGCCGTCCGTCGCCGTGGTGATCGGCGGCACGAAAGGAATGGGACGGGCCGCGTCGCTGGCTTTGGCTCGGGACGGTTTCGATGTCTTCGCCTGCAGCCGGGACCGGAAGGACGTCGATGCCCTGTGCGAGGAGGGGCGCCAGGCGGATCTGCGGATCGACGGGGCCGTCTGCGACGTCGCGGACGAAGCGGCCCTGAACGGCTTCATCGATGCGGCCGCCCAGAGGCATGGGCGCATCGACACGCTCGTCTTCGCCGCGGGCCGGGCCTATCCCGGCAATGCGCTCGACCTCACGAGCGAGGACTGGGATTCCTGTTTCCGGCTCAACCTGCGCGCGCCGTTCCTCGCGGCGAAAAGGGCCTTGCCGGTGATGATCTCCGGCGGCGGAGGCTCTCTGGTGTTCGTCTCGACGATCTGGGCCTTCACGACGCCGTGCGACCGCCTGGCCTATCTGACGGCGAAGTCCGGATTGACGGCGCTCGTCCGCGGGCTGGCGGTCGATCACGGCGGCCAGGGCATTCGCGCCAACGCGGTCGCGCCGGGCTATGTCGACACGGAGTTCCTCCGGCGGTCCATCGAAATGGTTCACGGCAGCGCGCAGACGCCGGAGGTTCTGGCGAACGTCCTCAAGGCCCATCCCATGGGACGGATGGTCCGGCCGGAGGAGGTCGCCGAGGCGATAAGTTTCCTTGCCAGCGAACGGTCCAGCGGCTTTAACGGCCAGACCTTGATCGTGGACGGCGGGGCGGCGACCAAGTTCTCACTGGCCGACGCCTGGCGCCGGAATGAATGAACGAAACGGATGAACGGCCGCGTTGGCGGGGGGCCACCATGGTGACGGATGCCGAGAAGACGCCGAAGGGCAGCGCCCGCGACATCGGCTATGGCCAGGTGCGGTTGAGCGTTCGCCAGCTCGAGGCGTTCCGGGCCTTCATGCTCGCCCGCACCACGAACGGGGCGGCCGCGATCCTCGGCATTTCCCAGCCGGCGATCTCGCGATTGATCGAACAGCTCGAACGCTCGCTGCGCTTCGAGCTGTTCGACCGCAAGAACGGCCGCCTCGTCCCGACGCCCGAGGCGGACATCTTCTTCGAAGAGGTCGAACGGACGTTCGTCTCCGTCGACAAGATCTCGGAGATCGCGCGCGACATTCAGGCGGCCCGCATGGGCAGCCTCACCGTCGCGACCATGCCGGCGCTGGCGCACGCGTTGCTGCCGACGGTCATCGCGCGCTTCGCCACGCAGCACCCGCGGGCGCGCATTTCGGTGCTGGTCTTCCCGTCCACGAAGATCGAGGAACTGGTCTCCACCCATCACGTCGATTTCGGCCTGGGCGAGTTTCCCTTTGTCCGCAGCGGCATCAACGCCGCGGAGTTCTGTTGCACGCCCTATGTCCTCGCCATGCCGACCGGGCACCCGCTGGCGGCCCTGCCGACGGTGTCGGTGACCGATCTGGCGGGCGTGCCGTTCATCTCGCTCAGCAGCAACACCGCGGCCCGCCACGCCATCGACCAGCAGTTCCTGATGGCCAACGTGCCCCTGGAGCAATATTACGACGCCCAGAATTCCGGGGTCATCGCGGGCATGATCGCCCAGGGGCTCGGCGTCGGGCTGATCGATCCCTTTACGGCGCGGGATTTCCAGGGCCGCGGAGTCGAAGTGCGGCCGTTCGAACCGAACATCCCCTTCCGCGTCGGCGTCCTCCACCCCGCCCACCGTCCGCTCTCCCGGGTCGGCCGCGAATTCCTCGGAATGCTCCAGGCGATCCGGAAGGAATGGGGGGTCAAGTAAGGCGGCCTCCCCCGGATGCCGTCCCACCCACCGCATCCGCAAGCGCATGCGTCCGCGCCGCGCAGCCGCGACACGCTCGGCGGAGCGCCAGGAAAAACCATGAACCTCAGTCACTTCGAAGCCTTTCGCGCGGTCATGCAGACGGGAACCGTAAGCGGCGCGGCGGAAATTCTCGGGCGCAGCCAGCCGGCGGTCAGCCGTATGATGGACCGCCTGGAGTACGAGATCGGCCTGACCCTGTTCGTCCGCCGCAAAGGCCGGGTATCGCCGACCGCCGCGGCGCATCATCTGCTCGACGAGGTGGAGCGTGCCTTCGTCTCGCTGTCCTCCCTGCAGGACTTCGCCCGCCGCCTGCAGGAAGGCGACGAGAGCGAGGTGGCCTGCTCCGTCATGCCGGCGCTCGGCATCGACTTCATGCCGCAGGTCATCAGCCGCTTCCTCGCCAGCCATCCGCGCACGCGCGTCACCCTGAACGTCCGCATGTCGGTCAATGTCGAGGATTGGGCGGCGACGCAGCAGGTGGATTTCGGCTTGGCGGAGACGCCCTTCAAACGGTCCGGTTTCCGCACGGAGCTGTTCAGCGAAGCACCCTACGTCGCCGCCGTCCACACCGATCATCCGCTGGCGAAGCGCGGCGAGGTCCGCGCGCGCGATCTGGCGGAGTTTCCCCTGCTGTCATGGTCTCCCTTCGCCACCGTGAACCGGATGCTGGAGGACGTGATGCAGAGTGCGGGGGTGCGGCCGCGGCCCATCTGCACCACCACCTTCTCCTCGTCCATCTGCGGCATGGTCAGGCGTGGGCTCGGCGTCGGCATCGTGGACCCCTTCACCGCTGCGGCGCAGAAGGGCAACGGCCTGTGCGTGCTGCCCTTCGTGCCGGATATCCCTTGCCGCGTCGCGCTGCTGCTGCCCGATACGCGCCCGCCGACGCCGCTCGCGAGCGCGCTCATCGCGTATGCGAAGGAGGAGCGCGACCTCCTGCTGCGGGGGCTTTTCGACAAGGCGTGACTATGCGGATCGCGCATAACGAAGGGAGTTCTTCTCATTTTGCGCAAACCCGCCGCTGCCGCCTAATGGTCTCCGATGCTCCCCGTTACCGACGAAGGTCAGAGGCGATGGCACAAACCACAGTGGCCGGCACACGGATCAGGCAGCAGGAGCTGCCATGCGATGAGCCACTGTACGACTCCGTGATCATCGGCGGCGGCATCAACGGCACGGCGGCGGCCCTGGAACTGAGCCGAGCGGGATACTCCGTGCTGCTGTGCGAGAAGGGCGACTTTGCCGGCGGCGCGAGCGGGCGGTCCTCCCGGATGCTGCACTGCGGTCTGCGCTACTTCGAAACGCCCAGCCCGGTGCGCGATTTCGCCATGCATCCACGGCGCTTCGTCTCGGCGCTGTCCATGGCCCGGGCGGCCATGGAAGCCCGGGCGGATCTGGCGCAGGACGACCGGGTGGCGACACGGGCGATCACCCTCTGCTTTCCCATCTGGCCGGACAGCCCCGTCCAGCGCTGGCACCTCTCGGCCGGCTTGCGGCTCCTGCAGGCGCTGCACACCAAGGGTCCGTCGCTCGATGCCCGCATCCTCGGCGCGGCCGAAGCGCGCCGGCATCCCATCGCGCAGGACCTGCGCGATCTCGATCGCTTGCAGGGCATGGCGGCGTTCCGCGAATACCTGTTCGTCCATCCGGAGCGCCTGTGCCTCGACGCGGCCCTGGTTGCGGAAGCCCACGGCGCGACGATGGAGCTTTTCACAACGGCGCGCATCGCCGACCGGCAGCCGGACGGCACATGGCGGATCGCGCTGGAAACGCCGCAGGGTCAGCGCCATGTCCGGGCGCGCACCGTGATCAACATGGCGGGCACCTGGATGGAGTCGGCGGGCGACATCCCCGGCCGCCTGGTGCGGGGGACCAAGGGCGCCCACATCGTCGTCCGTCTGCCGGAGCGCTACCGCGACCACGGCATCGCGACCATGCATCGCGGCGGCCATCCCTTCTACTGCCTGCCGCTCGGCGACGAGTTCTTCTACTTCGGGCCGACCGAAACCCCCTTCGAGGGCGACGCGACCGACGTCGCCGCCGATCAGGAGGACATCGACTTCCTGCTGGCCGAAGCCAACCATCTGCTGCCGGGCCTGGGATTGACGCGCGCCGACGTGCACCAGACCTGGGCGGGCGTGCGGCCGCTGACATGGGACCCGCAGCGCCCGATGGGCGCCCGCGAGCGCATCCTTCACGACCTGGAGGGCCGCGGCATGCCGAACGTCTTCGCCATGACCGCCGGCCCCGTCATGAGCCACCGCAGCGCCGGCCGCGAGATCCTGGACAAGGTTCGCGGGCGGCTCGGCAGCCGCGAGCCGGTGAACGCGCAGTCGCCGGCCAGGCCTTCGGCGTTCGGCGCGGACTCCATCCTGCCCGGCCGCGGAGGTGTGCCGAGGCAGGCGCTTCTGGATGCCGTGACGCGCGAACACGCCCGCGACCTCTACGGCGTGCTCGTGCAACGCACCGGCCTGGTCTGGCAGGGGCTGCTCAGCCGCGAGGATGCGGCTGCGGTGGCCGATGTGATCGCCGGTCCGCTCGGCTGGTCGGAAGACGACAAGGCGCGGGAGGTGGAGGCCTTCCTGGCGCTCCAGGCGCGGCGCTTCGCCCCGCCTGCGGCATCGCCAAGCCGGCCATAGGCCGGGAAAATCGGAAGAACGGCGAGAACAACGCACGGCGAGAACAACGCAAGGGGAGAGGGTTCAAGGCCGGCCCACCGCTTCCCACCGATCGACATTCCCGCGCAGAGCGGCGGCGTCCGGGGTCGCGAGGCTTCGGCGCCGCGGCCTCCCACACCCACACTGAGTATCACGAGACATGCTCGACCAGGCCATCACGACGACGCAGGACCCTCTGCTCGAAACGCTGACCATCAAGAAGACGGTCTTCCGCAACCGCATCATGAGCACCAGCCACGCCTGCGGCCTGGAAGAGGACGGGATGCCCAAGGAGGCCTACCGGGCCTACCATGTGGAGAAGGCCCGCGGCGGCATCGCGCTGTCCATGTTCGGCGGGTCGTCCAACATCGACCGCGACAGCCCCAACATCTTCCGCCAGCTCAATGCCGGTTCCGACGAGATCATCCCCCACCTGCAGCGCTTCTCCGAGGCCATGCACGCCGAGGGGGCCGCGCTCATGTGCCAGATCACCCACCTCGGGCGGCGCGCCGACCCCTACGCCCAGGACTGGCTGCCGGCCATCGGGCCGTCCGCCGTGCGCGAGACCCTGCACCGCGCCATCCCGCGCGAAATGGACGATTACGACATCGAGCGCGTGGTTGCCGCCTACGCCGCCGCCGCCCGCCGCTGCTGGGAGGGTGGCCTCGACGGAATCGAAACGCTCGCGGCCGGTCACATGATCGGCCAGTTCCTCTCGCCCAAGACCAACCAACGCACCGACCGCTTCGGCGGCAGCCTGGAAAACCGCATCCGCTTCGGTCTCATGGTCCATGAAGCGATCCGCAAGGCGGTCGGCGACGACTTCCTGGTCGGCATGCGGTTCGTCGTCGACGAAGGCATAGACGGCGCCCTGAAGGCGGACGACTGCATCGCCGCCGCCGAGATCCTCAAGCGGGAAGGGGCGGTGGATTTCTTCAACGCCATTTACGGTTCGATGGACACGGCGCGGGCCCTGACCGAGGAGAACATGCCCGGCATGGGCACACGCATCGCCCCATGGGTGACCGCCGTCGGCGCCTTCCGGCGCGAGATCGGACTGCCGGTGTTCCACGCCGCCCGCATTTCCGACATCGCCACCGCCCGCTATGCCGTCGGCGAGGGGATGGTGGACATGGCCGGAATGACGCGTGCCCAGATCGCCGACCCCTATCTGGTGACGAAGCTGGCGCGCGGCGAGGAACATCTGATCCGCCCCTGCGTCGGGGCGACTCACTGCCAATCGCCCTACCGCCCCCGGTGCCTGCACAATGCCGCGACCGGACGCGAGCTTGCCCTGCCGCACGTCATCCGCCCCACCACCGGGCCACGCCGGCGCGCGGTCATCGTCGGCGCCGGCCCCGCGGGGCTGGAGGCGGCGCGCGTTCTGGCGGAGCGCGGCCATGACGTGTCGGTGCACGAGGCCGCTGCCGAGGCGGGCGGACAGGTGCGCATCGCGGCCGAAGGGAAGTGGCGCCGCGACATCATCGGTCTGGTCGACTGGCGTGTGGCGGAACTGGAGCGCCTGGGCGTGACCGTGTCCTACAACGCCTACATGGAAGCCGCCGACGTGGTCGCGCTCGCGCCGGATCTCGTCATCGTGGCGACGGGCGGACTGCCGCAGACGGAGTTCGGCGAAGGGGCGGATCTGGTGGTCCCCTCCTGGGACATCATCGGGCGCCAGGTTCCGCCGGCGGCGGACGTGCTGATCTTCGACGGCACCGGCCGCCATCCGGCGCCGCTTGCCGCCGAACGGGCGCACACGGCCGGGTCGAAGATCCATTACTTCAGCATCGACGGCTTCCTGGCGCAGGAACTCACCTACGCCGAGCGGACCCGGTGGAAGCAGGAGTTCATCCGCATGGGGATCACGCCCCATCTGGAGCATCGTCTGGTGAAGGTGGCGCGCGCCGGCAATCGTTTCGCGGCGACGGTGCTGGATGAGCTGACCCACGACCTGCGTGAGATCCAGGTCGACCAAGTCATCGTCGAGATGGGGACGGTGCCCATGGACGACCTGTTCGAAGGGTTGCGGAGCCACGCCGGCAACCGCGGCGTCACCGACATTCCGGCCCTGCTGGCGAACAAGCCGCAGCCCATGCGCCACGAAGGGTTCGAGCTGCATCGTATCGGGGATGCCGCCGGAAGCCGGAATGTCCATGCCGCCGTGCTCGATGCCCTGCGGCTGGCCCATGTGTGCTGAGGCTTCGCAAGCACGGCGGCACCATCCCTGAGTGAGCCGGACCCGCCGGACAGCCCGCCTCAGCTTGGCGTCGCTGTGCCGGCGGGTTCGGTGCAGGTCACCAGGAAATCGATCAGACGCTGCGCCGACGCGTCCAACTCGTCCCCGGAGCGGGTGCAGATGGCCAGCTCGCGCCGGGCCCACGGCTCGTCGAGCAGCAGGAGCGTCAGCCCGAAGGCGGCGACCAGCGGTTGCGCCGCCAGCTCCGGCAGAATGCCCAGCCCCAGCCCGTGCCGCACCATCTGGCACATGGCCTCGAAACTGCGGACCTGCACGCGCACCCGCAGGGTCTGCCCGCTGCGGCGCGCCTGATCGGCCACGAGCCGGTGCACGGCGGTCGCGTGGTCGAGCGTGACGAGTTCTTCCTTGAGAACCGACGCGAAGGCGACCGGCCCGCCCTGGGCCAGCGGATGGTCGGACGGCACGACGATGGCCAGGCGGTCTTCGGCGTACATCCGGGTGCGGAGCTGCCACAGGTCGCCCCCCCGCACGATGATGCCGATGTCGGTTTCCTTCTGGTAGAGCGCCTCGACGATCTCGACACTCGGGCGCTCCTGCAGCTCCAGACGGATCGAGGGGAGGCGCGGGCGAAGGCGGACAGGTCGCCGGCCAGCCGCTGCACCAGCGCCGAGCTGCTGGCGAACACCCGCACGGACCCCCGCACGCCGGCACGGTAGTCGGCCAGTTCGGCGTCGAGCTGCTGGTTCATCGCCAACACCCCGCGCGCGTAGCGCAGCACCGCCAGCCCCGCCGGGGTCGGCTCCACGCCGTAGGGCAGCCGGTGCAGCAGAGCGGTGCCGCAGCCGTCCTCCAGGATCTTCATGCGCCGGCTCGCCGCCGACAGGGCGAGGTTCAACTGGCTGGCGGCGCGCGTGATGCTTTTCGTCTCGCACGCCCGCAGGAACAATAGCAACGTCTGGACATCGTGCCGCACCATCCACCGCCCCTTCCCGCTTGAGGATCCCAGGGGCGGCTTTCCACCGGCCGCCTTGTCCGATTCCGCACGCAACCAGTGTGCAGCAGCCCCGACACCGGCACACCGGCGCTTCCGCCTTCGAATTCCGCGAAGGCTGACTACAGGGAAATCTAATTCGTTTGTCCAGCAAACAAATGATACCGTTTTCTCCAGAGCGCATTTTGGCCGCCGAGCGGCGGCCGGGTGCACGGGCAGGGATGGAAACGAGGGCGATCACACATGGCCGCGTCGAGCACACCCCATGAACGAGCCGGCACCGGTCCGGCACCGAGCCGGCCAATGGCGTCGGACGCCCTGGCGAACCTCCGCGTGCTGGACCTGACGCGGGTGCGGGCCGGTCCGACCTGCTGCCGCGTCCTCGCCGACTTCGGTGCCGACGTGATCAAGATCGAGGCGCCGGCCGGGGCCGACCCGAACGACGGCATGAACGGGCCGCGCGACGGTTACGACATGCAGAACCTCCACCGCAACAAGCGCTCGCTGTCGCTCAACCTCAAGACGCCCGAGGGCAAGGCCATCCTCGGCCGCCTCGTCCGCACCGCGGACGTCGTGGTCGAGAACTACCGCCCCGACGTCAAGCACCGCCTGGGCATGGACTACGAGACGCTGCGGG
>NZ_WHOR01000122.1:0-16032 GCF_013340925.1 Azospirillum formosense
TCCCAACCCGCCCGGAGCCCGCCGGTTCCGCCACCACAGTTCCGCCGACGTCGCGCTTACGGCGTCTCGACGATCTCGAAATCGTGGGTGATCGCGGCGGTGGCGCCCAGCATGATCGAGGCGGAGCAGTATTTCTCCGCCGACAGGGCGATGGCGCGCTCCACCTTCGCCGGGTCCAGACCGCGACCGGTGACCACGAAATGGACGTGGATCTTGGTGAAGACCTTGGGGTCGGTCTCGGCGCGCTCGGCCGTGATCTCGGCCACGCAGTCGGTGATGGCCTGACGTCCCTTCTCCAGGATCATCACCACGTCGAAGCCGGTGCAGCCGCCCATGCCGATCAGCAGCATCTCCATGGGACGGATGCCCAGGTTGCGCCCGCCCGCCTCCGGCGCGCCGTCCATGACCACGGCGTGGCCGCTGCCGGACTCGCCGACGAACATCCGCCCATCAACCCACTTCACCCGCGCCTTCATGGCGGTCTCCCGGTTATTGTTCGTCTTCCAATGGATGGCAGGGCTTGCAGCCGGTGGGCCAGGGCTCGCCCAGATCCTCCACGAAGCAGGTCCAGGACGGGCTTTCCAGCCGGATGCAGGCGCCGCCGGCGAAATTCAGGACCAGGGCGCCGTCGGCCGCTTCGACGGAGAGGAGCTCCAGGATCTGCGCACGGTCCTTCACGTCGAGGCCACGCAGCTTCACGGCCTTCACCCCTTCGATCCGCACGCCGCAATTGACGCGCTCGAAGGGGGTCAGGTGGTCGTCGTCGGCGGTGGGGCCGGGGCGGCGCTTGCCCGCCGTCTCCCACTTGAAGCGGTTGGCCACCAGCACGAAGCGCGCCTCTTCGGGCAGGAAGCACATGTCGCCGATCGGCAGGATGGCATCCTGCAGGCAGGCGGAGACGACTTTCAGATCCTCGGCATCCTGGGCGCGCAGGCGGATCGGCGTGGCGGTCATGAGCTTCCCTTCGCTGTGGACGGCTGAGCGGGCGCAGGACGCCGTCAGTCGTCCTCCGCCCGGATGCGTTCGATGTCCGCGCCGCAGGCCGCCAGCTTGTCCTCCAGCCGCTCGTAGCCGCGGTCGAGGTGATAGACGCGGTTGACCGTCGTCTCCCCTTCCGCCGCAAGACCGGCCAGAACCAGCGACACCGACGCGCGGAGATCCGTCGCCATAACGGGCGCGCCGGTCAAACGCTCCACCCCCCGGACGAGGGCGGAGGAACCGTGCACCGTGATGCGGGCTCCCATGCGGGTCAGTTCGGGCGCGTGCATGAACCGATTCTCAAATATGGTCTCGGTGATCATGCCTGCACCCCTGGCCGTGCACATCAGGGCCATCATCTGGGCCTGAAGGTCGGTGGGGAAGCCGGGATAGGGCTCGGTCATCACGTCCACGCCGACCAGCTCGCCGTTGGCGCGGGACACGCGGATGCCCGTCTGGCCGTTGGTCTCGATCTCGGTGAACTCCACGCCCGCCGGGACCAGGGCGGTCACCGCCGCCTTGATCAGGTCCAGACGGGTGTTCAGGATGTCCAGCGTGCCGCCGGTCATCGCCGCCGCCATGGCGTAGGTGCCGGTCTCGATGCGGTCCGGCACCACCATGTGGCGGGCGCCGTTCAGCCGGTCGACGCCGACGATGGTCAGCCGGTCGGTGCCGATGCCGGTGATCTTCGCGCCCATCTTGACGAGGCATTCGGCGAGGTCGGTGACCTCCGGCTCACGGGCGGCGTTGACCAGCACCGTGGTGCCGCGGGCCAGCGTGGCGGCCATCAGCAGATTCTCGGTGGCGCCCACCGACACCTTGGGGAACACGTATTCCGCACCGCGCAGGCCGCCCTGCGGCGCCTTGGCGACGATGTAGCCGCCCTCGATGCGGATGTCCGCCCCCATGGCCTCCAGGCCCTTGATGTGCAGATCCACCGGGCGGGCGCCGATGGCGCAGCCGCCGGGCAGCGACACCTTGGCCTCGCCGCAGCGGGCGAGCAGCGGGCCGAGCACCAGGACGCTCGCCCGCATTTTGCGGACGAGGTCGTAGGGGGCCGTGGTGTTGGTGATGTCGCGGGCGGTGAACTCCACCACGCGGCCGGCGCAATCCCCGCCCGCCCCGGCCATGTGGATCGCGACGCCGTGCTGGAGCAGCAGGTTGCACAGCGTGTTGATGTCGGCAAGGATCGGCAGGTTGGTGAGCGTCAGCGTCCCGTCGGTGAGGAGCGCCGCGGTCATCAGCGGAAGCGCCGCGTTCTTGGCGCCCCCGACCGTGATCGACCCGTGAAGGGGCTTGCCGCCGCGGATGCGGATCTTGTCCATGAAGCTGTCTTGTCCGGTCAGATGCTGTCGAAAAGGCCGAAGCCCGGCGGTTTAGGCCATCTTGCGGGTCCGAGGGTCCGCATGATGCCCATCATCGGCGGACTTCCCGGGTCTTACGGGGATTGAATCTGTCAGGCGTTGTAGCGGAGCATGCGGGCGCGCTCAAGGGAAGGAATTGAGGCTTTTTCTCATGGAAGCCCTTCTCCCGCCGCAATTGAAAGGACGGACCGCGTGACACAGGACAGCGCCCGGGACAGCATGATGGATGGCCTGACCCTCTCCCTCTCCGGACGGCTCGACCCGGACGAGGTGAAGCAGATCCACGGCGAACTGCGCGCCTTCAACGAGCGCTTCACCGCCCCCTACGACTTGCGGGAGATCATGATCACCGTCCGCGACGCGGACGGGGCGCTGATGGCCGGGCTGACCGGCTACACCAACTGGGAGTGGCTGTATGTGGACTATCTGTGGGTCCATGACGGCCGGCGCGGCGGCGGGCTCGGCGCCCGCCTGCTCGCCGCCGCGGAGGCGGAGGCGGTGAAGCGCGGCTGCCGCTGGTCCCGCCTCTACACCTACGATTTCCAGGCGCCGGGCTTCTACCGCAAGCAGGGCTACGAGGTGTGGGCGGAGATGGCGGGCTACCCGCCGGGGCACACGCAGATCTGGTTCAGGAAGGCTCTGCGGCGGGACGCGGAATAGCCTGCACGGCGGACTCGTTGCGCTTCAGGAAGACGATCACCGCGCAGACCACGGCCATCCCGGCGAGTTGCGGCGGTTCGAAGGTTTCGCCCAGCAGCAGGAAGGCCGTCACCCCGGCGAAGACGGGATCGAGCATGCCGATCACCGTCGCCGGGAACGGCTCGATCGTCTTCAGCCCTTCCAGATAGAGCCAGTAGGGCGCCACCGTGCCGAAGACGCCGATGAACAGCACGAAGCCCACCGTCTCCCAGGTCACCTCGACCGCCGCGTAATCAACAGCCGGAGTGGCGAGCAGCCAGAACAGCGCCGACAGGAAGAAGGGCCAGAAGGTCATCGACCAGCTGTCGAGCCCCCGGCCGTGGCCATGGGCGCAGCGGACGTTGTAGGCGGCGAAGGACACGGCGCAGAGCATGCCGACCGCCGCCCCCAGCGCGTTGCCCGACCACAGGGCCGGGTCGTAAGCGCCGACCAGCAGGAAACAGCCGACGGCGTTGCCCGCCAGGATCAGCGCCACCGCCCGGTTCATCCGGTGGGTGCCGAGCAGCAGCCCGGCGGCCACGATCAGCATGGGCGCGGTGTATTCCAGCATCAGCGCCAGCGCCACGTTGGTCAGGGCGATGGCGTAGAAGAAGGTCAGGTTGACCAGCGTCAGCCAGACCGCCAGTTCCCCCAGGAACGGCAGCTCCGCCCGCCGCACCCGGATCGGCCGGCCGAGCGCCAGCATGATCACGGCCAGCACGGCGGCGGACACCATGGCGCGCACCGCGATCATGACCAGCGGCGGCATGGAGGCGACGAACATCATCTTGGCCGCCGTCCCGGCCACGCCGAACAGCAGCGCGGAGGCGACGATGCAGCCATAGCCCCACAGGCGCGCCCGCGCCGACTCAACCACCATGGTCCTGCCCCGCCCCGTTCCGGATCGGCGGCAATGATAGCGTGCGGGTGAAATCGGACCGATGCGGCAAATGAGCATCGGCCTTGTGACGATCAGCCCGGCTGGCCGTCCTTCTCCCGCCCGCGCGCCTGCTCCTTGCGCTTGCGCAGGTTCTCGCGCAGGCGGGCGGCGAGCCGGTCCTGCTTGTCGTCCTTTTTCGGCGGGGCGGCGGGAGTCGCAGCGGGAGCCTTGGTCGTCTCGTCGGTCGTCATGCAGCGCTCGCGGCAAGCGGGGCCGGGGCGGCGGCGCTGCCCCAGCGGCGGTTCCAGTCCTGGAACATCAGCACGTTCCAGAGCCGGTGCTGGTTGTTGCGGGTCCCGGCCAGATGCTCCGCCCAGCAGGCGCGGATCGGCGCGGGATCGAGGAAGCCTTCCCGGCGCAGCCGCCCCTCGTCCAGCAAATCCTCCGCCCAGTCGCGCAGCGGGCCACGCAGCCAGCCGTCCAGCGGAATGGCGAAGCCGGCCTTGGGCCGCTCCACCAGGGCCGGCGGGACATGGCGGTAAAGCACCTGGCGCAGCAGCCACTTGCCCTTGCCGTCGCGCAGCTTCTGCGCTTGCGGCACGCGCCAGGCGAACTCCACCACCCGATGGTCGAGCAGCGGCACGCGCGCCTCCAGCGACACGCCCATGCTGGCGCGGTCCACCTTGGCCAGGATGTCGTCCGGCAGATAGGTGACGCTGTCGAGATGCTGCATGCGCTCGACGAAATCCGGGATGCCCGCCGCCAGCCCGTCGTCCCAGGCCGGGCCTTGCGGCTCCCGCCCGCCGCGGACCAGCGCGTCGGGGTCCTGCCACTGGCTGACCAGACGGCGATAGATGGCGTCCGGCCCGGCGGCGTCCAGCACGCCGGCCAGCTTGTGCAGCTTGTCGCCGGTCTGGCGCGGGCGCCGCCCTTCGGGGATCAGCCCGGCCAGCGCGTCCCATCCGGCGGGCCGGACGGCGCGGATCAGCCCGGCGGCGCCCCGGCGCAGCCCGGCGGGCAGCGGCGCCATCCGCCGCCACAGGGCGGGCGCGGTAAGATAGCGGTTGTAGCCGGCGAACAGCTCGTCCCCGCCGTCGCCGGACAGGGCCACGGTGACCGAGCGCCGGGTCATCTCCGACACCAGCAGCGTCGGGATCTGGGAGCTGTCGGCGAAGGGTTCGTCGTACCAGTCGGCCAGCTTGGGGATGACGTCCAGCGCGTGGCTGGCCTCCACCCGAAGCTCGGTGTGCTCGGTGCCGAGATGGGCGGCGACCGCGCGGGCGTGCACCGCTTCGTCGTACCCGTCCTCGCCGAACCCGATGGTGAAGGTGCGCACCGGCCGCGCGCTCTGCGCCTGCATCAGCGCGACGACGGTGGAGCTGTCGATCCCGCCGGACAGGAAGGCGCCCAGCGGCACGTCGGCCATCATCTGCCGCCCGACCGCGTCCTTGAGCAGCGATTCCAGCGCGTCCGTCGTCTCGGAGTCGGACAGGGACAACCGGTCGGCGATGCCGGCCCGCGCCGCCGCACCGGCGTCCCAATAGACGGTGCGCTCGGGCTCGCGCCCCGGACGGACGGTCAGGATGCTGCCCGGTTCCAGCTTGTGGACGCCCTGGTAGATGCTGTGCGGCGCCGGAACGTAGCTGAAGCGCAGATAGGCGGACAGCGCGTCGCGGTCGATCTCCGCCGCGAAAGCCGGATGGGCGCGCAGCGCCTTGGGCTGGGAGCCGAACAGCAGCGCCCCGCCCATCCGCGCCCAGTAGAGCGGCTTCACGCCCAGATGGTCGCGCACCAGAACGAGCGTGCGCTCGCGGCGGTCCCACAGGGCGAAGGCGAAGATGCCGACCAGACGGCGCACGGTGCGCTCAACGCCCCAGGCGGCGCAGCCCTCCAGCAGCACTTCGGTGTCCGAATGGCCGCGGAATTGGTGGCCTGCGGATTCGAGTTCCGCCCGCAGGTCCTGGAAATTGTAGATCTCGCCGTTGTAGGCGATGACCCAGCGCCCGTCCGCCGACTCCATCGGCTGGCGGCCCAGCGGCGACAGCTCGACGATGGCGAGCCGCCGGTGGCCGAGCGCGATCCCGGCCTCCCCATCGGCCCACACGCCGTCCCCGTCGGGGCCGCGGTGGGCGATGGTGTCGGCCATGCGCCGTGCCGTGGCCTCAAGCCCGGGCTCAGGACCCGGGCCGGCCAGGAAGCCGCAGATGCCGCACACGGCGCTCGCCCTCGCTTTTAGTGGTCGGACCGGTGCAGGATGCTGTCGCGCAGGCCGGTGTCGTAGGCCATGCCCTCGGCGGTCACGACGCCGTAGCCGGCGTCGCGGCGCAGCATGCCCTTGCGCTCGAGGATGGTCCAGACGGCCTCGTTGGTCAGGCCGGTGGCGTCGCGGGAGGCGACGACCGCGCTGCCCAGATGGAAGTGGTTGCCGTGGGCGTGCGGCAGGTTGGTGACCTGGAAGGCCCCCTCCTCGCCCTCGACCGGCTTCTGCTCCAGACGGGCAAGCTCCTGAAGAAGGGTCAGCGTCTTGAGCTGGAGCGGGTTGAGGTTCGCGGGATTCTTTTTCGGCGGCATGGAGTCCGGCTCGGCAACGTGATTAAGGTTGCGGCAGTAGATCGGGTGCGCCCGGCGGCTGTCAAGCGGTGGAGGATTTTTGCGGACTGGCGTCCGGTCGACGGGTCGGGCATAAGACGGGCTGTTGACGCGCGTTACGTTTGAGGCAAGCGTCTGGCTGGCGCGGGCCCGTCAAGGATGGTGGGATATGACGATCGTGGTCACCGGCGCGGCCGGTTTCATCGGCTCGCACGTCGCGGCGGCCCTGCTGGATCGCGGCGAGACGGTGTTGGGGATCGACAACCTCAACGACTACTATTCCGTGGCGCTGAAGGAGGCGCGGCTGGCCCGCCTCGCCGCCCGCCCCGGCTTCCGCTTCGTCAAGGCCGACGTGTCCGACCGCACCGCCATCGAGGCGCTGGACCCTGACTTCGCGGAGGTGACCGGCGTGGTGCATCTGGCCGCCCAGGCCGGGGTGCGCTACTCGCTGGAGAACCCCTACGCCTACGTGGACGCCAACGTCACCGGGCAGGTGGCGATGCTGGAAGCCGCCCGGCGCATGCCGAAGCTGAAGCATTTCGTCTACGCCTCCACCTCCTCCGTCTATGGCGCCAACAAGAAGATGCCCTTCTCGGTGGAGGACCGCGTCGACTCCCCGATGTCCATCTACGCCGCCACCAAGAAGGCGGCGGAGATGATGTCCTACGCCTACTGCCACCTCTACAAGTTCCCGGCGACCGGCTTGCGCTTCTTCACCGTGTACGGCCCCTGGGGACGTCCGGACATGGCCGCCTACCTGTTCGCCGACGCGATCATGGCGGGCCGGCCGATCCGCGTCTTCAACGAGGGCCGGATGAAGCGCGACTTCACCTTCGTCGAGGACATCGCGGCGGGCGTGCTGGCGGCGCTGGACCATCCGGCCAAGCCCGACGCCAACGGTGCGCCGCACGCCGTCTACAACCTCGGCAACAACCGGACCGAGGACCTGATGCGCTTCATCGGCATCATCGAGGACTCGCTGGGGCGCGAAGCGGTGAAGGTCATGGAGCCGTTGCAGATGGGCGACGTGCCGGAAACCACCGCTGACATCGAGGCGAGCCGCCGCGACCTGGGCTATGAGCCGAAGACGCCGATCGACGTCGGCCTGCCCCGCTTCATCGCGTGGTACAAGGACTATCACGGCATTGCCTGAGGCCCGTCCCGTGAGCACCCGCCCCGCAAACGCCGGCCGCAAGCTGATCTATCTGGTGACGGAGGACTGGTATTTCTGGTCCCACCGTCTGCCCATGGCCCGCGCCGCCCGCGAGGCCGGGTTCGAGGTCGCCGTCGCCACCCGCGTCGACAAGCACGGCCCCCGCATCGAGGCGGAGGGTTTCCGCGTGCTGCCCCTGTCCTGGCAGCGCCGCAGCATCAACCCGGCGGGCGCCCTGTCCGCCGTGGCGGAGATCGCCGCGCTGTACCGGCGGGAGGCGCCGGATCTGGTCCACCATGTCGCCATGAAACCGGTTCTGCTGGGCGGGCTGGCCGCCGGGCTGGCCGGGGTGCCGGCGGTGGTGAACGCGCTGACCGGGTTGGGCTCCGCCTTCCTCGGGACCGGCGGGTTGAAGTCGCGCGTCGCCGGAGCCGCGGCCCGCCCGCTGCTGCGCACCGTGCTGAAGCGCCCGAACAGCCTGACCATCCTGCAGAACGAGGACGACCGGAAGACCCTGGTGGCCGCCGGGCTGCTGCCCGACGAGCGCGCCTGGATCATCCGCGGCTCCGGAGTCGACACCGCCCATTATCAGGTTCTGCCAGAGCCGCCGGAGCCGCCGGTGACGGTGGGCTGCGTCGCCCGCCTGCTGGCCGACAAGGGGGTCGGTCCGCTGGTCGAGGCGCAGCAGACGCTGCGGGCCAGGGGGCTGGACGTCCGGCTGCTGCTGGCCGGCACGCCCGATCCGGAAAACCCGACCTCCGTGACGCAGGCCGAACTGGACCGCTGGGCCGCCCTGCCCGGCGTCGAACTGCCCGGCCACAGCGCCGACGTGCGGCAGGTCTGGGCGCGTTGCCACATCGCCGCGCTGGCCTCCCGCCGCGAGGGGTTGCCGAAGAGCCTGCTGGAGGCCGCGGCCTGCGGACGGGCCATCGTCGCCACCGATGTGCCGGGCTGCCGCGAGGTGGCGCACGCCGGCGAAAACGCCCTTCTGGTCCCGCCCGACGACGCCGCGGCCCTCGCCGAGGCGCTGGAGGTGCTGGTGCGCGACGCCGCCCTGCGCCGGCGCTTCGGCGCCGCCAGCCGGCGTCTGGTCGAATCCGACATGGCGTCCGACCGGGTGGGCGCGAAGACGGTCGAGTTGTATCATCGGCTGTTGACGTCCAGCCGGCACGGCACGGCCCCGGTCGCGGAGGCATCATGAGCGGCCCTCTGGCCTTGTTCCTCGCCTCGTTTCTCGCCCTGGCCGGCAGCTTCGCGCTGTCCTGGCTGTTCACCGGGCGCGTGCTCGCCTACCTGCGGCGCAAGGCGATTCTCGACCACCCGAACGATCGCTCAAGCCATTCCATTCCGACGCCGCGCGGCGGCGGCTGGGGCGTCATGCTGACGCTGCTGCCCGTCTGGACGCTCATCGCCATGACGGTGGACCATCCGCTGCGGGCGCTGCCGATCCTGGCCGGAACGGTGGCGCTGATGGCGGTGTCCTGGATGGACGACCGGCGCGGGCTGGGTCCGGCGCCGCGGTTCCTCGCCCAGATCGCCGCGGTGGTCGCGGGGCTGACCGCGCTTCCCGGGGGCGCCCTTCCCGGCGACGGTCTGGTCTTCCAGGGACTGCTGCCCTTCTGGGCGGACCGGCTGGTGGCCGCGGTCGGCTGGCTGTGGTTCGTGAACCTGTTCAACTTCATGGACGGCATCGACGGGCTGGCCGGCGGCGAGGCGGCGTCGGTCGGCGCGGGGCTGGCGCTGGTCGCGGCGCTCGGCGTGCTCGATCCGGCGCTGACGCTCTACGGGCTGGCGGCGGCGGGGGCGGCGCTGGGCTTCCTGGTGTGGAACTGGCACCCCGCCAAGCTCTTCATGGGCGACGTCGGCAGCGTGCCGCTGGGCTTCACGCTGGGCTGGCTGCTGCTGGTCCTCGCCGCGTCGGGGCTGTGGGTGGCGGCGCTGCTGATCCCCGCCTATTTCCTGGCCGACGCCACCCTCACCCTGCTGCGTCGTCTGGCCGAGGGCAAGAAGGTCTGGCAGGCCCACCGCGAACACTTCTATCAGAAGGCCACCCAGCGCGGGCGCACCCACGCCCAGGTGGTTCGGCTGGTCCTGGCGCTGAACGCCACGCTGCTGCTGCTGGCCGTGGCGTCGCTGGCGCTCGGCTGGACGGTGCTGCCGGCGGGGGCTGCCGCGGTCGTGCTGCTGCTGGCGCTGCTGGCGCGGCCTGCGCGGGCGACGGCGTGATGCGCGTCCTGGTCACCGGGGCCACCGGTTTCGTCGCGCGGACGGTCATTCCCCTGCTGGTGGAACGCGGGCACAGCGTGCGCGCCGTGGTACGCCGCCCCGACGTCCCAGTGCCGCACGCCGCGGACACCGTCACCATCGGCGACATCGGCCCCGCCACCGCCTGGGGCAACGCGCTCCAGGGCATGGACGCGGTGGTCCATCTGGCCGCCCGCGTCCACGTCATGCGCGACCGCGAGTCCGACCCGCTGGCCGCCTTCCGCCGCGTCAACACCGCCGGCACCCGCGTGCTGGCCGAGGCCGCCGCGGCCGCCGGGGTCAAGCGGATGGTCTATCTCAGCAGCGTCAAGGCGCTGGCCGACGAAAGCCGCACCGACGAGCTGAGCGAGGAGACGGAGCCCGATCCGCATTCCCCCTACGGCATCTCCAAGCTGGAGGCCGAACGGGCACTGGCCGAGATCTCGGCCCGCACCGGGCTGGAGGCCGTGGTGATCCGTCCGCCGCTGGTCTACGGCCCCGGCGTGGGCGGCAACTTCCTGCGGCTGATGCAGGCGGTGGACCGCGGCATCCCGTTGCCGCTGGGCGCCCTGGAGAACCGGCGCAGCCTGATCTTCGTGGGCAATCTCGCCGACGCCATCCAGGAGTGCCTGACCCACCCGCAGGCGGCGGGCGGCCGGTTCCTGGTCCATGACGGACGCCCCATGTCCACCCCGGAGTTGGTGCGGGCCATCGCGGAGGCGTTGGGCAAGCCCGCGCGCCTTCTGCCCGTGCCGCCGTCCCTGCTGGCGCTCGCCGCGCGGCTGGCCCGGCGGGAGGCCATGCTGGACCGCGTCGCCGGCTCGCTGGTCATCGACGACGGGGCCATCCGCCGCGCGCTGAACTGGCGCCCGCCCTGCTACCCCGCGTACGGCTTGCGCCTGACCGCCGAATGGTTCAAAGCTGTGCGCGGCTGAACGGCCAAGATGGGCCTGGGATTTCCCGAAGGGGAAAGGCCCCGGCGAAGCGATAGTCTAAGGTAAAGCGCATGCGTATCCCGTCTCCGCGGGCGTCCCTCGTCTACCTGCACGATTTGACGATGACGGCCGCCGCCCTGGTCGTGGCGCTGTATCTGCGCGTGGGCGAGCAGTCCTTCGAGGAATACAGAGACCCGCTGCTGACCGGCCTGCCCATCCTGGTGCTGATCGCCGCGGTGGTGTTCCGCTTCTCCGGGCTGTACCGCGGCATCTGGCGCTACGCCTCCGTCCCTGATCTGGCGCAGCTTCTGCGCGCGGTCACGACGGTGGTGCTGTGCTTCCTGGCGGTCATGTTCCTGCTGACCCGATTGGAGGCCCTGCCGAGGTCCCTGCCGGTGATCCTGTGGTTCGTGCAGCTCGTCCTGCTGGGCGGCCCGCGCTTCGCCTACCGCCTTTTGAAAGATCGACGCCTCGGCCTTCACGATCGGGAGGCGGGGGGGGTGCCGCGCATTCCGGTGCTTCTGCTGGGCGTCAGCGACGCGGCGGAGCTGTTCATCCGCTCGCTGGACCAGAACGCCGGCGCCGCCTACCGCGTGGTCGGCCTGCTGGACGACAAGAACCGGCGCATCGGTCACGCCATCCGCGGTGTGCCCGTCCTGGGCGGCCCCGACGACCTGCCCCGCGTGGTCGAGGATCTGGCGCAGCGCGGCGACCGCCCACAGCGCCTGATCGTCGCCAAGGGGCAGGCCGACGTGCCCGGCACCGTCCTGCGCGATCTGCTGGAGCAGGCGGAATCGCTCGGCCTGTCCATGGCCCGCCTGCCCAGCCTGACCGAGTTCAAGTCGGCGCTCGGCGAAGGAAAGATCGAAGTTCGTCCCATCGCGCTGGAGGATCTGCTGGGGCGCCCCCAGGCGGTTCTCGACCGCGGCGCCATCGCCAGCCTCGTCACCGGACGGCGCGTCGTCGTCACCGGGGCGGGCGGCACCATCGGCAGCGAGCTGGTCCGCCAGATCGCCGCCCTTGAACCGGAGACGCTGACTCTCGTTGATGCCGGGGAGTTCAACCTCTACAGCATCGAGATGGAGGTGCGGGAACGCTACCCAGCCCTGGCGCTCCGGGCGGTGATCGCCGACGTGCGCGACCGCGACCGCATCTTCCGCCTGTTCCAGGCGCAGCGCCCGCACATGGTCTTCCACGCCGCGGCGCTGAAGCATGTGCCGCTGGTGGAGGCCAATCCGGCGGAAGGCGCGCTGACCAACGTCATCGGCACCCGCAACGTCGCCGACGCGGCGCGGGCCAACGGCTGTCAGGCGATGGTCCTGGTGTCCACCGACAAGGCGATCCGCCCGACCAGCGTGATGGGCGCCACCAAGCGCTTTGCCGAATGCTACTGTCAGGCGCTCGACATGCTGCCGCCGCGCGACGGCGGCGAGACGGCGACCCGCTACATGACGGTCCGCTTCGGCAACGTGCTGGGTTCCAGCGGGTCGGTGGTGCCGCTGTTCACCCGCCAGCTCGCCAAGGGCGGCCCGCTGACCGTCACCCACCCGGACATGCGCCGCTACTTCATGACGGTGCGCGAGGCGGTGGAACTGGTGCTCCAGGCCTCGGCCCACGGCGTGGCCCGTCTGGAGGAGCGCGGCAAGGTGCTGGTTCTCGACATGGGCGAGCCGGTGAAAATCGTCGACCTTGCCCGGCAGATGATCCGGCTGGCCGGCTACCGGCCCGGTCACGACATCAAGATCGAATTCACCGGCCTGCGCCCCGGCGAGAAGCTGTTCGAGGAAATCCTGACCTCGACCGAGGCGCCGACGCGCACGGAGGCCGACGGCGTGTTCCTCGCCTCGCCCCGCGTGATCGACTACGCCCTCATCAACCGCGCCCTGGGTGAGCTGGAGACGGCGGCGCGGGCGGGTGACGCGGAGCGGGTGATGACCATCCTGTCCAACATCGTCCCCGACTTCCGCGCGGAGGCCGTCCTGCCGCCGCCGAGCGCCTTCGGCAACGCCTCCGGAGAGGGCGGAGCCAACTGACCGGCGCGGCCGACGGGCGTGCCCATGGGCGGGGTTTTCCCCGCCCATTTTTCTTTGCCGAGAAGGCACTTCACCGCTTGCAACGGCTCAACGCCTGTGGCATAACCCGCGCCACTTCGACGGTTGGCCGCAAGTTCTTCCCGGCCAGCATCACCGTCCCGGCGCTGCCGTAGCTCAGTGGTAGAGCACTCCCTTGGTAAGGGAGAGGTCGAGAGTTCAATCCTCTCTGGCAGCACCATCCTCCCTCCCTTTCGTTGTTTCTTCGGGAATGCTGAAGCGCAGCCGTTGACCGGCTTGCGTGGCTTTTTGCGTTCTGCGTTCGGATGCGGTTGGGCTTGCCCCCACCCCGACCCTCCCCTGCGAAGCGGGGGAGGGTCGGGGTGGGGGCAAAGGCTCGCCAAGCTCAGGCACCCCAAAAGAAAAACGCCGCCCCGGATCGCTCCGGAGCGGCGTTTCCCTTGGAACCCGGACGGGCGCCGTCGTTAGTCGACGACGGTCACGCCACGGCGGTTCTGCGCCCAGGAGGCCTCGTTCGAGCCGAGGACCGCCGGCTTCTCCTTGCCGTAGGAGATGACCTTGACGCGCGAGGCGTTGATGCCGCCGGCGACGAGGTAGTTCTTCACCGAGTTGGCACGGCGCTCGCCCAGGGCGAGGTTGTACTCGCGGGTGCCGCGCTCGTCGGCGTGGCCTTCAACGGTCACGGTGACGTTCGGGTACTGCTTCAGCCAGGAAGCCTGACGGTCCAGGGTGGCGCGAGCCTCCGGAGCCAGGTCGTAGCGGTCGAGACCGAAGAACACGCGGTCGCCGACGTTGACGACCAGGTCTTCCTGCGAGCCCGGACGGATCTGGCTGGACGTGGCGGCGCCCGTGGCGTTGGCGTTGCCGGCATCCTTCGGAGCGGTTTCGCAAGCGGCGACCAGAGCGACGGCGGCGATCAGGCTCAGATACTTGATACGCATGTTAAATGACCCCCTAAGCGACACGATGTGTTTTGACCGGATTGTGGTGGAAGAACGCCGCCGACTTCCGCCAGACCCCGACGGAAGTACCGACCTCCGGCCTTCGTCTTGAGCGTCGTTCTTGCGCGCGCAAAATAGGGCTACTCCACTAGGGAATCAAGGGCGACCATGCGGGATCGGAGCCGTCGAGCGGAGTGATCACACGGCGTTCGTTTGCCCCGGTGACATCGATGGTGTAGAGCTTCGCGCTTCGCCCGCGGCCGTCCCCGGCCGGAACATCGCGGAAGAAGCTCAGCACGCGGCCGTTCGGCGCCCAGGTCGGGCCTTCCACGTGGAACGACTCGGTCAGAATGCGCTCGCCGGTGCCGTCCGGACGGATCACGCCCAGAGCGAAGTTGCTGCCTCGCTGGCGGGTGAAGGCGATCAGGTCGCCGCGCGGCGACCACACCGGCGTGCCGTAGCGGCCCTCGCCGAAGGTCAGGCGCTTCTGCCCCGAACCGTCCGCGCCCATGATGTAGAGCTGCTGGCTGCCGCCGCGGTCCGACTCGAAGACGATGCGCTGGCCGTCCGGCGAATAGCTGGGGCCGGTGTCGATGCCCGGCGAATCGGTGAGCTGGGTCTGGCGGCGGGTGCGCAGGTCCAGGGCATAGATGTCGGTGTTGCCGTTCTGCGCCATGCTCATGATGACCTTGTTGCCGTCCGGCGAGAAGCGCGGGGCGAAGGTCATGCCGACGAAGTCACCGAGGACTTCCTGACGGCCGCTGTCGATGTTGAACAGGTACACGCGCGGCTTCTTGTTGAAGTACGACATGTAGGTGATTTCCTGGGTCGCCGGCGAGAAGCGCGGCGTCAGGACGAGGTTCTTGCCGTCGGTCAGGAACTGATGGTTCTCACCGTCCTGGTCCATGATGGCGAGCTGCTTCTTGCGCGCGTTGGCCGGGCCGGATTCGGCCACATAGACGATGCGCGTGTCGAAATAGCCCTCTTCGCCGGTCAGCCGCTTGTAGATGGCGTCGGCGACGATGTGGGCGATGCGGCGCCAGCTGTCGGCGGTCGCGGTGTAGCTCAGCCCCTGCATGTACTGGCCGGCGGCGACGTCCCACAGGCGGAAGTCGACCTTCATGCGGCCATCGCCCATGGCGGTGGTGTTGCCGGCGACCAGCGCCTGGGCACCGACGGCGCGCCAGTCCTGATACCGCGGCTCGCCGGAGCGGAGCTGGTCCGGGGTCTGCAGGAAGCCCTTGGGGTCAAGCGGACGGAACAGGCCCGACCGCTCCAGATCGGCGGCGACCACCTTGGAGATGTCCGAGCCGACCTGCGCCTCGCGTCCGCCGGCACCGGCGAAGCTGGTGATGGCGATCGGCAGCGGCTCGACCACGCCCTTGGTGATGTCGATTCGCACCTCGGCGCGGGCCGGGGCGGGCGCCGCGACGCCGAGGGCGAGCAGCAGGGCGCCGGCGCAACCGGCGGCCTTCAGCAGGAGCCTCGTCTTCTTCGTCATCGTCAGAACATGTCCCTCGGGTCGAAATTGAACACGAAGTAACGCCACTCTTCATACCGGGCGGGCGTGAAGTCGCCGGAGAACTCGCTGATCGGCAGGGGGCTCGCCCGCTTCACCGCGCGCAACGCGGCGTCGGCCGATGCACGGAAGGCCGCGTCCGACATGTAGCGGGAGCGGTACCTCTCGTTGATCGTCGCGTTGAGGACCGAACCGTCGCGGCCCAGCTCAACGATGATCTCCACCTGCATGTTCCCGGCGTCCTTGCGGCCCGGGTCGAAGTTCCAGTTCTTGCTCACCGCACCGCGGATGCCGTCGATGGCGCGGCCCGACGGCTTGAACGGCTTGTCGGGTCCGTTCACCGCCTTGGCAGCCCCCGACGGCGCCGACGAGGCGGCGGCCTGCTGGGTCGGCTTGGCGTCGGCCTTGCTCTCCGACGCCGCCGGCTTGGCCGGGGCGTTCTTCTGAACGTTCTTCAGAAGGTCGGCCAGCGTGTCGGTCTTCTCCGGCGGCTTCTCCGGCTTCTTCGGCTCGGCCTTCGGCGGCTCCGGCTTGGCCGGCTCGGGCTTGGCCGGCTCGGGCTTCTTGGGCTCGGGGTTGGGCGGTTCCGGGTTGGCCGGGTCCGGGTTCGGCGGCTCCGGGTTCTTCCGCTCCGGGTTCGGCGGCGCCGGGCTCGGGGGCGCGGGGGTTGGGGGGCGCGGGGTGGTGCGGTCCCGGCTCG
>NZ_WHOR01000123.1:0-15846 GCF_013340925.1 Azospirillum formosense
TCGTCGGCAGCGTCGGATGGGTAAAAGGGACAGGCCCGGCCCCTGCGGTGCGGCCACCGGCGCGGTCGCCCAGCCCTCCCCCATCATGCCCGACAGGCGCAGCCCGAACCGCACCCCGTTGCCGCCCGCCGCCGTCACCAGCGCCGACCCCGGCACGCCGTCGGCAGCCAGCATCACCGCCTTGCAGGCGGCCATCCACGGGTTGAGGAAGAACTGCCCGGCCTCCTTCAGGAAGGCGCAGACCTCGCCGGTCCCGCCCAGCCGCGACACCAGCGTCTCGGTCAGCAGCGCCTAAGCCACCCCGACGCGCCCATGCAGTTCGTCCCCCTGCTCCATCGCCTCGCACGCGATGCCACGCAGTTCCACCGGACCGATCCCGGCCAGCGCCGGGCCGACCACGCCGTGCAGCAGGCGCAGCCGCTCCACCACCGCGCCGCTGACGATGCCGAAGCGCAAAGCGGGGCCGCCGCCCTCGTTGAGCGGGCTGTAGGCGCGGGCGCCGGAGCCGCCCGCATCCTCCACCACATGCAGCCACATCGACCGCGACACGACGGCGGCGAGCGGGGTGACCACGCCGAAATCCTGCGCCGGGCGCAGGGTCACGGCACCGCTCACGACCATGGCGCGGGCCTCCTCCACGCCGCCGGCCATGCCTTCGAACAGCAGCGCGGCGGCGGCGGCGTTGAGGATCGGCGGGCAGATCTCCGCCGGATCGGCGAAGGGCGGCCCGGCGTGCAGCAGCGTGTGGCGGTCCAGCCCGATCCGCTCCCCGGCGGTTCCGGTCTCCGTCCACACCGGATCGGCGGCCAGCATCCGCTCCACGGCCCGCGCGGTGGCGTCGTTCATCACGTGTGTCCTTTGCGTACAATCCCTCTCCCGTCCCGGGAGAGGGTGCCCGCGGGAGCGGGCGGGTGAGGGTCGTGCGAGGATCAAGGCACCGATCCTTGGCGGCACCCTCACCCTCCCACGCTGGCGCGTGGGTCCCTCCCTCTCCCGGGACGGGAGAGGGGAAGGTTCACCTCATGGCAGATGCAGCGGGGCGCGGCCGTAGCCGTTGCTGGCGTCCACCAGATGCAGCAGGTAGCGCAGGAAGACCGCCCGGTCCTCCTTCGGCAGAGGCGCGATGGTGCGGTCGTGGGCGCGCTGGGCCTTCTTGTCCATGCGGCGCAGCAGCTTTCGGCCCTCCGCGGTGATGGCAGCCAGCTTCATGCGCTTGTCCACCGGGCTGGCCCGGCGCTGGATCAGCCCGCGCTCGGCCAGCCGCGACAGAACGCCGGCCGTGGTCGTGCGGTCGATGCCGATCTGGGCGCCCAGCGTCACCTGATCCAGGTCGGGCCGGTCCATTAGGGCGGTCAGCACACTGTACTGAACGGGGGTGATGTTGAACTCCGCGCACTCCTCCATGAACATGGCGACGTGGATCTGGTGCAGGCGGCGGATGAGGAATCCGGGACGCTCCGCCAGGACGCGGTACGCCTCTTCGATCAGGGGGTCGTCTAAGGTCATCGCGGGCGGTCCGTCGGAGCGGGTTCGGGAAATCGATTGTCAGTGAGGATGGCGGCGGGCCGGAGGAAGGGCAACGTCTAGCCCATCAGCGACACATGCGCCGCGACGATCCGCCAGCCCTCCGGCATGCGGACCCAGCTGTGGCTCTGCCGCCCGACGCGCTCGGTGGAAGGGCGCGTGAACTCGGTGTTGGCGGTCGCCATGTCGCGGCCATAGGTGGTGATGACGGTGTTGCGCAGGGTTCGGTCCAGCCCCGCCGCCGGGCGGCCCTGGCGGAAGGCGGCGATGGCGTCGTAGCCGTACAAATTCTCGCCCACGCCGTAGCGCAGGGTCGCCGGGTGGTTCCAGAACAGCTCGTCCAGAACCGCCACGTCGTTGCCGGTCAGCGCGCGCTCGTAGCGCTCGAAGGCGGCGGTGACCTCGGCCACCACCTCGGGGATGTTGATTGCAAGCGTCATGCGAACAAGTCCTCGGCGATGGCGAGAAGCGCGGAGTCGCTGCCGCGCGGGCCGATCAGCGACAGGCCAAGCGGGCAGCCCTGGAGCCGCGCCGCGGGAATCGAGACTTGCGGCAGGCCGGCCAGACCGGCGGGGCAGAGGATCGCCAGCGCGCGACCGCGCTCCGTGTCCACCGCCGCCCCCGACGAGCCGCGCAACGGCGCGATGCCCGGCGCGCTGGGCAGGACGATCAGCCCATCCGCCCCCAGCAGCTCGTCCATCCGCCGGCGGATGCCCTCCCGCGTCTGCGCCGCCGCGCGGGCGAGAGCGGGGTTGAGCGTGGCCGCCGCGGCGAAGCGGTCGCGCACCCCCGGCCCGAAGGTCGGCTTCGTCGCGGTGATCCAGGCGCCGTGCGCCGCCCAGGCCTCGGCGGCCTGGAGCGTCTGAAAGACCGGGCGCCATTGGTCCAGCCCCTCCGGGGCCAGCGTCACGCCGTCCGCCGACCCGAACCGCTCGCGCAGCCGCTCCAAGGGCGGGGCGAGGGCGGATCGCACCGCCTCCCCGGCAACGGCGAAGGCGTCCTCGGCGACCAGCAGGCGGAAGGCCAGATCGGGCCCCAGAGTGGACGCCGGGGGCAGCAGCACCGCCCCGACGCGGCGGAGCAGCGCCGCCTCCCACGCGAACCAGCCCACCGTGTCGAAGCTCGGCGCCAGGGGAACGGAGCCGTCGAGCGGAACCACCCCGTGGGTGGGCCGGATGCCGTAGAGGCCGCAATAGCTCGCCGGCAGGCGGACCGACCCGCCGGTGTCCGTCCCGATGGCGAAATCCACCGCCCCGCCCGCCACCGCGGCGGCCGACCCGCTGGAGGAGCCACCGGGGATGCGGCCGGGCGCCTTCGGATTCTCCGGCGTGCCGTAATGGGCGTTCTCGCCGGCCAGGCTCCAGGCCAGCTCGTCGGTCAGCGTCTTGCCGGCGACGCGCGCCCCGGCGTCGAGCAGCCGCCGCACGGCCGGCGCGGTCTCCCGCGGGACTTCGTGGGTGCGCAGCCAGTCCGGGTTGCCGGCGCCGGTGGGCAGGCCGGCGATGTGGAACAGGTCCTTCACCGCGAAGCGCAGCCCGGCCAGCGGGCCGTCCGCGGCTCCGGCGACCTCGGTCCGGCCGTAGGGGACGAAGGCGTTCAGGGGGTCGTTCGGCATGATGCGGTGGTCAATCTCACGTTCGCAAACGGCACTGCAATCCCCTCTCCCAGAGCGGGAGAGGGATTATCGGGAACGGCTGTGGTTGTCTTGCAGAGAGCGACCGCCGAAGAGGCCACGCAGCCAGTCTTTCAACATCACCCACAGCAGATTGCCAGCGTTCAGTTCCTTGGCCGGCTCGGGGGCGGGCTTGGAGGCAGGCTCCGGGGCCGGAGCGGCCACCGCATCCGAGGACGCAGCTACCTCCTCCACCGGGGCGGTCGCGGCGAGCTTGGCTTCCAGGTTGCGGGCGAACTCGGCGGTCAGGCGGTTGGCGATCTCCTGCACGATGGCGCCGCGGCTGAACTGGGCCAGAACGCCGGTCAGCGTGAAATCGACGGTCAGGTCGATGCGCGTCCCCGCCCCCTCCTCCACGACGGCGAAGGTCACGTCGGCCTTGGCGCGGGAGTTGTTCTTGGGGTCCGTGCCCTGGCCGTGGATGACGCCGGTGTGGGTCGCCTCGTCCATCGTCAGCGTGCCCTCGCCGGCGAAGGCGGCGGCGATGGGGCCGAGCTTCACGCGCATCTGCCCGAAGATCCGGTCGCCCTCGCGCGGCTTGGTCAGCGAGGCGCCGGGCATGCAGGCGATCACCTGCTCCACGTCGCCGAGCAGTGGCCAGACGCGGGCACGCGGGAAGTTGACGGCAAGGGTCTGGGTCATGGTCGGCATGGGCTTACCCCGCGTTCGTGTTGCGCGCGTCGATGACGCGGCGGATGGCGTTGACGATCCCGACATAGCCGGTGCAGCGGCACAGGTTGCCGCTCATCGCGGTGCGGATCGCCGGGTTGTCGGCGTCCGGGCGGCGCAGCACCACGTCGCGCGCCGCCACCAGCATCCCCGGCGTGCAGAAGCCGCACTGCAGCCCATGCTCGGCGGAGAAGGCCTCGCGCAGCTCCGTGGCGACGGGATCGTCGTCCAGCCCCTCCACCGTGGTGACGGACCGCCCGTCACAGGCCACCGCGAAGGTGATGCAGGAGCGCGCCGGCTCCCCGTCGATCAGGATGGTGCAGGCGCCGCACACGCCGTGCTCGCAGCCCAGATGGGTGCCGGTCAGCAGCTCCCGCTCGCGCAGGAAGTCGCCGAGATGCTGGCGCGGCGGCACGCTGGCCTCGACCCGCGTGCCGTTGACGGTTAGGGAAATGATTTTGGCGTGGGCGCTCATGACATCACCTGCGCGATGGCGCGCTTCAGCGCGACGGTGTGGGTCCGAAGGGCGATGGGGTCGTCCGCGGCGGGGCTGCCGGCGAGATGCGCGGCCATCGCCGCTTCCGTGCAGCCATCCTCGAACAGGGCGGGGCCGTCGATCACCACCGGCTTGCCGGAGGTCGCCCCGGCGACGCAGCGCTGGACGCCGCGGGCCGGGTCGATCAGCACCGCGCCGGTGGCGTGGGAGAACTCGCCGGTCTTGCGGCAGACCTTGTAGTAGCCCCAGCGCGCCCTGTCGGAGAGGGCGGGCACATGGATTTCCGCGACGATCTCGCCCGGCAGCAGGGCCGTCTCGAAGATACCCAGGATGAAATCGGTCATCGGCACCGTGCGCCGCCCGCCCGTGCCGGCGATCACCACGTCGGCGCCGAGCGCGGTCAGGACGTTCACCCAGTCCGCCGCCGGGTCGGCGTGGGCGAGGCTGCCGCCGATGGTGCCGCGGTTGCGCACCGCGCGATAGGCGATCACCGCCGCCACGGATGGCAGAACGCCGCGCGTCACGTCCGGATAATCGCCGTCCTCCAGCCGCGCGTGGGTGACGCAGGCCCCGATGACCAGCCGGTCGCCCTCCCGGCGGATTGTTTGAAGCTCGGCGATGCGGGTGATGTCCACCAGCAGCTCCGGCTGGGCCAGCCGCAGGTTCAGCATGGGGCCGAGCGACTGGGAGCCGGCCACCGGCCGCACCATCACGTCCTCGCGGGACAGCAGCTCAAGCGCATCGGCGAGCGTCGCCGGCTGCGCGTAGTCGAAATCGACCGCCTTCATGCCGCACCCCGCTCGCCCGCAATGGCGGAGAGAATGACCTCCGGCGTCATCGGCGCGTTCGTCACGATGACTCCCAGCGGCTTCAGCGCGTCGTTGATGGCGTTGCAGATCGCCGCCGGCGGGGCGATGGCGCCGCCCTCGCCGATGCCCTTCACGCCGAACTCGGTGTAGGGCGAGGGCGTCAGCATGTGGATGATCCTCACGTGCGGGACCTCGGTGAAACCGGGGATCAGGTAATCCGCAAAGGTGGAGGCGAGCGGCTGGCCCTCCGCGTCGTAGGGCATCCGCTCGTAGAGCGCGGTGCCGACGCCCTGGGCGACGCCGCCGTAGATCTGGCCGTCGACGACCATCGGGTTGACCATGGTCCCGGCGTCCTCGACCACCACGTAGTCGAGGATTTCGACCTGCCCGATCTCCGGGTCCACGGCCACCGCCACGGCGTGGGTGGCGTAGGAGAAGGTGCCATGGTCGCTGCCCGGCTTGTAGCCGGCGGTGACCTCCAGCCCGCCGCGGTCCACGTCGGCGGGGAGGAGCTGCGGCGCGCGGTACCAGGTGTGAGCGATCTCGCGGATGGTCACCGCGGCGGCCCCGGCCTTCACCGACCCGCCCTCCAGCACCACCCCGTCCGCACCGGCCTGCATCAGATGCGCGCCGATCTTGCGCAGCCGCTCGGCCAGCGTGCGACAAGCGGTGGCGACGGCGCCGCCGGCCATGACCATGCTGCGCGACCCCCAGGTGCCCGTCGAATAGGGCGTCAGCCCGGTGTCGCCGTGCACCAGCTTGATCTTCTCCAGCGGGATGCCCAGCACCTCGTGCGCGACCTGGGCGAAGGTGGTCTCCATGCTCTGGCCGTGCGACTGCACGCCGACGCGCAGCTCCAGCCCGCCGTCCGGGGTGATGCGGGCCTGCGCCTGCTCGTGCCCCGGCACCATCGGGATGCCCCAGCCGTGATAGACGGCGGTGCCGTGGGCCGACTGCTCGCAATAGGTGGCGAAGCCGACGCCGATCAAGCGCCCGTCCGCCTCCCTGGCCTTCTGGCGAGCGCGCCAGCCCTCCAGCTCGATGGCGGCGACGGCGCGGCGGACGGATTCGGGATAGTCGCCGCTGTCGAAGTGCTTCTTCGTCACGTTGTCGAAGGGCATCTTCTCCGGCGGGACGAGGTTTTCCAGGCGCACCTGCCACGGCTCCCGCCCGACGGCGTCGGCCACGGCGTCGATCATCTGCTCCATCGCGAAGCACACGCCGGTGCGCGCCACGCCGCGGTAGGGGACGATGGGCGGCTTGTTGGTGCAGACGGAGAAGGTGCGGCAGCGGTAATGCGCGAAGTCGTAGGGGCCGGGCAGGATGCTGCCGACCTGCGCCGCCTCCAGGCAGGCGGAGAAGGGATAGACGGAGTAGGCGCCGGCATCGACCCAGGCGTCGGCCTCGATCCCCAGCAGACGCCCGCGCGCGTCGGCGTAGGCGGTGATCTCGTAATGGTGCTCACGGGCGTTGGCGGCGGCCACCAGATGCTCCCGCCGGTCCTCGGTCCAGCGGACGGGGCGGTCGAGCCGCATGGCGATCCAGGCGGCCACGATCTCCTCCGGCTGGAGCAGGCCCTTCCAGCCGAAGCCGCCGCCGACGTCCGGCGCCACCACGCGGATCAGCCCCTGGTCGAGGTCCAGGCATTCCGACAGGCCGGCGCGCACGATGTGCGGCATCTGGGTCGAGGTGGTCAGGACGAGCTGCTCGACATGGCGGTCCCAATGGGCGACCACGCCCTTGCCCTCCAGCGGGACCATGCACTGGCGCGCCGTGCGGATGGTGCGGGAGACCTTGACCGGCGCGGTGGCGGCGATCTCCGCGATGTTGCCGCCGACGTTGGTCTCCAGGAAGACGTTGTCCGGCCAGTGGTCGTGCACCTTCGGCGCGCCCGGCGTCACCGCCTCCAGCATGTCGGAGTTCACCGGCAGCTCGGCGTAATCGACGAAGACGGAGGCGGCGATGTCCTCGGCCTCGGCGCGGGTGGCGGCGACGCAGACGGCCACCGGCTCGCCGACGAAGCGCACCTTGCCGTCGGCCAGCGCCGGCTGCTCCGACACCTTGAAGCCGGGCAGGCCCGACACGGCGCGGATCGGCTTGACGCCGCCCGCCGCCAGGTCCGCCCAGGTGAAGACGGCGCCGCGGTGCTCCTCCGGGATCTCGATGCCGGTGATGGTGGCGTGGGCGACCGGGCTGCGCACGAAGGCCAAATCCTTCATGCCGACCAGGGCGATGTCGCCGACGAAGCGGCCCCGCCCGCGCAGCAGCCGGTCGTCCTCCTTGCGGCGGACCCTGGCGCCGACCCCCGATCCGGCGGTGCTAACCTCTCCCATTCCCTGACCCTCTCTTTTTTGCTTAACCGCCCAGATAGGCGCGCTGGATGTGGTCGTTGGCGAGCATCGCCTGCCCGGTGCCCTGCTCCATCACCTGCCCGCTCTCCAGCAGGTAGGCGCGGTCGCACATGTCGAGCGCGGCGTAGGCGTTCTGCTCGACCATCAGCACGGTGGTCCCTTCCCGGCGGATGTCCGACACGATCTCGAAGGTGCGCTCCACGAGGTTGGGAGCGAGGCCGAGCGACGGCTCGTCGAACAGCACGATCTTCGGGCGCGACATCAGCGCCCGCGCGATGGCCAGCATCTGCTGCTCGCCGCCCGACATGGTGCCCGCGGGCTGGTTCAGACGTTCCTTCAGGCGGGGGAAGCGGTCGAACAGCCGCTCCATGTCCTGGGCCACCGCCTGATGGTCGCGGCGCAGATAGGCGCCCATCTCCAGGTTCTCGCGCACGGTCAGGTGGGGGAAGACGCGCCGCCCCTCCGGACAGTGGGCCACACCCAGCGCCAGCACCGTGCGGGGTGCTGCGTTGCCGATCTCCCGCCCCTCGAAGGTGATGCGGCCCGAGGCCAGCGGCAGCAGGCCGCTGATGGCGCGCAGCGTGGTGGTCTTGCCGGCGCCGTTGGCGCCGATCAGGGTGACCAGCTCCCCTTCCTCCACCGTCAGCGAGACGTTGCGGAGCGCCGGGATCTGGCCGTAGCAGACGGTGATCCCCTCAACCTTTAGCATGCTTCACCCCCTGGCCCAGATAGGCCTGGATCACGTCCGGGTTGGCGCGGATGACCTCCGGCGGGCCTTCGGCGATGATGCGCCCGTGGTTCAGCACCACCACGCGGTCGGAGATGGTCATGACCATGCGCATGTCATGCTCCACCAGCAGGATGGTCACGCCACGGTCGCGGATGCGCTGGACGACGCCCATGAAGGCCTCCGTCTCCGACGGGTTCAGCCCGGCAGCGGGCTCGTCCAGCAGCAGCAGCTTCGGGTCGGCGGCCAGCGCGATGGCGATGCCGAGAAGCCGCTGCTCGCCGTAGGCGAGGTTGCCGGCCAGCTCGTCGGCGCGGTGCGACAGCCCGACGAAGGCCAGGATCTCGGCCACCGCCGCCCGCATCCGCTCCGTCTCCGCCCGCACCGAGGCGAGCCGCAGCAGCGCCCCCCAGGTCTCCGCCCGGCCCTGCCGGTGCATCCCGGTCAGCACGTTGTCGAAGACGGTGCAGCCGGCGAAGATGCTGGTGCGCTGGAAGGTGCGCACGACGCCCAGGCCCGCGATGCGGTTGGAGGACAGGCGCGTCAGGTCGGTGCCGCGGAACAGCACCTTCCCGCCGGTCGGCTTCAGGAAGCCGGTGATGACGTTGAAGGCGGTCGTCTTGCCCGCCCCGTTGGGGCCGATCAGGCTGACGATCTCCCCCTCCGGCACGGCGAAGCTCATCGAGGCGATGGCGATCAGGCCGCTGAAGTGAACCGCGACCTCGCGCACCTCAAGGATCGGAGCGGCGGATTCGTCGAGGGCGAGGCTCATGCCGAGGTCTCCTTGCGCAGGCCCAGCGCCGTTCCGGCGACGCGCTTGCGGCGGCCGGCGAACCAGTTCTTCACCGCCGGGACGATGCCCTGGGGCAGGAAGAAGACGACCACGATCATGGCGACGCCGTAGATGATCCACTGCACCTCGGGCCGCGCCACCTCGCGCAGCACCTCGGGCAGGATGCCGAAGGCGAGGCCGCCGACGATCGGACCGGCCAGCGTGCCCTTGCCGCCCGTCACCACCATGATGACCATGGTCACCGTGTAGATGAACATGAAGACGTCCGGGTCGACGATGCGGATGTAGTGGGTGTAGAGCCCGCCCGCGGCCCCGGCCATGCCCGCCGCGATCACCGTGGCGACGACCAGATAGCGCGTCACGTCGATGCCGACCGAACGCGCCAGCGACTCGTTCTCGCGCAGCGCCACCAGCGCCCGGCCCACCCGCGACTGCACCAGCCGCTGGATCACCAGGAAGCAGACCACCGCGACCGCCAGCACCAGAAGGTAGTTGTATTCCTTCTTGTAGAGCGGGATCACACCGTCCCACGGCAGCCAGACCGACAGCGGCGGGATGTTGTTCAGCGCCATCGGCCCCTCGGTCAGGTCCACCCAGTTCAGCGCGACCATGCGCATGACCTGGGCGAAGCTGATGGTAACGATGACGAAGTAGGCCCCGCGCACCCGGAAGGCGAGCTTGCCGATCAGGAAACCGAACAGCGCCGCCACCAGGATGCCGCCGAGGAAGGCCACCCACACCGGCTGCGGCCCCAGCACGAAGGGTTCCGCCCCTCCGAGGTCGAGGTCGAAGCCCAGCGACAGCAGCGCGCTGGTGTAGGCGCCGATGCCGAAGAAGGCGATGTGGCCGAGGCTGAGCTGCCCGGTGTAGCCGAGCAGCAGGTTCAGGCTCATCGCCCCGATGATGAAGATGCCGGTCGAGGTCAGGACGTAGAGGATGTACTGGTCGCCCAGCCACAGCGGCCCGACCGCCATGACCAGCACGAACAGCCAGGGGAGGAGACGCGTCGTCATCCGATCCGCTCCTTCATGGCGAAGAGACCCTGGGGCCGCACGATCAGCACGGCGATGATGAGGATGAAGCCCATGGCGTCGCGGTAGCCCGACGACAGGTAGCCGGCGCCGAACTCCTCGGCGAGCGCCAGGACGAAGCCGCCGATGGTGGCGCCGGGGATGTTGCCCAACCCGCCCAGGATGACGATGGCGAAGGCCTTCAGCGCCACCAGATCGCCCATGGTCGGCGTGACCACGAAGATCGGGCCGAGCAGCGCTCCCGCCGTGGCGGCGAGGCCGGAGCCGAGCGCGAAGGTCAGCGTGTACATCAGCCCGCGGTTGACGCCCATCAGCGCCGCGGTGTCCGGGTCCTGGAAGGTGGCGCGCATGGCGACGCCGAGCTTGGTCCGGTTGATGAGCAGGTAGAAGCCGCCCAGCAGCAGCAATGCCACGCCCAGGACGAACAGCCGGTTCATGCCCACCGACACCGACCCGATCACCACCGGCTCGGTCGGGAAGGGGCTGGGCACGGACTTCGCGACACCGCCCCAGACGAGCTGCTCGCCGGCCTGCATGGCGATGCCGGCGCCGATCATCACCAGCATGGTGGTGTCGATGTCGGCGCCCTTCAGCGGGCGCAGCAGCGTGAATTCGATCAGCGCCCCCAGCGCCATGCCCAGCAATGCTGCCATCGCCAGGGACATGAAGAAGTTCAGCCCCATCATCCCGGCCAGCATGTAGGCCATGTAGGCGCCGAAGGTGTAAAGCTCGCCATGGGTGAAGTTGACCACGCGCATGATGCCGAAGATCAGCGTCAGGCCGATTCCCAGCAGCGCGTAGGTCCCCCCCAGGACCACGGCGTTCAAAAGGTGCTGCAGATGCGCTTCCACCGCGTGTCTCCTTACTTCCCCTCTCCCGTCCCGGGAGAGGGTGGCGCCGAAGGCGGCGGGTGAGGGTACCGGCAAGGATCAGCGCCTTGATCCTCGTACGACCCTCACCCTTCCCGCGCTTCGCGCGGGCCCCTTCCCTCTCCCCGGAGGGGAGAGGGCGGTGAAGCCGGTTACGGCATCGTCACCTTGCCGTCCTTCACCTGGACGACGTAGACGTTGGCCTCGTTCTGGCCGCTCTCCTTGCCCTCCGGGCCATCCTTCTTGAAGGCGATGTCGCCGTTCACGCCGTCCAGCTTGACGGTCCACAGCGCGTCGCGGATGGCCTGCGGCTCGGCCTTGCCGGCCTTCTTGATGGCTTCCACGATGGTCATGATGCCGTCATAGCCGCGGTAGCCCTCGGTCAGGCCGGCGAAGTCGTAGCCCTTCTTGTTCCAGCCATCGACGAAGGTCTTGGCGACCGTCGGGTGCACCGCCTTCTCCGGGAACCAGGGGGCGAAGAACAGCGTGAAGTAGCCGCCGTCCGCCGCCGCACCCGCCTGCGCGATGAGCTGGTCGGGGGAGGAGGAGCCGCCGTTGGTGATGATCCGGTGCGGCAGACGCAACTCGGCCGCCTGCTTCAGGATCAGGGTGATCTGCTCGACGCCGGTGGTGACGAACAGCGTGTCGCCGCCCGACTGCTTGATGCTGGAAAGCTGGGCCGACAGGTCGGTGGCCTCCGGCGCCATCGTCTCGGTGACGCCGATCTTGACGCCCTTGGCCTGGAGCATCTTGCGGAACTCGTCCGCCGAGCCACGGCCGAAGTCGTTGTTCACCGCCAGGAAATCGGCCTTCTGGATGGCCGGCTGGAAGTGGTCCAGCTTCTCCGCGAAGGACTTGGCCTCCATGGCGGAGGTCGGGGCGATGCGGAACACCCAGGGGTTGCCGGAGGTGGTGATCTTGGTCGAGGAGGAGGTCTCCACCACCATCGGCACGCCGTACTCCACCAGCTTCGGCATCACCGCCAGGGTGAAGGTGGAACTCCAGGCGCCCATCAGCACCGGGACCTTGTCGCGCACGATCAGCTTCTCGGCGGAGGCGACGGCCTCCTTCGGGTTGCTCTTGTTGTCCTCGATGATCAGCTGGATCTTCTTGCCGAGAACGCCGCCGTTGGCGTTGACGACCTCCTCCGCGACCTTCGCGCCGTTGGCGACGTAGTTGCCCGACGCGGCGACCGCGCCGGTCAGCGGCTGGGTCACGCCGATCTTGATCGTCTCCTGCGCAAAGGCCACGCCCGGCGCCAGCAGCGCGGCGCTCAGCAGCAACGCCGTGGTCTTCATCGTCCGCATGTCGTCTAACCCCCTCTGTTCTTGATTGTGCCTTGGTTCGGCGGTCACCACGCGGCGACCGCGCCGTCGCTGCGGGGATCGGTCGCCCCCTCCAGCGTTCCGTCGGCATGGCGGACGATGGCGCCCGCATGCCCCATGGTGCTCGTGTAAGGATCGAGCAGTTCGACCGTGTGCCCGGCGTCGCGCAGGGCGGCGACCAGGGCGGGGTCGAAGCGGCTCTCCAGCTTCAGCGTCACGCTGTCCTCGCCCCAGGTGCGGCCGAGCAGCCAGCGCGGCGCCGTGACGGCGGCCTGCAGGCCCTGCCCGAACATCGCGTAGCGGGAGAAGACGGCGGCCTGAGTCTGCGGCTGCCCCTCCCCGCCCATGGTGCCGTAGACCATGCCGCGCCCGTCGTCGAAGCGGGCCATCGCCGGGTTCAGCGTGTGGAAGGGCTTGCGGCCGGGCGCCAGCGCGTTCCAGCCATCCTCCGCCAGACGGAAGGAGGCGCCGCGGTTCTGCCAGGTGATGCCGGTCTCCGGCAGGACGAGGCCGGAGCCGAATTCGAAATAGACGCTCTGGATCATGCTGACGGCGCGGCCCTGCCCGTCGATCACGCCCAGCCACACCGTGTCGCCGGGCTTGGCGACATGCGGCCAGGGCAGCGCGCGGGCGCGGTCGATGTTGGCGGCCAGACCGTCCAGCACCGTGTCGTCGAGGAAGGTCTGCGCCTCCCGCCCCATGTAGGCCGGGTCGCCGACCTCGCGGTCGCGCACCAGGAAGGCCTGCTTGGTCGCCTCGATCAGCCCGTGGATGTGGTCGAAGCCCTCGCCCTCCGTCACGACCAGCCGGTCGAACAGCGCGAGGATCATCAGCGAGGCCAGACCCTGCGTCGGCGGCGGGTGGTTGAACAGCCGCGCCCCGCGCACGCCGACCGACAGGGCCGGGCGGCGGTGCGCGGCGTGGGCCGCCAGATCGGCGGCGCCGACCGGGGACCCGGCGCGCTCCAGATCCGCCGCGATGGATGCGGCGAGCGGCCCGCGGTAGAAGCTGTCCAGCCCCTCCGCCGCCAGCCGGCGCAGCGTGGCGGCCAGCGCCGGCTGCTTCAACGTGGAGCCTTCCGGCGGCACGGCGCCGCCCGGCAGGAAGGTGTCCTTGAAACCGGGGACGTCCTTCAGCTCATGCAGCTTCTGGCGGGTCAGCCCCTCCTGGCTGGCGGTGACCGGGATGCCCTGCTCGGCGTGGGCGATCGCCTCCTCCAGGATGCGGGCGAGCGGCAGCGGCTCGGCCCAGCCGGCGCTGACGGCCAGCGCCTCGCGCCAGCCGTCGATGGTGCCGGCGACCGTGTTCGCCGCCAGCGGCCCGCGCCAGGGTACGGTGGCGTGGCCGTGGCGCCGGTAGAGGTCGAGCGAGACGGCCTTGCCCGCCCCGCCGCAGGCGTCGATGGCGACGGGGTCGCGCCCCGGCTCGGCGATCAGCCAGAAGCCGTCGCCGCCGATGCCGGTCATGTGCGGGTAGACGACGGCCAGCGCCGCGGCGACGGCGACCGCCGCCTCGACGGCGGTGCCGCCGTCGCGCAGGATCTGGAGGCCGGCCTGGCTGGCGAGATGATGCGGGGAGGTGACCATTCCCCGGCGGCTGCGCGGCGTGTTCAGCATGGGAACCTCACGGAAGAAGGCCGCGGACCACGAAGAAACCCTCTCATTTTTATGGATATCCGACTTTTTCCGTTGGTTTCCCACCCCTTTGCGAACGCCGTGCCAACCGGCAGACCACTGCGCATTTCGGCTCGGCGGGAGGGCGGACGCGGCGCGCCGGCACGGTCGGAAATCGCCCGAATGTTGGGCAAACGGATGGATGGAGGGGCCAAGCGGCCGTTGCAAACGACGCTCTATATCGTTGAAAAACAATCAACAATCGGGAGTTACAGGAGCTTTGCTTCGCCGCTTCATTCGTACGCAACCTCTGCCTGCCGCGCGGGCATTGATCAGTGTGCTGACGATATGATGGTGGCCCGGGATGGCCTTGGCGTGCCCCACTGCGGCGGCGGTGGCCGATCCCCGGAGCCCTTCAAAAGCCGTGGTTTTCGCCGCGGCTTTCATGTTCGTGCACAAATCGGCGGCAGGGTGCCGCGCCGCGCCGCCGGACCATGAATCGTCAGTATACTGCGGAAAAACAGCGCCTCAACGGGCGACGGGAGCATGCTGTGGTATGCCGTATTGTGCGTATTTTGACCACCAAATGCCCAACAGGCGGTCATTCGTCAGTGTGCTGAAGTTTTGCGCATCCGCCGAATTCCTCCCTCCCTGGCATGACGCTTGCTGAAAGGACGGGCAGATAAAAATCAGCGCAAGAAGGTGGGTTATGTCAGAGACGCACACGTTCGACCTCGTGCTCCGCGGCGGACGGATTCTCGATCCGGCCAACGGCCTGGATCTGGTCGGCGATCTGGCGGTCGCGAAGGGCCGCATCGCGGCGGTGGCGGAACGGCTGCCCGACGATGCCGCCGACACCATCCTTGATGTCTCCGGAAAGCTCGTGACGCCGGGCCTGATCGACACCCACGCGCACGTCTTCGAGAAGGTGACCGGGCGCTTCGGGCTGAACCCGGACATGGTGGGCGTGCGCTCCGGCGTGTCGACGCTGGTCGACCAGGGCGGGCCGAGCCTGATGACCCTGCCGGCCTTCCGCCGCTTCATCGCCGAGCCGGCGCGCTCGCGCACGCTGTGCTTCCTGTCGGCCTACCTGGTCGGCGGGCTGGAGGGCCACTATTACCCGCAGCTCTACCGCCCGGATTGCGTCGATGTGGACGCCACCATCCGCGTCGGGCGCGAGAACCGCGACATCGTGAAGGGCATCAAGGCCCACGCGGAGGTCGGCGGCGCCTCGCGCTGGGGCCTGGACGTCATCAAGCAGGCCAAGCGGATCGCCGACGGCATCGGCGTGCCGCTCTACGTCCATCTCGGCCAGCTCTGGCCGGAGGTGGAGGGCGGCGAGGCCGTCGATCCCGACATGCTGGTGGAGGAGCTGGTCCCGCTGCTGGATTCGCGCGACATCCTGGCCCATCCCTTCACCCGACATCCCGGCGGCTTCATCTCGACCCGCACCGGCGAGGTGCATCCGGTCATCTACAAGGCGCTGGAGCGCGGCCTGACCGTGGACGTCGGCCACGGCTCGCACTTCAGCTTCGAGATGGCGCGGCGGACCCTGGCGGCGGGCATCCTGCCCTACACGCTGGGCGCCGACCTGCACGGCTACAACGTGAAGGCCCCGGTCACGGGTGCCGGCGGCGACCGCGAGGCCAACCCCTTCTACGGCGTCGCCCCCTTCAGCCTGACCCACGCGATGACCGAGCTTCTGACTCTCGGCATGGCGCTGGGCGACGTGCTGAAGACGGTGACCAGCAACCCCGCCGCCATGCTGGGCATGGCCGACGAGATCGGCGCGCTGTCCCCGGGCATGGCCGCCGACGTGGCGGTGCTGGAGGTCAAGGCCGGCCGCTGGCAGCTCAGCGACAACAGCGGCGAGCGGGTGACCGCGCCGGAGATGATCGTCCCGGCCCTGGCTCTTTAAACAATCTTGCGGCTCCGGAGGCCATACCCTTTGAAAGTCCTGAGGGGGG
>NZ_WHOR01000124.1:0-15821 GCF_013340925.1 Azospirillum formosense
CGCGGTCAGCGCGGCGATGGACAGCGGCCGGCCGACGCTGATCAACGCGGTGATCGACCCCAACGCCGGGTCGGAGAGCGGCAACATCGGCAGCCTCAACCCCACCAGCGCCGTCCGCAAGGGTCCCAAGCAGTAACGCCTTCCTGAGTTATAAAAACAAAGCCCCCTCGGAAAAAACGGGGGGGCGGTTCCAAACGACGGCACGACATCCCAACGTTACGAAGAATCAAGCCTGACGAGAGGGGAGGGCGGACATGGACACGGCCATCGTCGCCAAAGACGACACCAAAAGGCGCGCCATCCATCCCGGTTCGGGGCGCCGGAACACCCGGCCCCAGCCGAAGGGCCGGCAGGTCGATCCGGCGGCCCTGGCGGAGGTGCAGGAACTCCTCGGTGACCGGTCCCGGCAGCGGGACCTGCTGATCGAGCATCTGCACCTGTTGCAGGACACCTACCACGGGCTGCACGCCCGCCACCTCGCGGCGCTGGCCCACGAGATGCGGCTGGCCCTGGTGGAGGTGTACGAGGTGGCGTCCTTCTACGCCCACTTCGACATCGTGATGGACGGGGAGGACGCTCCTCCGCCCGTGACCGTCCGGGTCTGCGACAGCCTGTCCTGCTGCATGGCCGGCGGCGAGAAGCTGCTCGACGAGCTGAAGGCCGCCGACATGGGGCCGGACGTCCGGGTGGTGCGCGCCCCCTGCATGGGCGCCTGCCACAACGCCCCGGCGGTGGCCATCGGCCACGCCCTGCACGAGAACGCCACGGTCGAGAGCGTGGTCACCGCCGTGAAGAACGGCGAGACGCACCCGCAGCTCCCCACCTATGTCAGCCTGGATCAGTACAAGGCGGAGGGCGGCTACCGCCTGCTCGCCGACTGTCTGACGGGCAACGTCCCGGTGGACGACATCCTCGGCAAGCTGGAAGGGGCCAACCTGCGTGGCCTCGGCGGCGCCGGCTTCCCGACCGGCCGCAAGTGGCGCTTCGTCCGCCACGAGCCCGGTCCCCGCCTGATGGCGGTGAACGGGGACGAGGGCGAGCCGGGCACCTTCAAGGACCGCTACTATCTGGAGAATGATCCGCACCGCTTCCTGGAAGGGATGCTGATCGGCGCCTGGGTGGTCGAGGCAACCGACGTCTACATCTACCTGCGCGACGAGTACCCGCACATCCGCGAGGTGCTGGAGCACGAGATCGCCGCCGTGGAAAAGGCGGGCCTCGCCGGGCACACCCGCATCCATCTGCGGCGCGGCGCCGGGGCCTACATCTGCGGCGAGGAGTCCGCGATGCTGGAGAGCATCGAGGGCAAGCGGGGCCTGCCGCGGCACAAGCCGCCCTTCCCGTCGGTCGTCGGCCTGTTCGGCCGCCCGACCCTTATCAACAACGTCGAGACGCTGTTCTGGATCAGGGACATCCTTGAGAAGGGCGCCGACTGGTGGGGCAGCCACGGGCGCAACGGCCGCAAGGGCCTGCGCAGCTACTCCGTCTCCGGCCATGTGAAGGATCCGGGCGTGAAGCTGGCCCCCGCCGGCGTCACCATCCGCGAGCTGATCGACGAGTATTGCGGCGGCATGGCCGACGGCCACACGCTCAAGGGCTATCTGCCCGGCGGCGCGTCGGGCGGCATCCTGCCCGCCAGCATGGACGACATCCCGCTGGACTTCGGCACGCTGGAGCAGCACGGCTGCTTCATCGGCTCCGCCGCGGTGGTCGTGCTGTCGGATCAGGACGACATGCGCAAGGTCGTGCGCAACCTGCTGGACTTCTTCGAGGACGAGAGCTGCGGCCAGTGCACGCCCTGCCGCGTCGGAACGGAGAAGGCGGTGGCGCTCATCAAGCAGCCGGTGTGGGACGAGCCGCTTCTGACGGAACTCGCCCGGCTGATGGGCACGGCGTCGATCTGCGGCCTGGGTCAGGCCGCGATGAACCCACTGAAGAGTGCGCTGAAGCACTTCCGCGACGATCTGCGCGGGGAGGTCCGGTGATATGAGCGACCGCATCCTGTTCCACCTCGACGACGAACTCGTCGAAGCCCACGCCGGCGAGACGATCTGGCAGGTCGCCAACCGCCTGGGCACCGAGATCCCGCATCTCTGCTACGCCGATGAGCCGGGCTACCGCGCGGACGGCAACTGCCGGGCCTGCATGGTCGAGATCGACGGCGAGCGTGCCATGTCGGCCTCCTGCGTGCGCCACCCGACGCCGGGCATGCGCGTCCGCTCGGCCAGCGAGAACGCCAAGTTCGCCCGCAAGATGGTCATCGAGATGCTGGTCGCCGACCAGCCGAAGCGGGAGGAGGCCCACGACCCGGACAGCAAGTTCTGGCGCTGGGCCGACCGTCTGGAGGTCTCGGACAGCCGCTTCCCCAGCCGCGAGTGCGCGCCGAAGCCCGACTTCAGCCACCCGGCCATGGCGGTGCAGCTCGACGCCTGCATCCAGTGCAACCTGTGCGTCCGCGCCTGCCGCGAGGTCCAGGTCAACGACGTCATCGGCATGGCGCTGCGCGGCCACAAGGAGACGATCGTCTTCGACTTCGCCGACCCGATGGGCGACAGCACCTGCGTCGCCTGCGGCGAGTGCGTCCAGGCCTGCCCGACCGGCGCGCTGATGCCGAAGACCCAGGTGGACCTGAACAGCGGCGTCTTCGCCGCCGCCCCGGACCGCAAGGTGGACAGCGTCTGCCCCTATTGCGGCGTCGGCTGCCAGCTGACCTACAACATCAAGGACGAGAAGCTGCTGTCGGTGACGGGCGGCGACGGCCCGGCCAACAAGAACCGGCTGTGCGTGAAGGGCCGCTTCGGCTTCGACTACATCCACCACCCGCACCGCCTGACCAAGCCGCTGATCCGCAAGGAGGGCGTGTCCAAGCACGACGTGGACATCGACCCGCTCAACCCGCTGACCCACTTCCGCGAGGCGAGCTGGGAGGAGGCCCTGGAGGTCGCCACCGCCGGCCTGCGCAAGATCCGCGACGAGCGGGGCGGCTCGGCGCTCGCCGGCTTCGGTTCGGCCAAGGGCTCCAATGAGGAAGCCTATCTGTTCCAGAAGCTGGTGCGCGTCGGCTTCGGCACCAACAACGTCGACCATTGCACCCGCCTGTGCCACGCCTCCTCGGTGGCGGCGCTGATCGAGGGCATCGGGTCGGGCGCGGTGACGGCTCCCTTCATGGCGGCCAAGGACGCCGAGGTGATCGTCGTCATCGGTTCCAACCCGACGGAGAACCACCCGGTCGCCGCGACCTTCTTCAAGAACGCGGCCAAGCGCGGCGCCAAGCTGGTCATCATGGACCCGCGCGGCCAGGTGCTGAAGCGCCACGCCAGCCACATGCTCCAGTTCAAGCCGGGCCGCGACGTGCCCATGCTGAACGCCATGCTGAACGTCATCATCAGCGAGGGGCTGTACGACGAGCGGTATGTGGCGGAGCACACCCAGGACTTCGAGGAGCTGCGCGCCCACATCGCCAGCTTCACCCCGGAGGCCATGGAGCCGGTCTGCGGCATCCCGGCGGAGCAGCTCCGCGAGGTCGCGCGCCTCTACGCCACCTCCAAGGGCTCGATCATCTTCTGGGGCATGGGCGTGTCGCAGCACACCCACGGCACCGACAACGTGCGCTGCCTGATCGCCCTGTCGCTGGTCACCGGCCAGATCGGGCGCCCCGGCACCGGCCTCCACCCGCTGCGCGGCCAGAACAACGTCCAGGGCGCCTCCGACGCCGGCCTGATCCCGATGATGTTCCCGGACTACCGTCCGGTGGACGATCCGGAGGTCCACGCCTTCTACGAGGATTTCTGGGACACCAAGCTGGACTCCAAGCGCGGCCTGACCGTCGTCGAGATCATGGACGCCATCCATGCCGGCTCGCTGAACGGCATGTACGTGATGGGCGAGAACCCGGCCATGTCCGACCCGGACGTGGAGCACGCCCGCGACGCGCTCGCCAAGCTCGACCATCTGGTGGTGCAGGACCTGTTCCTGACCGAGACGGCCAAATACGCCGACGTGGTTCTGCCCGCCTCGGCCTGGCCGGAGAAGACCGGCACGGTGACCAACACCAACCGCCAGGTCCAGCTCGGCCGCCAGGCCCTGCCGCCGCCGGGCGAGGCCCGGCAGGACCTGTGGATCGTCAACGCCATGGCCCGCGGCCTGGGTCTGGACTGGAACTACGAGCATCCGCGCGACGTGTTCCGGGAGATGAAGGGGGCGATGCCGTCGCTCGACAACATCACCTGGGAGCGGCTGGAGCGCGAGCGTTCGGTCACCTATCCCAGCCTGTCCGCGGACGATCCGGGCCAGGAGATCGTGTTCGGCGACGGCTTCCCCACGGCCACCGGCCGCGGGCGTCTGGTCCCCGCCGACGTGATCCCGCCGGCCGAGGAGCCGGACGCCGAGTTCCCGATGGTCCTGACCACCGGGCGCCAGCTCGAGCATTGGCACACCGGGTCGATGACCCGGCGCGCCCAGGTTCTCGACGATCTGGAGCCGGAGGCGGTGGCCTACATGAGCCCGGCGGACCTGCGGCGGCTGGGGGCCAAGGGCGGCGACCGCATGAAGGTCACCACCCGGCGCGGCACCATCGAGCTGAAGGCGCGGTCGGACTACAACGTCCCGTCCGGGCTGGTGTTCGTGCCCTTCTGCTACGCCGAGGCGGCGGCCAACGTGCTGACCAACCCGAAGCTGGACCCCTACGGGAAGATTCCCGAGTTCAAGTTCGCCGCGGCCCGCATCGAGCCGGCGGCATAGCCAACCGGCGGCCCCCGCTCCCCGCAAGGGAGAACCGGGGGCCGCCACACCCGAGGACGACAACGGCGCGATGCAACAGCGCCGGACGATTTCGAGAGGGATGGGACGATGAAGACGCAAGCGCTGATGATGGCACCCCCGGCCCCGCGGGCCGAAGGCCGCGCGGAAACCGTTGACCGTGCGGCGAAGGGCAATCTCGTTCAGTCGCTGTCGCGGGCACTGAGCATCATGACCATCCTCGGCCAGTCGGACAGCCCGATGAGCCTGACCGCTGTGGCCGAAGCGGCGCATCTCTCGCCCTCCACGGCGCACCGCCTTCTGACCACCTTGCAGGAGGAGCGCTACGTGCGCTTCGATCAGGGCAAGCGTGGCTGGGCGATCGGGGTGCAGGCCTATATGACCGGCACCGGCTTCCTGAAGACGCGCAGCCTGCTCGACGTCGCCCGTCCGCGCATGCGCCGGCTGATGGAGGAGACCAGCGAGGTCGTCAATCTGGCCGTCGAGGAGAACGGCGAGGCCATCTATCTGCACCGTGTCGGCGGTCCGCGCGTCGCCCAGGCGGCGCTGCCCGTCACCGACCGCACGCTGCTGCACTGTTCCGCCGTGGGCAAGGCTCTGCTCGCCGGCATGCCCGACACGCGGGTGCAGAGCATCGTGACCCAGCGCGGCATGCGTCAGTTCACCCGGACCACCGTGTCGTCGATCCCGGCGCTGCACCGGGAGCTGATCCTGACGCGCGACCGCGGCTACGCCGTGGACCAGGAGGAGCGGGTCAGCGGCCTGCACTGCGTCGCCGCGGCGATCTACGACGAGCAGGCCCGCGTCATCGGCGCGTTGTCGCTGTCGAGCACCAACCGGCGTCTGGACGACGCCCGCGTCGTGGCCTTCGGCGAGATGGTCAAGCGCACCGCCGCGGCGGTGACCGCCGAGATCGGCGGGCGGTTCCCCACCTGATCCCTGGGCCTGACCGAGACACCCCTACGGAATTCGAATTCGCGCCGGCCGGGAGGCGCGATCCGCCCCGATCCGCAAATCCTTCGGATTGGGTCGAGGCGGCTGTTACCCCGGTTTCCTTCCTGTCACGTAGTGCTGCCCTGAAGAAACTGACCGCGCCCGCAAAGGCGCGGTCTTTTTTTTTGCAAAATACTTTGTTTCCACAATGTGGAAACTTGCGATTCCTTGTTGCGTCTCAGCGACGACTCTGGCATCATTCTTCTTACACAGGGTTCATCACCCTTTGTATCGGGCGGGTTGTTGCTCCGCATTATATGCGAGCCTCTCGGATACTGGCCGTGCTGGAAACAGCACGGCCTTTTTATTGCCGGGACGGCGCCGGATGAGGAGGCTATGCTGCAGTGCGGCAAAACAGCGCGGCAAAACAGTGCCGAGATCACCGCGGATCGAGCAGGCGCGGGCCGGGACCGTCCTCCGACAACTCGTCCCAGGGGTTGCGCAGCGGGCATTCGCCGAGCGACAGGCAGCCGCAGCCGATGCACCCCTCCAGCCCGTCGCGCAGCCTGGTGAGCACGGCGATGCGCTCGTCCAGGTCGGCTTTCCAGGCCGCGGACAAGCGTTTCCAGTCCTCCGCGGTGGGCGTCCGGCCGTCGGGCAGGGTCTTCAGCGCCTGCGCGATGGTGGCCAGCGGAACGCCCAGGCGCTGGGCGACCTTGATGACGGCGATGCGCCGGAGCACGTCGCGGGGGAAGCGGCGCTGGTTGCCGCTGCTCCGCCAGCTCGCGATCAGCCCCTTTGATTCGTAGAAGTGGATGGTGGACACTGCCACACCGGAGCGTTCCGCGACCTCGCCGACGGAAAGGTCCTTGTCCATGTCGGCGGGATCGAGAATCGCCATCGCCGGGCCTCCCCTGGGGTTCGGAACCTCTTGACCTCAAGTGAAGTTGAGGTTGTATCGAGAGAGAGTCAACAGCGCGCCGCATCGAGGGTAGCCGATGATTTCACCAACCTCCGTCGACTGGACTTCGCTCAACACCCTGCGCGCCACGCCGGGGCCGGAGGTGACGGCTCTGCCGGCCTCGTTCCTGACGATCACCAAGGCCGCGAACCTGAAGCCGGCCATCGTCCGCCCGGTGCTGGACGGGCTGCTGCGCCAGGGCTTCGTGCGCGAGTACGAGACCCAGTACGGGAAGGCCTACGCCCGCACGCCGGAGGGCAACCGGCGCATCCGCGAAGTGCGGGAGTGGCTGCGGTAAGGTTCGGGATTTTCGGAGGGCGATCGGTTCTTCACGGATTGCACGGATTCGGGCACGGATTTCACGGATTTTTTCATTCGTGCGCAGCGCGTGCTTGCCCCGGTCAGCGATGGCTGGGCAAGCCGATGAATAATCCGTGTCATTCGTGTTCAAATCCGTGCAATCCGTGAAGCCTCTGTTGTCCGACAAGAAACCTGCCCCCGCACAACGAAAAAACGGCGCCCCTTTTGGGGGCGCCGTCTTCGCGAGGTGTGCCGTCAGACTGTCGGGAAACGATCAGACAACCTTGTTGGCGTGCAACTCGGCGATCTGCTCCGGGGTGTAGCCGAGGCTGGCCAGAACCTCGTCGGAGTGCTCGCCGAGCAGCGGCGACCCGGTCACTTCGACGGTCATGTCGGAGAACTTGATCGGGCTGCCGACGGTCAGGTACTTGCCGCGGGCCTTGTGATCGACCTCGACGATCGTGCCGCTCTTGCGGAGCGACGGGCAATCGGCGATCTCCTTCATGGTCAGCACCGGGGCGCACGGGATGTCGAACTTGCGCAGGATGTCGACCGCCTCGTACTTCGTCTTGTCGGCCAGCCAGCCTTCGATGAAGGCGAAGATGTCGAAGATCTTGTCCTGACGCGCCTGGGCGGTGTTGTAGGCCGGATCGTCGATCCACTCCGGCTTGCCAAGAGCCTTACAAATCGGCGCCCAGGCATGGCCCTGGATGGTGAAGTAGATGTAGGCGTTCGGATCGGTCTCGGCGCCCTTGCACTTCAACACCCAGCCCGGCTGGCCGCCGCCGCCGGCGTTGCCGCCACGCGGAACCACGTCGGAGAACTCGCCGTGCGGGTACTGCGGGTACTCTTCCAGGTAGCCGACGCGGTCGAGGCGCTGCTGGTCGCGCAGCTTGACGCGGCAGAGGTTGATGACCGAGTCCTGCATCGACACGGCGACCTTCTGGCCCTTGCCGGTCTTCGAACGGCCCATGAGGGCGGTCAGGATGCCGATGGCGAGGTGCATGCCGGTGTTGCTGTCGCCGAGAGCGGCGGCGCTGACGGTCGGCGGGCCATCCCAGAAACCGGTGGTCGAAGCCGCACCGCCGGCGCACTGGGCGACGTTCTCGTAGACCTTCAGGTCCTCGTAATGGTGGCCGTCGCTGAAGCCCTTCACCGAGGCGACGATCATGCCCGGGTTCAGCTCGTTGATGCGCTCCCAGGTGAAGCCCATGCGGTCGAGCGCGCCCGGCCCGAAGTTCTCCACGAGGACGTCGGACTCCTTGATCAGCTTCTCAAGGATTTCCTTGCCCTGCGGGGTCTTGGTGTCCAGCGTCAGCGAGCGCTTGTTGCTGTTCAGCATCGTGAAGTAGAGCGCGTCCGCTTCGGGAATGTCACGGAGCTGGTTGCGGGTGACGTCGCCGGAACCCGGCCGCTCCACCTTGATGACGTCCGCGCCGTACCAAGCGAGGAGCTGCGTGCAGGCGGGGCCGGCCTGAACGTGGGTGAAGTCGATGATCTTGATCCCTTCGAGCGGCTTGCTCATGGCTCGTTTACTCCCTCTCACTTATTGCGATGCCGTTGTTGAGCACTGGACAACACGGACAAACTGGCGGGATGGGTTGTGGGTTACGGACTTGCGGACTCCAACTCCGACAGGCGTCGGCGGAGCTTGCGCTCCTCGGCCCAGCGGCTGCTCTCGTCGCGGATGATGGCGACGATTCCGGTCACCGTGCCGTCCGGCGCGGTCAGCAGGGCGACCGTGAAGGCGATGGACAGGGCGTGCCCGTCCTTGTGCAGGGCCGGGACGCGCAGCACATCGCTGCCGTAGCGCGTCTGGCCCGTGCGCATGGTGTTGGCATAGCCGTCCCAATGGCGCTGGCGCTGGCGTTCCGGGATGATGATGTCGAGCGATTGCCCCAACGCTTCGCCCTCCGCGAAGCCGAACATCCGCTCGGCCGCCGGATTCCACAAAGTGATGGCGCCCTGCGCGTCGGACACGACGATTGCGTCCCCGGCGGCCATGACCAGCTGTGCGAAATCGACTGTTGCGCTCATGAAAGCATTCGCTCCGACACCGGACCCGAAACCTTCCGGCACCGTCATGTTTTCTTCAAAACACGCCCGCGCCGTTGGTTTTGCACTTCGTTTCCGAAGCGCGATGGGATGTGAGATACCGTATACCAGATGCGAAATGCCTGGCAAGCCCTTTTGTGCGTTATGCGAACTAATCGCGCTCCGGACCTTTCGCGGCAAATGCCGGGTAAGGGGAAAGGGTGGCCCGATGCGCGCATCCCGGTCCGATCCGGCACCAGGGAACCGCCATGAAGCCTCCGGTATAAAACCGACACCCGCCTCGTCCGTGGCGGATGGGGGAGGCGGCGGGCGCTCGCCACCGTTGAGCCGGCGGATGATCCGTAGTCGGCGGATATGGCCGTTCGGTTTTCGGTGTGCCAAGATGGCCGCCCGCCCCCGATTTGGGGCGGCGGCACGGACAGGGTAGGGGCATGACGGGGCGTTTCAGAACCAAGATCATCATCGGCATGACCGCTGTCCTGGCCGTGGGAGCGGCGGCGGTCACTTCGGTTTCCCTGTTCCTGTCGCGCGACGCCGCGGAGCGGGCGGTCACGACCCTGGTGGCCGAAACCGCCGATCACCACGGCGCGCGGGTGGCCGCCGACATCTCCGCCGCCCTGGCCGATGCCCGCTCCGCCGCCGCGCTGGTGGAGGTGGAGCGCTCCACCGGCGCCCCGCGCCGGGAGACGGTCAACCGCTATCTCAACCGCCTGATGGCGGTCGGCCCGCTCTACGCCGGGGTGTGGGTTGACATGGCCGACGATGGGTTCGACGGGCGCGACCGTGAGGCTGCCGGTCTGGACCGCGGCGGCGAGATCCTCGGCCTGCCCGGCACCGGGCGGATGAGCCTGCTGTGGCTGCCCGGCCCCAAGGCCGACGACAGCGAGGGCTATCCCTTCTCCGACGTAAAGGAGAAAGAATATTACCGGGCCGCCGCGGCGGCCGGGAAGCCGGTGCTGACCGAACCCTATCTGGACGACCTGACCAAGACGCTGATGACCAGCGCCGCCGCCCCCGTGAAGGACGGCGACCGGGTGATCGGCGTCGCCGGCGTCGACCTGACGCTGAGCGGATTGACCGATCTGGTCCGACAGGTGAAGCCCTACGGCGACGGCCATGCGGCGGTGCTCACCGGCGCCGGGGTCTATGTGGCCCATCCCGACGCCGGCCGTCTCTCCCATCCCGCCGACGACCTGCCGGAGGAGGCGCGCCGCGCCATCGCCGAGGGGCGGGCCTACGACGGCGTCGTCACGCTCGGCGGCGCCCCCTATTACCTGCGCCTGTCGCCGGTCCGCTTCACCGGCGCGGACGGCGCGTGGTCGTTCCTGGTCGCCGCGCCGCAGGCCAGCGTGATGGCCGACGCCAACCGGCTGACCCTGCTGACCGTTCTGGTCGGGGTGGGCTGCATCCTGCTCGGCGGTCTGGTGGCGTGGCGGGTGGGCGACGGCATCGCCCGGCCGATCGCCGGGCTGACCGTCACCATGGACCGGCTGGCCGCCGGCGATCTGAACGCCGCCATCCCCGGCGCCGACCGCAAGGACGAGGCGGGCGCCATGGCCCGCGCGGTCGGGGTGTTCAAGCAGGGGCTGGTGCAGGCCCGCGATCTGGGCCGCCAGCAGGAGGCGGAATGGCGCGCTAGGGAGGCGCGGACCGCCGCCCTGCTCGACCTGCAGCGCGGGTTCGAGGAGCGGGCGGGCGGCCTGACCGGGGCGCTGGCATCAGCCGCGCAGCAGCTCGAATCCACCGCCCGCGCCCTCACCGGCATCGCCGAGCAGACCCACGGCCGGTCGGAGCGGATGACGCTTTCCGCCCATTCCGCCGCGGACAACGTGCAGACCGCCGCCGCCGCGACCGAGGAGCTGTCGGCCTCGGTGGAGGAGATCGGGCAGCAGGTGGGCGAGTCCGCCCGCATCGCCGAGGCGGCGGTGGCCGACGTGAAGCGCGCCGACTCGGCGGTCGTCGTGCTGGCCGACAGCGCGGAGCGGATCGGCGCCGTCGTCGGGCTGATCAACGACATCGCCGGCCAGACCAACCTGCTGGCGCTGAACGCCACCATCGAGGCGGCCCGCGCCGGCGAGGCCGGAAAGGGCTTCGCGGTGGTCGCCGGGGAGGTCAAGAGCCTGGCCAACCAGACCGCCCGCGCGACCGAGGACATCGTCGGCCAGATCAAGGGCATCCGCGACGCGACGGGCGAGGCGGTGGAGGCGGTGCGGAGCATCAGCCAGACCATCGCCCAGGTCAGCCGCATCGCGTCCGGCATCGCGGCGGCGGTGGACCAGCAGTCCGCCGCCACCCGCGACATCGCCCGCAGCGTCCTGCAGGCCGCCGACGGCGCCCGCGAGGTCAGCGGCGGCATGGGCGAGATCCGGGCCGGGGCGGGCGATACGGGCGCTGCCGCCGACCAGCTCCTCGCCGCCGCCGCCGGGGTGGCCGGTCAGTCCAAGGAACTGGCCCGCGAAATCGACCGCTTCATCGCCGGGGTCCACAAGGCTTGATCAGCGGGACGGTTACCGCGCCCGCGCGGTGGGCAGGGTGAAGGACACCGACTCCGGGCGCCCCGGCAGGGAGAGCTGGGCCTCCACCGGGGCGCAGCGGCTGACCACGGCGCCACGGCGCAGGACGAACAGGCGGGTGGCGCGGGTGCGGATCGCCTCCACCGGGTCGGCGGCCTGGAGCACCACCAGATCGGCGTGGCAGCCCACCTCCAGCCCGTAGCCGTCGAGGTGCAGCAGCTTGGCCGGGGCCTCCGTCACCGCGCGGAAGCAGGCGAGCATCCCGTCGTAGCCGGTCATCTGCCCGACATGCAGGCCCATGTGCGCGACCTCCAGCATGTCGCCGGAGCCGAGCGGGTACCAGGGGTCCATCACGCAGTCGTGGCCCAGCGCCACGGTCAGGCCGGCGCCCATCAGCTCCGGCACGCGGGTCATGCCGCGGCGCTTGGGATACGTGTCGTGGCGGCCCTGGAGCGTGATGTTGATCAGCGGGTTGGCGATGACGCCGAGCTTCGCCTCGACCATCAGCGGGATCAGCTTGGAGACATAGTAGTTGTCCATGGAATGCATGGAGGTGAGGTGCGAGCCGGTCACCCGGCCCTGCATCCCCAGCCGCTGCGTCTCGTAGGCCAGCGTCTCGACATGGCGGGACAGCGGGTCGTCCGACTCGTCGCAATGCATGTCGACCAGCAGCCCGCGCTCCGCCGCGATCTCGCAGAGCAGCTTCACGGAGGCCGCACCATCGGTCATCGTCCGCTCGAAATGCGGAATGCCGCCGACCACGTCCACGCCCATGTCGAGCGCGCGCTTCAGCAGGTCCAGCGCGCCGGGGGAGCGCTGGACGCCGTCCTGCGGGAAGGCGACGAGCTGCAGGTCGAGGTAGGGGGCGACCCGCCGCTTGACCTCCAGCAGCGATTCCACGGCCAGCAGGCGCGGGTCGCAGATGTCCACATGGCTGCGGATCGCCAGCAGGCCGCGCGCCACCGCCCAGTCGCAATAGGCCAGCGCCCGCTCGACGATGGCGTCCTGGACGAGCTGCGGCTTCAGCTCGCCCCACAGCGCGATGCCCTCCAGCAGCGTGCCGGAGCGGTTGACCCGCGGCAGGCCGTAGCTGAGCGTGGAGTCCATGTGGAAGTGCGAATCGACGAAAGGCGGCGTGACCAGCCGGCCCGTCGCGTCGATCTCCTCCCCGGCGGGGCCGGGCAGGTCCTTCTCCACGGCGGCGATGCGGCCCTCGCGGACGCCGATGTCCATGCCGGTGCGGCCGTCTGGCAGCGTGGCGCGGCGCAGGATCAGATCGAACATCAGCGTTCTCCTTTGCGATACGGGATCATCAGCGCCCGCGGGTAGGAGGCGCGGCGCGCCACCAGCACCAGCGCCAGGATGCTCAACAGGTAGGGCATCATCAGGAACAGCTGGTAGGGCAGGACGCCCCCCGCCACCTGCTGAAGCCGCAATTGCAGCGCGTCGAAGGCGGCGAACAGCACCGCGCCCAGCAATGCCTTGCCGGGCCGCCAGGAGGCGAAGACGACCAGCGCGATGCAGATCCAGCCGCGCCCGTTGACCATGTTGAAGAAAAAGGCGTTGAAGGCCGACAGGGTGAGGAAGGCCCCGGCCAGCGCCATCAGCGCGCTTCCCGCCACCACCGCGCCGATGCGCACCGCGGTGACGCTGAGGCCCTGGGCCTCCGCCGCCGCCGGATTCTCGCCGACCATGCGCACCGCCAGCCCGACCGGCGTGCGGTAGAGGACGTAGGCGACCACGGCGACGAGGATCAGCGCCATGTAGGTCATCGGCGTCTGGGCCAGCGCGCCGGGCAGGTCCAGCGGCTGGAACGGCTCGATGGTCGGCGGGGTGCTCGCCTGCGGCAGGACGAGGCGGTAGACGAAGTAGGACAGGCTGGTGCCGAGCAGCGTGACGCCGATGCCCGCCACATGCTGCGACAGGCCCAGCGGCACCGTCAGGGTGGCGTGCAGCAGCCCCATCAGCCCGCCGCACAGCGCCGCCACCAGAACGCCGGTCCACAGGTCGGCCCCCTGGTAGACGGCCATCCAGCCGGCCATGGCGCCCATCGTCATGATGCCCTCGATGCCGAGGTTCAGGACGCCCGCCCGCTCGCACAGCAGCTCGCCCAGCGTGCCGAGGATGTAGGGCGTGGCGATGCGCAGCACCGCCGTCCAGAAGGCGGCGGAGACCAGGATGTCGAGGATCGTTTGGAACAGCTCCATGGCACTCACCCCCGCCGCAGCCGGTAGCGCGTCAGCAGCCCGGCGACCAGCATGCACAGCAGGCTGGTGGCGACGAGCACGTCGGCGATGTAGTTGGGCACCGGCATGGCGCGGCTCATGGCGTCGGCGCCGACGAAGATGCCGGCGATGAAGACCGCCGCCCCGACCACGCCGACCGGGTGAAGCTGCGCCAGCATGGCGACGACGATGCCGCTGTAGCCGAAGCCCGGCGACAGGTCGAGCGTCAGGTAGCCCTTCAGCCCGCAGACCTCGATCACCCCGGCCAGCCCCGCCAGCCCGCCGGACAGCAGTGCGGTGCGCAGCATGACGCGGGTCACCGGCATGCCGGCGAAGGCCGCGGCGCGCGGGTTGGCGCCGACCGCCCGGTTCTCGTAGCCCCAGATGGTCCGGGTGTCGATCAGCCAGAGCAGCGCCGACAGGCCCAACGCGACCAGCAGGCCGGTGTGCAGCCGCGTGCGCTCGACCAGCTTGGGCAGTTCGGCGGCCTCGACGACCGGGGCGGACTGCGGCCAGCCCATGCCCATGGGGTCCTTCAGCGCGCCCTCCAGCAGCATGGAGACGAGCAGCAGGACGATGAAGTTCAGCAGCAGCGTCGTCACCACCTCGTCCACGCCGAAGCGCACCTTCAGCACGGCGGGGCCGAGCAGCGTGGCGCCCCCGGCGGCGGCCCCGGCGATCATCACGGTCGGCAGCAGCAGCCAGGCAGGCAGGTCGAGCATCCCGCCGCCCAGCACGACGGCGGCGAGCGCGCCCATGTAGAGCTGCCCCTCCGCGCCGATGTTCCACAGCTTGGCGCGGAAGGCCACGGCGGCGGCGAGGCCGGTGAGGATCAGCGGGGTGGCGCGGGTCAGCGTCTCCGTCAGGGCGAAGCGGGAGCCGGCGGCCCCTTCCAGCAGCAGGCCGTAGGCGCGCAGCACCGGCGCGCCGGTCCAGGCGACCAGCAGCGCGCAGAGCGCCAGCGCAGCCGCCACCGCCACCACGGGCGCCAGCAGGCGGGCGGCCAGCGGGGTATGCTCTCGCGGTTCAAGCCGCATCGACGATCTCCGGCAGAATCTCCCAATGCCCAGCCATCAGCAGGCCGAGCTGGCGGACCGACACGCGGCCGTGCGGCAGTACGGGGGTGAGGCGCCCGTGATAGGCGACGGTGATGCCGTCGGCCAGCGCCAGGATCTCGTCCAGATCCTCGGAGATCACCAACACCCCGGCCCCGGCGGCGCGGGCCTCCAGCAGCCGCCCATGGACGTAGGACACCGCGCCGACGTCCAGGCCGCGGGTCGGCTGGCTCGCCAGGATCAGGTCGGGACCGTGGGCCAGCGTGCGGCCCAGGATCAGCTTCTGCATGTTGCCGCCGGACAGCAGCTGCGTGCGGGCGTCCGGCCCCGGGCAGCGCACATCGAACGCCTTGATCACCTCCTCGGCGTAGGCGCGGGCGGCCCCCCGGCGGATCAGGCCGAAGCGCTGGAAGGCGGGGTCGTGGTAGCGCTCGGCGATCAGGTTCTCCCAGACCGCCATGGCGCCGACGAGGCCGGCGGCGTGCCGGTCCTCCGGGATGCGGGCGACGCCGCGCCGGACCATCTCCGCCGGTTCCGCGTTGCCGGCGGGCTCGCCCTTCAGCGCCATGGTGCCGGAGTCGGGGTGGATCAGGCCGCTGACCAGCTCGGCCAGCGCGGTCTGCCCGTTGCCCGACACGCCGGCGATGCCGACGATCTGGCGGCGGCGCACGGTGAGGTCCACGCCGTCGAGCAGCGGGCGCCCGTGGCCGGAGGCGACGGTGACGCCGGACAGCGTCAGCACCGGCTCGCCCGGCTCCAGCGGGGTCGGGGTGGGCGGCTTCAGGGCGCGGCCGACCATCAGCTCGGCCAGCTCCTCGCGGTCGGTCTCGGCGGTCCTGCGGGTGGCGACGAGGCGCCCGCCCCGCCGCACGGCCACCGTGTCGCCGGCCGCGAAGACCCCGTTCCTCTTGTGGCTGGTGAAGACCACGGCCCGACCGTCGGCGGGCAGGGGGCGCCGCGTGTCGAACAGGCGGGCCCGGTCCTTCCGGGGCAGGACCCCGGCGGGCCCGGCCACGGGCCG
>NZ_WHOR01000125.1:0-15800 GCF_013340925.1 Azospirillum formosense
TCGCCGCCCGGCCACCCCTGAGCGCGCCCCCGACGGGCCCAGCGCCCACCCGAGGGCCGCCCCGGCCCCCCGGCGGGACCCATACCAGGAGCCGGGAGTCCTCATGCCGCGGGCCGGATGCTTCCGGCACCCAGGACGGGGGCCAGAGCCGCCAGAGCGCGGTCGACGATCCGACGGTTGCCCTCGGTTGCCGCGGTCGCGCCGGCGACGACGCGGGCGCGGGCGGCCTCGTCGCTCAGCAGGCGCCCGACCGCGTCGGGCAGGGCCTCCGTCCCCGGCACCGGCAGGGCGCCTCCGGCGGCTTCGAGCTGGCGGGTGATCTCCGCGAAGTTCCACATGTGCGGGCCGTAGAGAACGGCGCAGCCGAGCAGGGCCGGCTCCACCGGGTTCTGGCCGCCGTGGGGCACGAAGGAACCGCCCATGCAGACCACCGGGGCCAGCCGGTAGAACAGCCCCATCTCCCCCATCGTGTCGGCGATGTGCACGGCGTCGGCGTCGGCGGGCAGGGCGCCCTCGCTGCGGCGCGAGACCGTCAGGCCACGCCCGCGCAGCAGCGCCGCGATGTCGGTGCCACGGTGGGCGTGGCGGGGAACCCGCAGGGGCAGCAGGCTCGGCAGGCGTGCGGCCAGCGCTTCATGCACCGCGACGGCCAGCTCGTCCTCGCCGGGGTGGGTGCTGGCGAGCAGCCAGACCGGGCGCCCCGCGCAGGCCGCGCGCAGCGCCGCCAGAGCGGCGGGATCGGCGGGCGGCGGCTCGGCGGAAAATTTCAGGTTGCCGACGCTGACGACGCCTGGCGCGCCCAGCCGGCGCAGGCGGTCGGCGTCCTCCTCCGACTGGGCCAACGTGACCTGGAAGGTGGAGAGCAGCGGCGTGATCAGGCCCGACGCGCAACGCCAACGGTTGAAGGAGCGTTCCGACATGCGCGCGTTGACCAGGGCGGCCGGAAGGCCCCGCGCCCGCACCGCGGCCAGCAGGTTGGGCCAGATCTCCGATTCCGTCCACAGCACCAGATCGGGGCGCCAATGGTCGAGGAAGCGGTCCACCGCGGCGGGCAGATCGACCGGCACATACTGGTGAAAGGCACGCTCCGGCAGGCGGCGGGCCATCAGTTCCGCCGAGGTGACCGTGCCGGTGGTCATCAGGACCGTCAGGCCCGGCGTCTCGGCGAGCAGGCGGTCGATGAGGACGAGGACCGAGTTGGCTTCTCCCACGCTGGCCGCGTGAATCCAGGCGAGCCGCCCGGGTGGGCGCGGGCGCGCGGCCGTGCCGAACCGTTCGCCCCGGCGGGCGGAGTCCTCCTTGCCGGCGGCCAGACGCCGGTCGAGATACAGACGAACCGCCGGCCCGGCGAGGGTCGTCAGGCCGCGGTAGAGTGATTGAAGCATGCGGGTCGAAACGCCATCCGACAAAACCAACGCGGCCAGGATTCCCGGCCGCGGTCCCCACCACTTTAGCACGGGGGGCTGTGTCAGAGGTAAGGCTTTGCGCTGGCGCCCGCCGGAAGGCCGATGGCCATAAGGAAAGAGTTTGCATACTCTAGTATGACGAATTTGGGGTCCATTATGATAATTTTGAAGCAATCCGCCGCTTTCCTGATGGCGTAGAAACGTTGGCAGCTTCAAGGAAGGCGGGCAATGCGCCGGCCTCCAACATTTCAGGGTGATAATATCATGGCGGGCGTACAGGAACGTGACGGCCAGGAAAACCGGCTCCGGGCCTTCAGCATCACCGAAGCGGACATCGCGCGTCTGCGCGCCAACCGGGAGTTCGCTCAGCACCGCCTGCCCCGGCTGCTGGAGCAATGGCACGGCGCCTTCGCGGCGTGGCCCGAAATCCGCGACGCCCTGACCCTGCCGGACGTGCACGCCGCGCGTGTCGCCCACTGGAGCCGCGTGGTCTCGGGCGACCTGGGGCCGGGCTTCCTGGAATCCGCCCATCGGCTGGCCAAGGCCTTCTACGACCACGGCGTGCCGGGCTATGCGGTGGCCATCTGCCATCACACGGTGTCCAGCGGCATCGTCCGCGAACTGGGCCTCGACGCGGCGGGGGGCCGCCGCTCGCTGTTCGGATCAAGGAAGGCGGCTGAGGCGGCGGCCCTGCGCGACACGCTGGCCCGCGTCGCCTGGCTCGACCTCGAAGTGCTGCTGGAGACCTACGCGGCGGCCGAGCAGGAGAGCAAGCGCGCCATTCTGAACCAGCTCGCCGACAGCCTGGAAAGCAGCGTCCGCGGCATCGCCGCCAACACGGTGGCCGCGTCGGACGAGATGAAGGGCAACGCCCAGCGCATGGCCCAGATCGCCGCCGCCACCAACCGCCAGTCGCTCGCCGTCGCCGCCGCCGCCGAGCAGGCGTCCGCCAACGTGCAGACGGTCGCCGCCGCGTCGGGACAGCTCACCAGTTCCATCGCCGAGATCAGCCGGCAGGTCGCCCAGTCGTCGCAGGTCGCCCGCGGCGCGGTGGCCGAGGCGGAGCGGACCAACGCCACGGTGAACGGGCTGGTCGACGCGGCGCAAAAGATCGGCGCGGTGCTTCAGCTCATCAACAGCATCGCCGGGCAGACCAACCTGCTGGCGCTGAACGCGACGATCGAAGCCGCCCGCGCCGGGGAGGCCGGCAAGGGCTTCGCCGTGGTCGCGCAGGAGGTCAAGAACCTCGCCAACCAGACGGCCAAGGCGACCGAGGACATCTCCATCCAGATCGCCAGCATCCAGGAGGTCGCGCGTGGCTCCGCCGAGGCGCTGAGCGGCATCGGCGCCACCATCGGCAGCATCAACGACATTGTCATCACCGTTTCCGCCGCGGTGGAGCAGCAGACCGCCGCCACCCAGGAGATCGTCCGCAATGTGCAGGAGGCCGCACGCGGAACCCGCAGCGTGACCGACACCATCGGGGCGGTGACCCGCGGCGCGTCGGAGACCGGCAGCCTCGCTGAGGAGGTGCTGGGATCCGCCGGCAACCTGCACCGCGAATCCGACCGCCTGCGCGAGAGCGTGGACCTGTTCATGCAGCGCATCCGCGCCGCGTGATCGGGAGGAGCGGGGCCGGCCGTGCGCCGCCCCCGCTCCATGTCGTCATCCGCTGAATGGGCGCAGGTTCGCCAGGAACTGTTCGGCGGAGCAGCGCCAGGAGAAGTTCAGGGCATAGTCCCGGCAATGTTCGGGCGGGATGGTCAGGGCGCGCTCGATCGCGCCCTTGAGATCCTCGTCCAGGCAGCCGACGCCGGAACCGTCGACCACGTCCAGCGGGCCGGGCACCGGGTAGGCCGCCACCGGCACGCCCGAGGCCAGCGCCTCCAGCAGCACCAGGCCGAAGGTGTCGGTGCGCGACGGGAAGACGAAGACGTCCGCCGCGGCGTAATGCCGGGCCAGTTCCTCGCCATGGCGGGCGCCGGCCCAATGGACGTCCGGATACCTCTGTTGGAGATCGGCGCGGGCCGGGCCGTCGCCGACCACCAGCTTGCTGCCCGGCAGGTCGAGCTTCAGGAATTCCTCCAGGTTCTTCTCCACCGCCACGCGCCCGACATAGAGGGCGATGGGGCGGGGCAGCGCCAGGAATTCCTTGGCGCGGGGGCGGAACAGCTCGGTGTCCACGCCGCGCGTCCAGCGCCGGATGTTGGTGAAGCCGCGGGCAGCGAGGGCGCACTCGATGGAGGACGTCGCGACCATCACCGCCGAGGACGGCCTGTGGAAGCGGCGCACCACCGCGTAGCTGAGCGCCAGCGGCACCGGCGCCCGGTCGCGCACATATTCCGGGAAGCGGGTGTGGTAGGCGGTGGTGAAGGGCCGGCCGCGGTGGAGGCAGTAGCGCCGGGCGGCGAAGCCCAGCGGCCCCTCGGTGGCGATGTGGATGCAGTCGGGGCGCAGCGCGTCGATCATCGCGTTCAGCCGCCGTCCCGCGCCCAGGGCCAGCCGGATTTCCGGGTAGGTGGGCATGGGCAGGGTGCGGAAGCGGTCGGGGCCGATCACCTCCACGCGGTGGCCCATGGCCTCCAACTCGGCGCGGACGGTGTCAATGGTGCGCACCACGCCGTTGACCTGGGGGAGCCAGGCGTCGGAGACGATCAGGATGTTCACGCCGCAACCGACTCCTTGGCCGCCTTCTCCTTCACTTTCTCCTTGGCCGGGATGCGGGCGGGCAGCGTCGTCGCGGCGCGCCGGCGGATGTCCGCCGCCCAGTCGATGATCTCCAGCCGGCCGCAGGGATGCTCAACCAAGGCGGTGCAGGACTCGACCCAGTCGCCGTCGTTGCAATAGAGGATTCCTTCCATGTCACGGATTTCCGCGGTGTGGATGTGGCCGCAGACGACCCCGTCCACCTTGCGGCGCCGGGCCTCGTCGCCGAGGGCGGTCTCGTAGTTGCCGATGAACTCGACCGCCGTCTTCGTCTTGTGCTTCAGGAAGGCGGACAGCGACCAGTAGGAGAAGCCCAGCTTGCGGCGGACCCAGTTGAAGAGCGTGTTGGCCTGGAGCAGGACCACGTAGGCGTTGTCGCCGATGAAGGCCAGCCAGCGGGCGTACTTCACCACCACGTCGAAGCGGTCGCCATGGGTGACCAGGAGCCGCTTCCCGTCGGCGGTGACGTGGATCATCTCCTCGACCACCTGGACGCCGCCGAACTGCAGGCCGACGTAATCGCGGGCGGCCTCGTCGTGGTTGCCGGGGATGTAATAGACCTGCACGCCCTTGCGCGCCCGGCGCAGGATCTTCTGCACCACGTCGTTGTGTGTCTGCGGCCAGTACCAGGTCTTGCGCAGCCGCCAGCCGTCCACGATGTCGCCGACGAGATAGAGGTGGTCGGACTGGTTGTGCTTCAGGAAATCGAGAAGATACTCCGCCTTGCATCCGCGCGTGCCCAGATGGACATCGGAGATCCAGATGCTGCGGTACTGCCTGACGTCGCGTGATGCGCTCATGCCCCGCTCCATCGCCGTTCCGGCAAGGTTTCGTTCAAACATATTCCATATATCCGTGGATCATTCTCTTGACAATGATTTCGGAGATCCGCATCTGGTCGGGTCAATGATTTTGAATAGACTTCTTATCTGTGTAATAAAGGCGAAAAATGACCTTATCAAAACTGCAACATTACGGTCATATTGGGTGCCGGCGCGGTGAATGGAGGCAAATTGGCGCCTGAGACGTCCGGTCCTGCCGCGCCGTCCGGGCGCCGCCCCGGCGGTGCTGGAGCAACGCTACGGGGGCATGGCGACGCTCCAGGCCACGGCGGAAGGTCGCACGCTGCCGGTCCATGTGGGTGTGGCGAATGGCCGCGCCTTCGCCATGATGGCTGGTGCCGGCTAGGAGGCCCGTGTGATCGAGCGGGTGGACGGCGCGGAATCGATGGAGGTTGCCTCCGTGATCGTCGCCAAAGGGCATTTCTCAGCGGGGCGTTTCGTCTGCGCACCCGAGGCCCGGCTGGCCGACCCGCGGCTGCACGTCTGCCTCATTTTCCCGATTACCGCATCCTGCCGGCCCGGCGTGTGGTCATCGACGGGCCGACGGGGGAGCCCGTGCAGGGCGACGGCGACATGATCGCCCATCTTCCGGTGGAGATCGCGCTGGCCCCTGGATCTTGCCGGTGCTGTCGCGCTGAATACTGTTTTAAGAGTCCGTTAACAGTTGTCTTGAGAAAATTACTTCGGAAACATTCAGTAATTACTTCGGTCTCTAAGGATTAAGGCCCCGCGGCTCCGGCGGGACCGCAAGGGGGAAGCCATGTCTACGTCGATCAACGCCCTGTTTTCGGCCACCACGGCCAGCACCACCGCGACCGCCACCAAATGGAAGCCCGCCGGGGGTGCCGCCGAGGCGGAGGGGACCTGGAAGGCGGCCTCCGACGCCGGGTCCTCCGCGGGCTCCGCGGCCCTGGCCGCCTTGAAGGGTGAGGACAGCGTGGAACTCAGCGGACTGGCGAAGTCGCTGACCGGCGTGGCGGGGAAGGTCTTCGCGTCCATCGGCTCCAAGGGCCGCGCGATGCTGGAAGACTTCGTCAAGTCCGGCAAGATGACCGAGAAGGACGTGGCGCTGGGGCTGCGCCAAATGGCGACCAACGCCGTGAAGGACCGCTTCACCAAGGAGCGTGCACCGGACGAGGAGGATCAGGCTTGGTCTGAAAAGGGCTTGGCGGCCGACAAGGCCAACAAGACCCAAATGGAGCGTATGGGCAAAGCTATGGCGGCGTTGAGCGAGGTGCGGACCGCCGCCTATGCCGCTTACGACAAGGACCAGGACTCGGAAGCTTTCATGAAACGCATGGCTCCGGCCGATGAACGTTTCAAAGCGGAGACGGCGGACATCAACCGGGAGATGATGGAGACTGCCGGTGGAAATCCGGGCGATGTGATGCTTCAGACCTTCAACTATTTTCTTAAGAAGGGTGTATCCGAGTTCAGCAAGCTGGACTTCGGCGCGGAGGCGGAAGGCAGCGAGGGCGGGTTGCTGAAGCTGGACGACAAGAAGGGGGAAGCGGCGGCCAAGCTGATGTCCGACCTGGGTTTCACGGCGAAATTCTACAAGAAGGGCCTCGCCGAGTACGCGGCCAACGTGAACATTCCCGGCGTCGGGCGTGGTCAGGTCGACAAGAGCCACCCGATGCCCGAGGACTTCGAACCCTCCGCCAAGGAGGAGGCCGAGGCCGCCGGCCTGCCGCCGCCGCCCACCACGGTGCTGACCACCAGCCAGACGCCGGGTCTCCGGGGCTTCGCGAAGGTCATCCAGGACGCCCGCGATTCGCTTGACGCCACCTACACGGCCATGGCGAAGGAAGGCAAGGGGGTGAGCTACTCCGACCCCAATGGGAAGGACGTGGAGCGGCTGTTCGGCGGCTTCGACCGACGCAGCCTCCACGCCATCGCCAGCAACAAGGACGGGACCTTCTCCAAGAACGAGCAGGAGGCGGCGCAATCCATCATGGCCCGCCAGCAGAAGGAGGCGATGGCCGCCGCCGACCCTCTCGGCACCGACAAGGCCGCCGCCTACCGCGCCGGGGTGAAATTCCTCGACGAGGCCAGCCAGGAGGAGAAGGAGTCGGTCAACTGGTCGGTCCAGCGGGCCGCGCTCCAGTACAGCTACGAGAAAACGATTCAGGAAACCGGCGGGAAGATGGAGCGGCTGGGCAACGGCAGCGCGCTGGCCTCGGTGCTGAAGGACGCGTTGGAGGCCCAGGGCGCTCAGACCGCCGATGTGATGAAAAGCATCGGTGGAAAGACGATGGGCGGCGAGGGCACGGGCTACGTGACCGACCTGAAGAGCCTGTCACTGTTCCGGGATTTCCTGCCCAACCTGTCGGTGCGCGGCGCCGGCGGCCCGATGAGCGTGACGGTCTGATATCCCGTCCCGGCTTGCAGGCCGGCGGGTTCGGGTGAGGAGCGAGGCGCCGCAAGACGCCTCGCCCGTTGCGGTCACTGGCCCGCGATGGTCAGCCCGTCGATGCGGATGGTCGGGGCATCCATGCCGAAGCGCAGTTCCAGGTCGCTGGCCGGCTCCAGGTTCAGGAACATCTCCTTCAGATTGCCGGCGATGGTCAATTCGGTGACCGGATAGGCGATCTGCCCGTTCTCGATCCAATAGCCGGCCGCACCCCTGCTGTAGTCGCCGGTCACCCCGTTGACGCCCGTCCCCATCAGCTCCGTTACGTAGAAGCCGTTGGGGATCTCGGCCAGCAGCTCGTCGCGGCTCTTGGCCCCGGGGGCCATGTAGACGTTGGCCGGGGCCGGACCCGGCGGGCCGGAGGTGCCGCGCGCCGCGTGGCCGGTCGTCGACAGGCCGAGCTGGCGGGCCGAGCGCAGGTCGAGCAGCCAGGTGGTCAGGTGCCCGTCCTCGATCAGGTTGCGGCGGGTGGTGGCGATGCCCTCCGCGTCGAAGGGGCGGGAGCGCAGGCCGCGCTTCACATGCGGGTCGTCGACGATGGTGATGCCGGCGGCGAATATGCGCTGGCCCATCTTGTCCTTGAGGAAGCTGGTGCCGCGCGCGATGCTCGGCCCGCTGATCGAGCCGGTCAGATGGCCCAGCAGCCCCCGGGAGACGCGCGGGTCGAACACCACCGGCACTTTGCAGCTCTTGACCCGGCGCGGGTTCAGGCGGCGGATGGCGCGCTCGCCGGCCTCGCGCCCGATCGACGCCGGGTCGCGCAGGTCGGCGCCGTAGACCTTGCTGTCATAATCGTAGTCGCGCTCCATCCCCGTGCCCGTCCCGGCGAGCACGGAGGCCGAGAGCGACTGCCGCGACACCCCGTAACTGCCGGTGAAGCCGTTGGACGCGGCGATGGCGATGGTGGAGCGGCTCCACCCCGCGTCGGCGCCTTCGGAGTTGGTGACGCCCTCGATCGCCAGCGCGGCCTCCTCGGCGATGCGGGCGCGTTCGATCAACAGCTCGGCCGAGGGCTCCGACGGGTCGCACACGTCGAGGTCGGGGAGGGTGGTGTAGATCTGCTCCGGGTCGGCGAGGCCGCAGAAGGGGTCCTCCGGCACCACGCGGGCCATGGCGACGGCGCGCTCCACCAGCTCGTCCAGCGCCTTGGCGCTGCGGTCGGTGGAGGAGACGATGGCCTGCCGCTTGCCGATGAAGACGCGCAGCCCCAGATCGCCCGACTCGGACCGCTCCAGCTTCTCCGTCTTGCCGAAACGCTGGCTCAGCGACAGGGAGGCGCTGTCGAACAGCACGGCGTCGGCGGAGTCGGCCCCGGCGCCCTTCGCCTTGCGGATCAGATCGTCCAGCAGGGTCAGCACGTCAGGTTGCGAGGTGGTCGAAACGGGCATTACGGTCTCCGCTAGGTCTCCGGCTTGTCTAGCAAATGGGAGCCCGGAGAAGAAGAGGAAGGGGCATATCGCCTCAGGTCCGGTCCACCTGCCGCACAAAAGCGGCGGCGCGCGGGGGGCTGGTGCCCGCCCGCGCGCCGCTCGTCAGTATTTGTGCGTCAGTTCCTGTGTTGGAGTCAGGCCAGCCGGTTCTGAAGGGCGCTGCGGCCGGCGGTCGGCAGCTTCAGGGCGAAGGCGCCGTCGCCCAGCAGGGCCTGCACGCCGAGCAGCACCGTCCAGAACACCGGGAATTCCCAGCCGCCGCCCTGGGCCGAGAAGACCCAGCCGTTGCCGGTGTGCTGGAGCGTCGCGCCGATCAGGATCGGCAGCAGGGCCAGCGAAATCCAGCGGGTGAAGACGCCGGCCACCAGCAGCAGGCCGCCGCCGATCTCGCCGAGGATGACCAGATAGGCGAAGAGGCCGGGGTAGCCGAGGCTCTCGAAGTAACCGACCGTGCCGGCGATGCCGAAGGTGAAGACCTTCAGGATCAGGCCGTGGGCGATGAAGAGAAGGCCCAGGCTGACGCGCAGCAGGAAGGCGGCGTAGGGGGCGGTGCGGTTGTCGATGGCGGCGGTGTTGGCGTTCACGACGTGGTCTCCTTGTCTCAGCGTGGTGCCCCGCTCCGGGGCCGTTGTCGTCTGAGGCCAAGAATAGCGATGTCCAGCGCTGGGATAATCCGCTTAATCATGCACTGATTGTTGCATGGAAAGGAACGAAGGCTCAAGCCCGGAAGGCGTTGGCCGGATCGTAGCGGGAGGGCAGGGCGAACAGGTCGGCGGTGGTCCCGGTGCCGTGGCGGCGCGCTTTGGACGGGCTGTCATAGACCACCAGAAGGGCGGGCGGGGCGCCGTCGCGGTGGATGCAGGCGATGCCCTCCGCGTGGTCGTCGCCCTTGCCGTGGGGCAGGGTCAGCAGGGGAACCAGCCGGTCGCGCGGGATGACGGTTTCGTGGGTGACGGACAGGGCGTCGGTCCAGCGCCACACGGCGACCGGACCGTCGAGGTCCATGGTCGGCCCGGCCAGGATGACCAGATCCTCCCCGTCGAAGGTCAGTTCGCGGATGCCCAGCCCGTCCAGATCGACGAAATGCTTGCGGTACTTCTCGCCGTTCGGCCCGATGGGGCGCAGCCGCAGGCGCTCCTCGACGTCCGGATGGTCCTCCACCGCCAGTTCCAGGATGCAGGCCCAGCCGCGCAGCACCGGACCGCGCAGCCCCAGCCAGACCCGGTCGCCGTGGGCGGCCATGCCTTCCACGTCGAAGCCGTTTTCCTTGGCGGGCACGGCGACGAAGCGGGCCAGATGCTCGTCCTCCGCCAGCGCCTTCGTCAGCGCGTTGCCGCCCTTGCGGAACTTCAGGCAGCCGGCGGTGCGCTTCCCGTCGCGGCGGACCGGGGTAAGGCGTCCGTCCGCCTCGGTAACCAGCGGGATGCGGCCGAGCAGGAAGCGGTTGGGGTCGCAGCGCACCTCGGTCAGCCGCTCCAGCGCCTCCGCGGGGCCATGTTCGTCCCGCTTCGGCTTCTTGCGGGCCAGCGCGTGGGAGCCGGTGATCCACAACCAGCCGCCGACGATGGCCATGCCCTCGATGTCCGCTTCGTCCTCCCCCGGGGCCGTCGCCGGCAGGGCGAAGAACTCCGCCAAGCGATGGACGGCGTCCTGGCGGTAGACGGTGCCGCCGTCTTCGGCCGCCAAGTGGACGATCTGCGCACCCTCATCCGACGCCACGAACAGGTTGTCTCCCGCCCGCTCCGCCACCGACAGGTCTCCGGCGGTCTCGCCGCCGTCGCGGAAGATCAGGCGGACGGTGGCGATGGGGCTGGCGATGTCACTGGGCATGGCGAGGCTTCCGTGGAGGGTGCGAACCGTCCCTTAACGCCTCACTTCCAGATCGGGGTCCCGCTGCCCGGAAGACCGTAGGACGCCCATTTGCGCGACACCTCGTCGACCACGCCCTGGTCCATGCGGATCTTCTCGCCCCATTCGCGCTTGGTCTCCGGCGGCCATTTGTTGGTGGCGTCCAGCCCCACCTTGCCGCCCAGGCCCGACTCGGGGCTGGCGAAGTCCAGATAGTCGATGGGGGTGCCCTCGATCACGGTGATGTCGCGGGCCGGGTCCATGCGGGTGCTCATCGCCCACATCACGTCCTTCCAGTTCCGCGCGTCGATGTCGTCGTCCACGACGATCACCCATTTCGTGTACATGAACTGGCGCAGGAAGGACCACACGCCCATCATCACGCGCTTGGCGTGGCCGGGATAGGCCTTCTTCATGCTGACCACGGCGATCCGGTAGGAGCAGCCTTCCGGTGGCAGCCAGAAATCCACGATCTCCGGGAACTGCTGGGTCAGCAGGGGGATGAAGACCTCGTTCAGCGCCTCGCCCAGCACCGACGGCTCGTCGGGCGGGCGGCCGGTGAAGGTGGAGAGATAGATCGGGTTGCGCCGCATGGTCATCGCCGTGACGGTGAAGACCGGGAAGGGCTCGACCGAGTTGTAGTAGCCGGTGTGGTCGCCGTAGGGCCCCTCGTCGGCGTATTCGTCCAGGCTGACATGGCCTTCCAGGATGATCTCGGCCTGGGCGGGCACCTTCAGCGGCACCGTCTTGCAGTCCACCAGCTCGACCTTCTTGCCGCGCAGCAGCCCGGCGAACTGGTATTCCGACAGCGTGTCCGGCACCGGCGTGACGGCGGCCAGGATGGTGCCGGGATCGGCGCCAAGGACCACCGCGCAGGGCAGCGGCTCGCGCTTGCCGCTGGCCTGCCAGCGGTGATGGTGCTGCGCGCCGCCGCGGTGCTTCAGCCAGCGCATGATCGTCTTGTTCTTCCCCAGCACCTGCATCCGGTAGATGCCGAGGTTGAAGTCGTCCTCGCGCTTTCCGGTCGGCCCCTTGGTGACGACCAGCGGCCAGGTGATCAGCGGCGCCGGCTCGCCCGGCCAGCAGCTCTGCACCGGCAGGCGGCCGAGGTCGATCTGGTCGCCGGTCAGCACCACCTCCTGGCAGGGGGCGGAGCCGACGGTCTTCGGCTTCATCGACAGCACGGTCTTGGCGAGCGGGATCAACTCCATCGCCTCGCGGAAGCCGCCCGGCGGCTCCGGCTGCTTCAGGAAGGCCAGCGTTTCGCCGACGCCGCGCAGCTCGTGCGGCTCGCGGTCCATGCCCCAGGCGACACGCTCCACCGTGCCGAACAGGTTGACCAGCACCGGCATCTCCGAGCGGGTGCCGTCGGCCTTGATGACGTTCTCGAACAGCACCGCCGGGCCGCCTTCGGCGAGCAGGCGGGTCTGGATCTCGGTCATCTCCAGCGCCGTGGACACCGGCTCCCGGACCACCACCAGCCGCCCGGCCTTCTCCAGCCGGTCGATGAAGTCGCGCAACGAGGTGTAGGGCATGGTCGAGGGTCCGTTCGGGTGCGATGGGGTCGGATCAAGAGAGGGCGCTTAGCATCGGCCTGGAAGGCGCCGCGTCAAGGGGGGAGGTGCCGCCTCACGCGGGTTCCTTCACGCTGCGCAGGGCGCGGCGGACGATGCGGCGGGTGGCGTCCGGGTCGGGGCTGTCCGCTTCCCAGCGGGCGCACAGCGCCTGCACCCAGCCGGGCTGGCTCTTCGCCGCGTCGTTCAGCCAGTTGGCGACCGAATCCTGGACGTAGCGCGCGCCGTCCGCCCGCAGCGGGTCGAGCACCGGCAACCCGCGCGCCGGGTCGGTCTTCAGCGCGCCGATGTGGCTGCACCACACGCCGCGGGGTCGGGTGGCCTCGCTGGCGAAGCGGCGCAGCCGCTCCGACGGCTCGGCGGTCCAGGGCGTGAGGAGGTCCAGCGCCTCGTCGATGGCGGCGGCGATGTGGGGGCGCAGGGCCAGCCACGCCCATTCGCGCACGCCGAAATGCGGGTCGTCGGCGAGCGGGCGGATGCGCTCCAGCCGGTCCGCCAGAGTCAGGCCGGGGGCCGTCGCCAGCGCGTAGCAGGCCCAGCCGCGCACCGTGTCGGACGGGTGGGCGGCCAGCCGCTCCACGGCTCCCAGGCCCAGCCGGTCGAAAGCCGCGTTCCCCGCCGCCGCCATGCGCCGGGTCACGCCGTCCTTCGGGTCGAAGCACACGGCGCCTGCGGCCTCCGGAACGGCGGCGGCCAGCAGGGCGGCGAAGTCGATGGCGAGCGATTCGGCCAGCGTGGCGGTCTCGCGCCGACCCGCGTTCAGGCCGGCCAGCACCTCCGGAGGGATGTCGGCCATCCGGGTGGCGCCCTTGCGCGGCGCGCTGGTCGTCATCGTCATGTCTCAGGCCTCCGGCAGCAGGCGCCAGATCGTCGTTTCGCGCATCTCGCGGTCCTCCAGCTCCAGGGAGGTCGGGACGCTGTACTGGGCAACCCGCTCGATTCCGCTGAGGGGGACATAGGCGCGGCCCGGATCGCCCAGCAGGACCAGCGTGCCGGTTGCGGCGATTGCGCGCAGCCAGGCGGTCACCCGGTCGGCCATCGGCTTCTCGTAGCAGACGTCGCCCGCCAGGACGACGTCGATGCCGGGCAGGGGGCGGTCCACCAGATCGGCGCTGACCGCCTTCACGTCGACTCCGTTGGATTCGGCGTTCAGGGCGATGGCCGCCAGGGCGAAGCGGTCGATGTCGCAGGACTGCACGCGCGCCGCCCCGGCCATCATCGCGGCGATGCCGACCAGCCCGGTGCCGGCGGCGAAATCCAGCACCGACTTGCCCGCGACCAACTCCGGCCGGTCGAGCACGAGCCGCGCCACCGCCTGACCGCCCGGCCAAGCAAAGGCCCAATAGGGCGGCGGTACATTGGACTCTTTCAAAGAATCCTCGGTAGCTTCCCACAGCGGCGTGATTTCCGTCGCCAGATGCAGCGCGATTTCGGGCAGCAAAGGAGTCCGTGTTACGACCGTGTTGGAGCGGATGAAGTCGATTTGAGAAAAGTTGTTCATAACTGGACTCTCACCGGAGCTGCGCGGGGGTGGATGATCTATCCACAACCGGTTTTGGTTACATAATTCAAACGGAGTAGACACACCTGCTGTCCCGTGTTACCCGTTCGAAAGGAGAAAAACAAAGGGCATGGGGCTGATATGCGGTCGAAAGGGATTGCACTCTGCGCATCGTTCGCGGCGTTCATCGCTCTCAGCCCGTTCACCATATCCCAGGCCCAGGCCCAGGACGGCGATTGCGTCCGTACGGTGCGCTCCATATCGGATTTCGACATCCGGGGCGATGCCTGGACGTGGTGGAGCACCGCTGCCAACCAGCAATATGAGCGCGACCAGCGCCCGGCGCTCGGTTCCGTCCTCGTCTTCAAGCGGTCGCAGCGGTTGGGCCGCGGCCACGTCTCCCTGGTCAGCCACATCATCGACCGCCGCACCATCGAGGTGGACCACTCCTGGCTCGACGGCCGCGGGCTGCGCCGCAACATGCGCGTGGTCGACGTGTCGCCGCGCAACGACTGGTCGGCCGTCCGCGTCTGGCACGAGCCGTCGGACCAGCTCGGCCTGCGCGTCTACACCACCTACGGCTTCATCCTGCCCGACGGCGAGGAAGCGGAGACCCGCCAGGCCGATTCCCGCGGCGCCGGCATCGGCAGCACCTTCGCCGTGGCTCCTCAGGGCCGCTCCACGCCCAAGCCCGCCGCCGGGCCGCGCCTGATGGAAGCCTCCCTGAAGGGCCACGCCGTCGCCGTTCCGGGCCGCAAGCCGCAGGTGCTGACCGCGTCCCTCACCCTCTCCGGCAAGGGCGCCGCCGCGAAGACGGCTCAGCCGGTGATGACGGTCGCCGTGCTGCCGGCGCGCAAGCCGACCCAGCCGGCCGCGCCGAAGGGCGTCGAGATGGTCGCCTCCACCGAGGGCATCCGCGCGGTCCTGCCGCCGCGCAAGCCGGGTTCCGGCGACAGCACCGTCGCCGAGCTGACGCGCTGAAACCTCCCCCCAGATCCCCTGCCGCCTAGATCTTTCCGGCCAGGAAGGCCGCCAGCACCAGCCAGCCGAACCAACGGTTCGACTTGAATTTCTTCAGGCAGTCCGTCTGATCGTCGGGGTTCCAGGTCGCCACCTGCCAGGACAGCTGCAGCGCGGCCAGCGACAGCAGCGGCAGGAACAGCCCGCCCAGCCCGGCCAGACGCCCGGCGATGCCGATCCCCACGAAGGTCAGGGTGTAGAAGCCGTAGATCCAGATCTTGCTCTGGTCGCCCAGCCGCAGGGCGGTGGACTTCACGCCGATTCGCGCGTCGTCCTCCTTGTCCTGGTGGGCGTAGATGGTGTCGTAGCCCAGCGTCCAGACGATCCCCGCGGCGTACAGCGCCAGCGCCGGCCATTCCAACTCGCCGCGCACCGCGGTCCAGCCCATCAGGGCGCCCCAGTTGAAGGTCAGTCCCAGGAAGGCTTGCGGCCACCAGGTGATGCGCTTCATCAGCGGGTAGGTGAAGACCAGCACCAGCGACAGCACGCCCAGCCCGATGGTGATCGGATTGAACTGCACCAGCACCGCCAACCCGATCAGGAGCTGGAAAACGAGGAAGGCCAGCGCCTGTTTCACCGACACCTGCCCGGAGGGGATGGGGCGGGTCCGCGTGCGCTCCACCATGGCGTCGAAGTCGCGGTCGAGGATGTCGTTGACCGTGCAGCCGGCCCCGCGCATGACCACCGCGCCGATTGCGAACAGCGCCATCAGCCAGAAATCGGGAACCGGCCCCGATCCGGCCAGCGCGATGCTCCACCAGCCGGGGAACAGCAGCAGCCACGTGCCGATGGGCCGGTCCAGCCGCGCCAACCGCAGATAGGGACGGGCCGCCGCCGGGGCGAAGCGGTCGATCCAGTCGCCGCGCCGGATGTCGGTGAAGTCGCCGGGAGCGGGGGAAGCGGGGCTGGTCATGGCGGACTCGGAAAGAGAAGTGGAAAAAGCCGGGGGCAAGGTAGCGGCGGGGGGGGGGGCCCGCAAAGCGGGGGCGGTGCCGCCCCGGGGGGGTCTCGCTGTAGTAGGGGGCGCCCACCGGGGACGCCGCCCCCCGGGGAACCAAAC
>NZ_WHOR01000126.1:0-15640 GCF_013340925.1 Azospirillum formosense
CGGCGACCTGATGACCGGCGGCATCCCGCTCGGCAACGCCAGCAACCTGGGGGTCATCTCCAACACCGCCGCGGGCATCCAGAACAAGGCGCAGCAGCAGGTGATGGGCGTGCAGGCCGGCGGCGGGCTGGCCGGGCCCTTCGGCACCGCCTCCAACCTGGGCAACGTCTCCAACCTCGCCGCCGGCGTCGGCAACACCGCCAAGCAGCAGGTCTTCGGCATGCAGGCGGGCGGCGGCGGTGTGAAGACGCCCTTCGCTCTGGGCGGCTTCAACAGCAACGCCGGCACCGTCAGCAACAGCGCGGTCGGCATCGGCAACACCGCCCAGCAGCAGGTCAAGGCCATGCAGTTCGGCGCGCCGGGCGCCCTGTTCAACCAGAACCTCGGCACCGTCTCCAACCTCTCCGCCGGCATCGGCAACAAGGCGCAGCAGCAGGTCATCGGCATCCAGAAGTAACCCCCTCCCCATCCACCCTCCCATCCAGGCAGACCTTGCGGCCGGGGCACTCCCCCGGCCGTCTTTTTGCACGCAAGCGGGGCGTTTCCCGGCGCGGATGTGCGGAGAAGGAACCTTCCACCCGGCGGCGCGTTGGAGCGGCGAACACTCTCCCGCGGCCGTACGCCGCGGTCATTCGGGAAGCCGCAGCATGAACCGCAACAGCATTTCGACCTTGGGATGGCCCAAGCTAAATTGGAGGGGCGCGGCCATCCTGTCGGCGTCGCTCGGGCTGGCCGCCTGCGCCGGCAGCGTGCCGCCGCCGACCGCCCAGCTCGGCGCGTCGGCGCAAGCGATCCAGCAGGCCGAACGGGCCGGCGCCCTCCAACACGCCCCCGCGGAGTTCCAATCCGCCCGCGAGAAGCTGGCCGCCGCCGACGCCGCCATGCGCGAGGACGAGCGGACCCAGGCCCGCCGCCTCGCCGAGCAGGCGCAGGCCGACGCCGAACTCGCCACCGTGCGTTCGCAGCGCGCGACGGCGCAGCAGGCCGCCAGCGCCGTGCGCACGCTCGCGAATCCCAACAGCGGTGTGCCGGGCCGCGCCCCCGCCGCGTCCGCCGCCGCTCCCCTGGCCCCGCCGGCCATGAGCGGAACCTCGACCTGGAGCGCCCCGCGCACGCTGGAGGGCACGCCGTGATGCACGTTGCAAACAAGAAAACCCGCAAGATGGGGAAAAGCCTGGCCCTGGCGTCGCTCGGCGTCGTCGCCCTGTCGCTCGGCGCCTGCGCCACCCCGGACGATACGCCGGCCCTGGCCCAGGCGCGCCAGTCCTATTCCAGCGCCGCCGCCAACCCGCAGCTGGCCAGCAACGCCACGCTGGAGCTGCGCCGCGCCGAAGAGGCGCTGCAGCGCGGCGAGCGGGCGCGCAGCGACGGCAACGCCGCGGAGATGGACCATCAGGCCTATCTCGCCAACCGGCAGATCCAGATCGCCCAGGACGTGGCGGCGATGAAGGGCGCGCAGCAGGTCGTCGCCAACGCCGAGACCTACCGCCTCCAGGACCAGATCCGCGCCCTCCAGGCGGAGCGGACGGAGCGCGGTCTGGTGATGTCGCTGGGCGACGTGCTGTTCGCCACCGGCAGCGCCCGCCTGACTCCGGGCGCCGACGCGCGTCTGAGCGAACTCGCCAACTTCCTCCAGCGCAATCCGGAACGGACCGTGCGGATCGAAGGCTACACCGACACCACCGGTTCGTCGGCCACCAACCTGCGCCTGTCCGAGGAGCGTGCCATGGCGGTGCGCGACGCTCTGACCGCGCGCGGCGTCAACCCCAGCCGCATCGCCGCCCAGGGCCTGGGGTCGGCCCAACCGGTCGCCTCCAACAGCACGGAGTCGGGACGCCAGCAGAACCGACGCGTCGACATCGTGATTTCCGAGCCGGGCTCGGTGGCGGAGACGCGCTCCTGACGGGCCATGCTGCCATTTGACGCACATTGCGATTGAACAAGAACGGGCGGGCCGGAAACGGCTCGCCCGCTTCGATTCCGGCCCGATTTCCAGCCGTTTTTCCCGCTCCGACTTGCCCGTCCGGCTCCACCACTGCGCCGGAAGCAGCGTCATTCGGAAAAATTGTCTCGAATGCAGGGCAAAATCAATGCTTCTTTACCTTTTACGGTGTGTGGTTTTACGATGCGCGAACATGAGGGACCACAGCGTCCTTTTGATTGCGCGGGGATTCGGGATGACCACTGGACAGGGTGACGAGGGAGCGATGCTCAGCAGGGGATTTTTGAAGGCGCAGGCTCTGCTTCTCCTCATCATCGGCCTTCCGGTGATTGTGGTGGTGGTTCTCCTCAACCCGCTGTGGAACGCCACGCTGCACCGTTTCGGCGTGCCGGAGGGGCCGGCGGCGGCGCTCGGCATGATCGTCACCATCATGGTGGTGATGGTCGTCCAGTATTGGGTTCTGGAAACACGGCGGACCATGGTCACGTCGCTGTTCAACTTCATCCCTCACGAGCATCTGACCTTCGATGGCGAGACGCTGACGACGGACGAGGCCAACCGCCTGTTCACCACCCTGCACCGGGATTCGGAAGAGTGGCGCCGCCTGCTGCGCGACAACGGCATGGACGGCCCGCTGGACGAATTCGGCAGCCTGTGTGCCGCCCGGCTGGCCTTCGCGCGCCGCCCCCAGGGCATCCCGCCGGAGGCGGAGCGCGCCATCGCCGAGGTGCCGCAGGCGGTCGAACTGGCCAAGGCCCGCGTCGGCGCGGCGCTCGACCAGGCGGAGCGGGAGGTGCAGGCCCTGCGCGCCCGCCTGTCCGACACGCAGGACGCGGTGGCCGCCCTGGTCGGTTACATCCGCGACAGCGGGGTGCAGATCGCCGGCCGCCACGACGACGCCCAGCGCTGCGCCACGGAAAACCACGCGCTTCTCGCCAGCCTCCAGGAGCATCTGGACCGCCGCCGGGCGGAGGCGACCTCCGACCTGACGCGGTTCGAGCAGATCGTCGCGGAATCCCGCGCGCTGGAGGATTCGGTCAACGCCATCACCCGCATCATGTCCGCCACCAACATGCTGGCGCTGAACGCCGCCATCGAGGCGACGCGGGCCGGGGAATACGGCCACGGCTTCCGCGTGGTGGCGAACGAGGTGCGCGATCTGGCCCGCCAGTCGAACGAGGCCATCCAGGTGATCCAGAAGGGCATCGACCGCATGCAGCAGGCCATCGCCCAGCAGATCGCCGGCCAGGACGCCCAGGCCAAGGTGGCCGCCGAGCACGCGCTGCTGTCCGATCTGGCCGACCGCCTGCAAAGCCTCAGCGCCGGCCAGCAGGACGTCGCCGGGCACGAGCGGCGGCTGATGGGCGAGCTGGACCGGCTGGGCGATTCCCTGGCCGACACGCTGGCCGGTTTCGCCGGGGACCTGCGCGTTCCCGAGGGGCTGCGGCGGGAGCTGGACGCGATCAGCGGCGGGCTGGCCCGGCTGAACGGTCTGGAGGAGGATCTGCGCAGTGTGTCCGGCGTCCGGAAGCGCGCCGCCTGACCGACCTGTGCGGCGCGCCGCTCAGCGGTCGCCGCGCTCGGTCTCGACCATCGCCCGCGCAACGGCGTAGACCCCGGCGATCGCTCCGGCGGTGAACAGCGCCGCCCCCACCGCGCGGGTCAGGGAACGGGCCGGCGCCGGGGCCGGGGGCATGCGCTTCCACACGGCCCAGGCTTCCTCCGGGCGGTCGGGATCGGCGATGCGCAGGGCGGCGAAGGCCTGCTCGGTCAGGCCGGGGTCGGTGTCGGGCAGCGGCGCCAGCCGGCGCCCGGACTCCTTGTTCAGCCGGTCGATGGCGGCCACCAGACTGCCGGTGGCGCGGACGGCGGCGGTCAGCTCCGACGGGTCGACGCCCATATGCTCGGCCAGCAGGCGGTTGCGCACCGCGCCGATGGCGTTGGCGGTGCTGCGGTCGCCCGGCGGCGCCTCCACCGCCAGATCGCATTCCGTGTCGTAACCCATGGACCGGTTGTTCAGGTTGCTCGACCCGATGCGCAGCAGCCGGTCATCCACCACCATCAGCTTGGAATGCACGACGATGCCGTTGCCGCCCTCGGTCAGCGGGGTCATGGCGCGCAGGCGCCCGTGGCGATCGGCGGCGCGCAGCTCCTGAAGCACCACGCCGCGCGGCGTGTCCATGGCCATGCGGTCGAACCAGCTCGGGCTTTCCATGGGGACGACGACCACCACCTCCGGCCCGTCCGGCTCGCGCAGCCGCCGGGCCAGCGCCTCCGCCACCCGGAAGGAGGCGAAATACTGGTTCTCCAGATAGATGCTGCGCCGCGCCCCGGCGATGGCGGCGAAGGTCAGCGCCTCGTTCTCGCGGACCGGACGGCCGACCAGACAGTCGGGGAGCGTGCGGGCGATGCCCACATCCGCGTCGGTGATCAGCGGGTGCAGCCCCTCCGGCCAGGGGTCGCCACCCGCAGCGCCGTCAGGCGGCGGAGGCGGCAGCGCCTGTCCCGTGGCGTGGCCCCAGCGCTCGCGCGCCATCAGCCCCAGCCGGCGGGCGGCGGGTCCGTCCACCGCCATCATCACGTCGTGGCGCGGGGCGTGAAGCTCGCCGGTCGGCCAGCGGCGGCGCGGATCGTTGTCCCGATGCTCCGGCGTGTCCCAGCGGTCGCCGGCAAGGTCGATTCCGCCGCAGAAGGCCAGCGCGTCATCGACCACCACCAGCTTCTGGTGCTGCGCCGCTCCCACCGGCAGGGCGTCGTCCAACTCCAGCGTCAACCGCGGGCCGGTGCGCCGGTTCAGCCGCTCCAGCGGCCCGTGCGGGTGCTCCAGCGAGATGGGAAAGGGCATGTCCCACTTCAGCGCGTGGATCCGCAGCGACGGGCGCTGGCGGATCAGGCGGGCGAGGAAGTCGCCCAGCGTTTCCGGGTCGTGGGGGTCGAGGCGCATCCGCGGATCGATGTCCCAGCCGAGCAGGATCACCGAGCGGCGCGCCCGCAGCAGGGCGGCGCGCACCGCCGCGAAGAAGGCGGCGCCGTCGACCAGCACCGCCACCCGGTCCGCCCGCTCGGTCCGCCAGCAGGTGGCGCCGGGGCGCAGGATGGGCCGCGCCCCGGCAAGGTCCGCCGCATCCCGATGATCGCTCATTCCTGCCTCGACGTGCCGTAACGGTGCTTGCGTCAACTCTTCTGGCGGCGGCCTGTTCCGCAGGGCGCCCGGCTGCCCCGGAATCCCCCGGCATCCGCATCTGGATGGGGGCGGACGGAAAACCGGACGGCGGGGGGCTCGCCAAAAGATCGAAATGATCCATCCGATTTTGTCGCAACGATGGGCCGGGCGTCCTGTTGGGGATGGGCGAATGGGGGACGGTCGCGCTGCAAAGCGCCGGACCGAACCCCCGCCAGGAGGGCGCCCGGCCAAAGGGCGCCGCCACCAGATGGAGAGATGAGGATGCGTACCGTTTTGATCGCCGCCGCGTCGGCCCTCGCCCTGATGGCCGGCTCCGCCGTCGCCCAGTCGGGCGGCACCGCCGTGAGCCCGACCGTTCCCAGCACCACGACCTCGCCGTCCACCGGCCTGAGCACCTCCGGCCCCGGCTCCACCCCGGGCAGCGTCACCACGCCGGGCACCGCCGGCTCGACCGGCACCATGAACACCCCGGGGACCACCGTGCCCGGTTCGTCGGGCAGCACCATGGGCAATGGAACCACGGGCGGCACCATGGGCAGCGGCTCGTCGGGCGGCACCTGGCAGGGCCAGACCACGGCGCCCTCGGGTATGGGCAGCGCCACCAGCAGCAACCCGGCCCGCGACAACCAGACCGCGACCGGCACCCACTGCCCGCCGGGCACCCCGAACTGCGGCCCGGACGGCAGCAAGTAACGGCCTTTCAAAGGTTTGCCGCGAAGGGCGCGCCGGGATCTCCGGCGCGCCCTTTTCCGTTTCAGGCCACCGGCTCCGGCCTGACCGCCGCCGGTTCGCCGGAGTCCAGCGCGGGGGGAGCCTCGGCAGGGAAGCGCAGGAGGAAGCAGGTGCCGCCGCCCTCCCGGCTTTCCACCCGGATGCTGCCGCGCAGCCGGGTGGTCACGATGTTGTAGACGATGTGCAGGCCGAGCCCACTCCCCCCCTCGCCGCGCCGCGTCGTGAAGAAGGGGTCGAAGACGCGCCCCAGATGGGCCGCGGGAATGCCGCAGCCATCGTCGCAGAAGCGCAGCTCGACCTCCTGCGGGTTGGGGCGGGTCGCGGTGACGGTCAGCGTGCCGGCCCGCCCGTCCGGATAGGCGTGGACCACCGCGTTCATCGTCAGGTTGGTCAGGACCTGGAACAGCGCGCCGGGATAGCTGTCCACCCACAGGCCCGCCGGGCAGTCCACCACCACCCGGTGGGGCGTCTGCTTCAGCCGCGGGCGCAGGCTGGTCAGCACGTCGTCCAGATAGGCGGCCAGATCGACGCGGCGCCGCTCCTCGCTGGTCTGGTCCACGGCCGTCTGCTTGAAGCTCTGGATCAGTTCGGCGGCGCGGTTCAGGTTGCTCTCGATCAGGCGGCAGGCCTCCCCGGCGGTGGTCAGGTAACCGGTGAAGTCGGCGCGGCGCAGCGTGTTGGCCTCGACCCCGCGGACCACCTTGCGGGTCTGGTCGGCCAGATGGGTGATGCCGGTCAGGGCGATGCCCACCGGCGTGTTCACCTCATGCGCCACCCCCGCCACCATCCCGCCGAGCGAGGCCATCTTCTCCGCCTGGATCAGGTGGGCCTGGGTGTCGCGCAGGTCGGCCAGGGCGCTCTCGGCGCGCTGCTTGGCCGCCTCCGTCTCCTCCTCCGACCGCTTGCGCAGGGTGATGTCGTTGACGGCGATGAGGATGGCCGGCTCGTCCACGTCGTGGATCCCCACGGCGGAGATCATCGCCCAGAAGGGCCGGCCACCGGCGGTGCGCATCTCCATCTCCAGGTCGCTCGCCGACCCCTGCTCGGCCACCAGACGGGACAGCCGGGCGGCGTCGGAGGGGTGCACGAAGAAGCGCGCGTTGCGCGTCAGCGCCAACCGCGGCCCCTCGGTCCCGAACAGCTCTTCAGCCTGAGGGTTGGCGAACAGGACGGCATCGTCCGACCGCCGGGCGATCACAATGGGAAAGGGCGAGGCCGCCAGGATCGCACGCATCCGCTCCTCCCCCGCCTTCAGCGCCTCGGCGTGGGCGTGGGTCTCCACCAGGGCCGTTCCGAACCGCTCCACGCTGGTGGAGATGGCCTGAAGTTCGGCGAAGAGGGCGGGCGGCAGGCGGACGGTCCGGCGCTCCTTCTGCACCATGGCCAGCGCCTGCGAGGCGCGGCGGATCGGGCGGACCACATGGACACGCAGCAGCACGTAGAGCAGTGTCTGCACCGCCGAAGCGATGCCCAGCCCGACCAGCACGATCCACAGGCCGCTGCGCGCCTGATCGGTCAAGGTGTCGGCGATGCGCCGCGTGTTGTCCGCCGCTGCATCGGTCAGGCTGCCGCTGAGGTCGTTGAGCACGCCGTGGGCGATCTCCGTCTCCAGCCCCATCAAGCCCGCTTCGGACAGGATGGTCCGCCGCAGGGTGAACAGGTCGCCCAGCCCGTCCAGATCGCGCGCGGTGCGGGCGAGCGGCGCCCGTTCCCCCGGCTCCAGCGGGATCAGCGCGTTCACCACCGCGGCGGCGTGCCTGTGGAAGCGGGCGGCCTCGACGGCGAGTTGCTCCGCGTCCGTCGCGATCATGCCACCGGCCAGCGCCTCCAGGGCGTGGTGGTAGGGTTCCTGCACCGCCAGGGGCGCACCGGAGCGCAGCAGACTCAGGAACGCCTCATCCCCCTTCTGCCGCAGGGCGACGGCCTGGGCCGCCAGGGCGTCGATGGCATCGGCCCGCTCCGCGGTGCGGCGCACCGCCTGGATGGCCTGTTCGAGCCGCTGGAGCAGCGCCGGGGCCGCCGCGTCCGCCGCGAAGCGCTGCGACACCCCCTTCACCTCGGCCAGGGCACCGGCGCGTTCCTCCGGCGAGCGGGAGCGCAGGACCGCTTCGGCGAGCTGGCCCATGCGGGCGGCGAAGACGGCGTATTGGTGCTGGCGGGTGATCTGGGGGACGATGGCGCGGTCCGCCTCTTCCGCAAGGTCGAGCACCCGGACGAAGGCACCGCCCACCCCGAGCGTCAGCCCGGCCATCAGAAACGCCGTGGCCAGCGCGGTGAGCATCGTCACCGTGTGCAGCCGAAGGCGCCGGCCTGCCCGTTTGTCCGTCACCCGCTGCCCCTCCGCCGTTGCGGCGGCCCGATCGTTAGGCCCGATCGTTAGGATAGCCGCTTCCGCGCACCAGGGAAATGGTGGCACATCGAACAGTTAAGAGGGACGGTTAAGAGGTCTCACAGAGCCGCGGCGTCCTCCAGGCTGGCGGTTCCGGCGGCGGTGGCGGCCAACGTGCGGAACAACGCCTGTTGGCGTGGGTCGGCGACCAGATATTCGGGATGCCACTGAACCCCGATCAGGAAGGGGTGATGGACCGCCTCGATCCCCTGGACGATCCCCACCGTCTCGCGCGCCACCACGCGCAGGCCGTCGCCCAACCGGTCCACCGCCTGATGATGCAGCGCGTTCACCCGGCATTCGGCGATGCCCAGGATGCGGTAGAGGTGGCTGCGCGGGTCGATGCGGATGCGCTTGCGCGGCAGGACGGTGCGCAGGCGCGGCGCCTCCTCATAGACCTCGTGGATGTCGGTGAGCAGCGAGCCGCCGCGGTGCACGTTGATCATCTGCGAGCCCCGGCAGATGCCCAGCACGGGAAGCCGCCGCGCCGCCGCGCCGTCCAGCGCGCGCAGTTCCAGCCGGTCGCGCTCCGGGTCGATGCGCATCTTCGGACGGGCGGTCTCGCCGTAGAGGGCGGCGTCGATGTCGTCGCCGCCGCCGACCACCAGCCCGTCCAACCGCTCGACGGGAAAGGGGTCGCGCGCCGTGATGCGCACCGCCCGCGCCCCGGCGCGGCGCAGCGCCAGACGGTTCGCCCACCAAGCGATGCGGCTGCCATGCACCGACGCGGTGACTCCGATCAGGGGGCGTCCCCTTGCGATGAAGGCGGCCATGTCGCCCCCCGTCAGGTGGAAAGCCGTCGGCCCGCCTCGGCGGCCCAGCCGTCCAGCGCCTTGCGCGCGGCGAAGGCGCGGAAGTCCGCTCCCAACGCGTCGAGCCGGTCGCGGTCCGTTGCCAGCTCCTCAACCGCGACCCAACGGTTCCAGTCCTGGGCCAGGCTCCAATCCGGATCACCCAGCCGGGCGTTCGGCAGACGGTAATGGAACGTCGGGCGGGGCCGCACATGCGGGTCGTTCAGCTTGGCCGCCATCGTCTCCGGGGCGAGATGGGCGAACAGTGGAAACAGGTCCAGCTCGCGGTTGCGCGTCGGGTTGGCCTCCAGATAGTCGCCGATCAGCCCGTCGAGGTCCGGACGGTAGGCGGGATCGACGACCTTCACCGCGTAGTCCACCGGGAAGGCGGCGATGAAGCCGGTCAAGCGCCGGGTCGGGTCGACGCGGATCTCGTGGCGCAGCCAAGGGGCCAGCAGCAGGAAAGCCTTCAGATGGTCCAGCACATAGGCGCCATCGGTGCGCGCCACCTGCGGATTCAGGTGCAGGCCGAAGGCGAACAGCGGGCTGGCGTCCGTGCCGGCGGCCCCCTGGGCGCTCAGGGCGGCGAACAGGGGCTCCAGCTCGGCCAGCCGGTCGATGGGAATGGGCGGGGCGGCGATCTCGAACGGCATGACGAGGCTGCCGATGTTGCCCCACCAGGGCCGCAAAGCCTCCACCACGCCGTCCACCGCCTTGCCCACCGCTTTTCCCAGCGCTCCGGGCTCGCCGGCCTCCGCCTTTTCAGGATGCGCCTTCTCGGGATGCGCGGAGCGCATGTCCAACTCGACCGAAAAGTCACCCAGCCGCGTGCCGGTCACCCGGCAGCGGTGCGGGCTCTCCGGCTCCAATGCGCCGCCATAAAGGCGGTGCACCACCGCGGCCGCGGAGGGGGCGTCGAGGTTGGCGAATTCGACCTCCACGCCGACGGTGCGCGGGGCGCCGTCCGTCGTGGTGGAATGGGGGGGCGTGCGGAATGCAATGTCCATGGCGCCCGTTCAACACCGCGCGCGGCTGGCGGTTCCTTACCGCCTCCATCACCGCTCCGGCCACCGCTCCGGCCCCCCTCCGGTTCAGCCGGGGGACTCGCCCGCCGGCGCCCGCGGCAGATAGAGCGTCACGGTGGTACCGGCCCCGACGGTGCTGGTCACCGTGACCGTCCCACCCGACTGCCGGGCGAAGCCGAAAACCTGGCTGAGGCCCAGCCCGGTTCCCTTCCCTTCCGGCTTGGTCGTGAAGAAGGGTTCGAAGATTTGACGCAGATGCTCCGGCGGAATGCCGGTTCCGGTGTCGCGGACGGCCAGCGCCACGAAATCGCCGGTCAGGCCGGTGTCATCGCCCCGCCGCTCCGGCAGGCCGCGGTTTTCCGCCATGACGGTCAGCGTGCCGCCCTCGGGCATGGCGTCGCGCGCGTTCACCGCCAGATTGAGCAGCGCCACCTCCATGGCGTCCGGATCGGCCAGGATGGGCCAGAGATCGTCCGGGACGATCAGGGCGGTGTCCACCGCACTGCCGGCGGAACGCGCCAGCAGTGCTTCCAGCGACGCCTTGCGGTCCTGGAGACGAAAGGGCACCGGCTCGTAAACACTGCGGCGGCCGAAGGCGGCCATCTGCCGCATCAGCGCCTGCCCGCGCACCACCGCACCCTCGATCTCGGGCAGCACGCGGGTGATGCGCCCCGGGTCGTTGGGACGGCTGCGGATGACGGCGATGCCGCCCATCACGACGGTCAGCAGATTGGCAATGTCGTGGGCAACGCCGCCGGTCATGCGGCCCAGGGCCTCCAGCCGCAGGCTTTCCTCCCGCGCCGCCTCCTGACGGCGGCGCAGGCGCAACTCGCGGGCGAGGAGCCACAGGAAGGCGCCGGCTATCAACAGGCTGGCCAACGCCCCCACACCGGCCAGCCACACCGCGTTGGAGACCGGCGCCCGATAGACGTCCCGCGGGATGGCAAAGTGAACCGACCACCCGTAATCGGGCAGCGTGCGGAAGGCGACCACCGTCGGCGTGCCCTCCAGGCTCATTCCGTCATAGACGCCGCTGCCGGCGGCGCGGCGGGCGCGGAGCGCGTTTTCACTGGCGTGGCGCCCGATCATGCCCTGCTCGCCGCCGGCCCGTGCCACCACGCGTCCTTCGGCATCGATGACCGCGGCGATCCAGCCCTGCGGCAGACTGTTGCCGAACAACAGGTTCTGGAATCCCTCCGGCATCACCACCGCCGACAGAACGGCGACCGGCGCGCCGTTGCGCGTCACCGGAACGCGGATGGGGAAGGCGTAGCCACCGCGCGGGCCGCGCAGAATCGTGCCGACCGCCGGCTTGCCCGTCTCCACCACACGCCGGTGGCTGTCCATTTCCAGCACCTTGCCCCTGACACCACCCACCAGAAAGGGGGCGTCGACCAGCCGGTTTCCCCCGACATCGCTGAGGACGATGGTCGTCCACAGCGGAAGCGCGCCCTGCACCCGTTCAGCGTATTCGAAGAAGCTCACGGCATCGACCTCACCGCCCGCGGCCAAGCCGTCCAGCAGGGGCGACGCCGCCACCGCCTTCAACGCGTCCATCTGCGCGGACAGTTCACGGTCCACCAGGGCGGACAGCCGATCAACCAGCGCGACGGCATTGGCCTCCATCGCGCTCTGCTGCCCACGCAGCCAGGCACCGCCGAGAGCCGCGGACAGGACCACCAGCGGCAGCAGCGCGGCCAGCACCAGAAGAACCAGTGGACGATGATGGGACTTCGACGGCAAGCGGGTCTTCCGGAGCGGCGGGGGGTGCACTGTAGCACGCCCATCCTCCGGCGGAAGCGGGTGATCCGGCATCCGCAACCCACTCCGTCCAGGCTGAACTCCGTCTGGACGGCGGAGGGCGGCACCGGATGCCGGTCTCATCCCCGCCCACGATCCACTCTCCCATCGAAGGGGCTGATGATTACCTCTTTCGATAAAAGGACATCCGGAAATTTTAGGAGAAATACAAAAGCAAATCTCCGGCACGCCGCCCCAGCTACCCCTTTATTGCCAGAAAAGCTCCAGGAGATTGCCGTTCCCTAAGAAAATAAACTCCCATCATTAACTGCGATTTAACCATGCAAAGGTTATTCGGAACACAGGCGAAACGATAGCGGACTTTTGGTTCCGGCTGCTTTCCCGCCCGATGGGAGCCTGTGACACGATGACCTTGCTGGCCCGCCTTTTCCTGCTCGTGCTTCTGGCCGTCCTGCCGGCCCTGGGCATCCAGGCCTACAGCGTGTTCCAGTTCCGTGCGGAACGCGCCGAGGAAGTCGCGACCCAGGCCGAGCGGCTGCTCCATCTGGTCGAAGGGGAACAGGCGCGGATCGTCGACGGCGCGCGGCTGATGGTCACCTCCATCGCGGAATCGGCCGCCCTGCGTTCCGGCGACTATGCCCAGTGCCAAGCCCATCTGATCCGGCTGGCGCAACGCGCTCCCGAATACCGCAACCTGTCCGTCCTGGACCGCGACGGCACCGTTCTGTGCCGCGCCGCGCCCGACAGCGCGCCCGCCACCGCCGACCTTCCCAATGTCCAGCGGCCCTATGTCCGCCGCGCGCTGGAGGAGGGCCGCTTCGTCATCGGCGAATGGACGACGACCGGCCCGGCGGCGGAGCCCGGCACCGCCCTGCTTCCCTTCGCGGTCCCCTTCCGCAACGAGGCCGGCACGGTCGCCGGGGTGGTGACACTCGGCCTCGACCTGCCCTGGCTGGCCACCAACTTCGCGGCGCGCCCGCTGCCCGAGAACGCCAGCCTGCTGGTCACCGACCGCAACGGCACCATCCTGGTCAAGCTGCCCAACGGCATCGCCCAGCGCGGCGAGCGCGTGCCGCGGCCCTATCTGGACCTGCTGGGCGAACCGCGCGGCGGCGTCACCACCCTGCCGGGGATGGACGGGGTGGCGCGGGTGCTCGCCTATTCGCCGTCCCGCCAGGGAACGCGCGACCTGTTCATCAGCGTCGGGCTCGACCACACGGCCGTGGCCGGCACCATCGACCGCGCCACCCGCCAGGGCCTGCTGATGACCCTGACCGGGCTGCTGGTCGCCATCCTGGCCGCCTGGATCGGCGGCACCCTGTTCATCCGCCGCCCGGTCGAGGCGCTGATCCGCGCCACCCAGGGGTGGAGCGCCGGCAATTCCAGCGCGCGGGCCGGTCTGGTCGACCGCAAGTCGGAGATCGGCCAGCTCGGCCGCGCCTTCGACGCCATGGCCGAGACTCTGGAGGCCCGCGAGCGCGCACTGCGCGGCTCGGAGGAGCATTTGCGCGCCGTGCTGGACGCCCTGCCGACCTTCGTCGGCGTGTTGAGCCCGGCGGGCGACGTGCTCCAGGTCAACCAGACCGCCGTCCAGGCGTCCGGCCTGCCGGTCGAGCAGATCGTCGGCCACCCCTTCCACGAGGCCTGCCGCCGTGCCTTCGCCGGCGCCGCGGGCGACCGCCTGCGCGCCGCGGTGGAGCGCGCCGCCCACGGCGACTCCACACGCTTCGATGCGCCGGTGCGCATCGCCGGGGACCGTGCGGCGATCATGGAGATGCGGGTCACCCCGATGCGCGGCACCGATGGCGGGATTACCCACCTGATCGTTTCGGGCATCGACATCACCGAACGCAAGTCCACCGAGGAGGCGCTGCGCGTCGCCAACGAGCGCTTCCGCACGGCGCTGCGCAACTCCGGCGTCGTGGTGTTCAACCAGGATTGCGCCCTGCGCTACACCTGGATGCACAACCCGGCCCTCGGCTACACGGCGGACCACGTCGTCGGCAAGACCGACTTCGAGGTCTTCGAGGACGCCGCCGACGCCGAGGTCGTGACCGCCATCAAGCGCCGCGCGCTGGACACCGGCGAGGGCGTGCGCGAGGAGGTCCGCATCCGCCACGCCGGGCAGGACCATTTCTACGACATGACCATCGACCCGCTGCGCGGCCCGGACGGCGCGCTGGCCGGCATCACCTGCGCCGCCGTCGACGTGACCGGCCGCAAGCAGGCCGAGGCCGACCTGCGCCGCGCGCGGGAGGAGGCGGAGCACGCCGCCGCCGGCAAGTCCAAGTTCCTGGCCGTCGCCAGCCACGACCTGCGCCAGCCCGTTCAGTCGCTCTACCTCTTCGCCGCCGCGCTCGGCGACCGCCTGCAGGGCCACCCCAGCCTGCCGCTGCTCGACAACATGCGCCAGGCGCTGGACACGCTGAAGGGTCTGCTGGACGGGCTGCTCGACATGTCGCGGCTGGACTCCGGCAAGATCGCCGCCAACCCGGCGGAGGTCCGTCTGGGGCAGGTCCTGGGCCGTCTGGTCGCGGAGTACGCGCCGCGGGCCGCCCAGAAGGGGCTGGAGCTGCGCGCCGTCCCGACGCGGGCCTGGGTGCGCACCGACCCGGCGCATCTGGAGCGCATCCTGCGCAACCTTATCGAGAACGCGCTGCGCTACACCCGCCAGGGCCGTATCCTGATCGGCTGCCGCCGCAGCGGCACCGACCGGCTGCGCGTCGAGGTGTGGGACAGCGGCGTCGGCATCCCCGCCGACCGGCTGGAGGACATTTTCGAGGAATTCACCCAGATCCAGGGCAGCGGCGACCGCGGGTTGGGCCTCGGCCTCGCCATCGTCAAGCGCCTGTCGAAGTTGCTGGACCACCGCGTCCGCGTCCGCTCGAAGGAGGGCATCGGCTCCGTCTTCTCGGTGGAGCTGCCGCGCGTCGTCGTGGAAAAGCCCCGCATTGCCGCCCCGCCCGCGATGGACCTCTTCCGGCAGGCCGCCAACGACTGCGCGACCAAGGGGATGGTGCTGGTCATCGACGACGAGGCGATCATCCTGCTCGGCCTGAAGGCGATGCTGGAGGGCTGGGGCTACAGCGTGCTGACCGCGCGCTCGGGTGATCAGGCGCTGGAACGGCTGCGCGCCGACGGGCGCCGTCCGCAGATCGTGCTGGCCGACTACCAGCTCCAGCAGGGGCGGACCGGGCCGGAGGCTCTGGCCGCGGTGCAGGGTCTGGTCGGCAAGGACGTGCCGGGCATCATCCTGACCGGCGACACCGCCCCGGAACGGCTGGACGAGGCCCGCCGCAACGGCTTCAGCATCCTGCACAAGCCGGTCTTCCCCAACGACCTGCGCAAGATGATGGCCAACGCCGGAGCGGCGTAAAGGGCGGCGTAAACGGCGGACGAGCGTGCGGCGGCCTCAGCGCCGCCGGACGATCCGCCGCCACAGCGGCACCGGGCGCTCCTCGGCGGCCTTCTCGGCCAGCCACTGGTCGGCCAGTTCGCGCACCTGCCAGCCGCCCAGGTAACGGTCGCAGTCGATGGCGCTGTACAGCCGCACCTTGTCCCGGCCGAGTCGTTCGAAATAGTCCAGCGTGCGTTGGCGGTCCATCGCGGTCATCGGCGGGTTGATCGGGTCCATGGAGCGCATCCTGTCCAGCCTCCCCTCTGTGGTGCCCAAAAGAACGGCATACACCCGTCGCGGTTTGTTCAGTTGGTATATGGATTGGGCACGCAAGCATCCCAATAAGCCATTGGTTGCAAGGGCTTCCATTCGCACCATCCGACGAAGGTCAGGTCTGCGGCCGAGGTGGTGCCCATCCC
>NZ_WHOR01000127.1:0-15620 GCF_013340925.1 Azospirillum formosense
CCCCGCCCCATTTGTTAGTGTTCTTACATGCTGCACCGCAACACGCCGCCTTGATCCTCTGATCCTTCAAAGCCCCCGCGGCTTTGAACGCCCCCGCCCCGTGCCGGCCGGGGCGCGGCTTACGGTGCCCTTTCCCGAACGGATTTCCCTGTAGGAACCGATGACTCTCGACGTGCAACGACTCCGCTCGGAGTGGTTGGGCAACACGCGCGGCGATGTCCTGGCCGGACTCGTCGTGGCGCTCGCCCTCATTCCCGAAGCGATCGCCTTTTCCATCATCGCGGGCGTCGATCCGAAGGTCGGGCTTTACGCCTCCTTCTGCATCGCGGTGACCATCGCCATCGTCGGCGGCCGCCCCGGCATGATTTCCGCGGCGACCGGCGCGATGGCGCTGGTCATGGCGGATCTGGTGAAGAACCACGGGCTGGACTATCTGCTGGCGGCGACGCTGCTGACCGGCGTCATCCAGATCGCACTCGGCGCGCTGCAGCTCGGGCGCTACATGCGCTTCGTGTCGCGCTCGGTGATGACCGGCTTCGTCAACGCGCTGGCCATCCTGATCTTCATGGCCCAGACGCCGGAGCTGATCGGCGTGACGTGGCAGACCTACGCGATGGTCGCCGCCGGTCTGGCCATCCTGGTCGGCTGGCCGCGCCTGACCAAGGCGGTGCCCGCCCCGCTGATCGCCATCGCCCTGCTGACCGCCGTGGCGGTGATGACCGGCGCCGACGTGCGGACGGTGGGCGACATGGGCCAACTCCCCACCGAACTGCCCGGTTTCGCGCTGCCCAACGTGCCGCTGACGCTGGAGACGCTGTGGATCGTCCTGCCGGTGTCCCTGACGCTGAGCTTCGTCGGCCTGCTGGAGTCGCTGCTGACCGCCGCCATCGTGGACGACCTGACCGACACCCGAAGCGACAAGAACCGCGAGGCGCGCGGCCAGGGCATCGCGAACATCGTCGCCGGCCTGTTCGGCGGCATGGCCGGCTGCGCCATGATCGGGCAGTCGGTCATCAACGTGACGTCCGGCGGGCGCGGGCGTCTGTCGGCCTTCGTCGCGGGCAGCGTCCTGCTGGTGCTGGTGGTGGCGCTCCAGGACTGGCTGGTGCGCATTCCCATGGCGGCGCTGGTCGCGGTGATGATCATGGTGTCGGTCAACACCTTCGACTGGGGCTCGCTGCGCCGCATCGCCACCGTGCCGGCGGGCTCCACCCTCGTCATGCTGGTGACGACCGGGACCATCGTGGCGACCCACGACCTGTCGAAGGGCGTCTTCGTCGGCGTTCTGCTGAGCGCGGTGCTGTTCGTCCGCAAGGTCGCCCGCCACGCCGGTGTGCGGGTCGAGGACAGCGTCGACGGGCGCCAGCGCACCTACCACGCCCATGGCCAGATATTCTTCGGGTCGGCGGACCGCTTCGTCCGGTCCTTCGGGACGCTTCCGGGGGGAGTCGAACAGGTGCTGGTCGACCTGACGCACGCCCATTTCTGGGACCTGACCGCCGTCGCCGCCATCGACAAGGCGGTGGAGCGCCTGCGCCGAAGCGGTGCCGATGTGCGGGTGGTCGGCATGAACGAGGCCAGCGCCACGCTGATCGACCGGCTGGGCCGCTTCGACAAGCCGGACGCCGCGGCGGCCGGCGTGGTGCACTGAGGGCCGGGGCGTTCTGCCCCCTCCCCTGCGAGAGCGGGGGAGGGAAGGGGCCCGCGGCGCAGCCGTGGGAAGGGTGGGGGCAAGCGCGGCCCGCCCCGTCCCTCAATCCTCGCCGATGCGCTGGCTTTCCTGGTAGCGGAAGGGGTTGGCGGGGTAGACGCCCAGGATCTTCACCTCGCCGGCGCGGGCGAAGAAGGCCAGCTCCTCCAGCGCCAGACGCAGGGAGCGCTCCTCCGGATGGCCCTCCACGTCGGCGTAGAACTGGGTCTGGGTGAAGTGCCCGCCGACCATGTAGCTTTCCAGCTTCGTCATGTTGATGCCGTTGGTGGCGAAGCCGCCCAGCGCCTTGTAGAGGGCGGCCGGCACACTGCGCACGCGGAAGACGAAGGTGGTGATGATCTTGGCCCCGGTCCCTTCGGCGGGCAGCGGCGGGGTCTTCGGCTCGCGGGACAGGATCAGGAAACGGGTGGTGTTGTGCTCCGCGTCCTCGATGCCGCCCTTCAGGATGTCCAGCCCGTAGATGTCGGCGGCCAGCGAGGAGGCGATGGCGGCGTGCTGCGGGTCGCCCAGCTTGGCGATCTCGGCGGCGGCGCCCGCGGTGTCGGCGTGGGAGATCGCCGTCAGCCCCAGCTCCCGCGTCATGTTGCGGCACTGGGACAGCGCCTGGATGTGGCTGCGCACCGTCTTCAGCCCGGCCAGAGTCGCGCCCTTCGGGGCGAGGAGCTGGTGGTTCACCCGCTGGAAATGCTCGCCGATGATGTGCAGGCCGCCTTCGGGCAGCAGATGGTGGTTGTCGGCCACGCGCCCGGCGATGGAGTTTTCCACCGGGATCATGGCGAGCGCCGCGCGCCCCTCGCGCACGGCGGCGAAGGCGTCCTCGAACGTGGCGCAGGGCAGCGTCGTCATCTCCGGAAAGACCGTCCGGCAGGACAGGTCCGAATAGGCGCCGGGCAGGCCCTGGAAGGCGATCACGTTCGAGGTCGTCATCGGGAGGTCTTCTTTTAAAGGGGGGTGCGCTTGGCGAGGATCGCGCGGGCGCGCTCCAGGTCGGCGGGAGTATCGACGCCGAGCGGAACCGCGTCAACGACGGCGGCGTCGATGCGCATCCCGAAGGCCAGGGCGCGGAGCTGCTCCAGCCGCTCCCGCTGCTCCAGCGCCGAGGGCGGCAGCCGGACGTAGCGCTCCAATGCGGCGCGGCGGTAGGCGTAGAGCCCGATGTGGTGGAACAGCGGCCCGTCGCCCCAGGGGGCGGTGGCGCGGCTGAAATAGAGGGCGCGGCCCCGCCGGGCGCCGGGCGGCAGCTCCAGGATGGCCTTCACCACGTTGGGGTCGGTGCGCTCCTCCTCCCGCGTGATTTCCACCACCAGCGTGGCGATGTCCACCTGGGGGTCGGACAGCGGGGCGAAGGCGGCGCGCACCACGGCGGGTTCGATGGTCGGCAGGTCGCCCTGCACATTCACCACCGCGTCGTACTTCCCCTCCGGGTCAAGCAGGCTGACCGCCTCGAAGATGCGGTCGGAGCCCGAGGGATGGTCGGGCCGGGTCAGCACGGCCGTGCCGCCCGCCGTCTCCACCGCCGCGGCGATTTCCGGCTCGGCGCAGGCGACCACCACCGGGCCGATCTCCGCCTCCATGGCGCGGCGCCACACCTGCACGATCATCGGCGCGCCGCCGATGTCGGCCAGCGGCTTCCCCGGCAGGCGGGTGGAGGCCATGCGGGCGGGAATGACCACGATGGGATTTGAGGGTGGGGGATTTGAGGGCGGCGGGTTCGCCGTGCCCCGGGTGTCTGCGCTGGCGTTCATGTCGGCGTTCATGATGGAACGGCCCCCTGTCGCATCGGAAAGGTGGCGCGGGTGAACCATGGATCGCCCTTTGCGTCAAGCGGCGTCACTCCAATATTCAACTGGCCAACAGTCGGGGAACCGATATTCCTGTGGCAAGGGAGGGGGCCGAAGCGGTGACAAGCCGCCGCGGTCACGCTATCGTGCGGCGGAGAACCAGCCAGCCCTGGCGACGGGCCCGCGGCACGACAAAAAAGGGGAACAAGACGTTATGAGCATGGAGTGGAACAAGATTTTCGGCGCCGTGCTGCTGGCGGGTCTGATCGCCATGTTGGCCGGCTTCGCCGCGGAAGTTCTGGTGCACCCGAAGACGCCTGAGAAACCCGCCTATGTGGTCGCCATGCCGGAGGGCGCCGCTCCGGCCCCCAGCGGTGGCGCCGCCCCGTCCGGCCCCGCCGAGATCGCCCCGCTGCTCGCCAAGGCCGACGCCGCCGCCGGCCAGTCCGCAGCCAAGGCCTGCGCCGCCTGCCACAGCTTCGACAAGGGCGGCCCGAACAAGGTCGGCCCGAACCTCTACGGCATCGTCGGCGCCCCGCACGGCCATCTGGACGGCTTCGCCTATTCCGACGCCATCAAGGGCAAGGCCGGTCCTTGGAACTACGACGAGCTGAACCACTTCCTCTACGACCCGAAGGCCTACGCGCCGGGCACCAAGATGACCTTCGCCGGCGTCAAGAAGGACCAGGACCGGGCGAACATCATCGCCTATCTGCGCTCGCTGTCCGACAGCCCGGCGCCGCTGCCGCAGTAACCCGCAGCGGTCCCATCCGGGAAACAGGCAAAAGCCCCGCGTTCCGCCGGACGCGGGGCTTTTTCGTTCCGTCTCAACCGGAAAGCCGGCAGATTGGCCTTGCATAGGGCGGCCTTATCGCCGATATAAGGCGCGGGAGGCTGGCGGCGGACGAGTCCCTCGCCAACCCGGTCAGGTCCGGAAGGAAGCAGCCGTAACGAGTTTCGGCTCGGGTCGTTCGTCCAGTCTCCCACCTTCCCCATAAAGTCCTGCAGCGAATTGAAACGGCGACAGCCCCGTGCCGTGACGCTATTCTGCGCTCCGTCGTGAAGCCGATTACCGGGCCAGCCGCGTGACCGATACCACCGTTGCCGATGCATCCTCTTCCGTTTCCGGAGCGTCCGGGGGCCTTGCCTACCGGGTTCTGGCGCGGAAATACCGTCCGAAGAGCTTTGCCGAGCTGATCGGGCAGGATGCGCTCGTCCGCACCCTGACCAACGCCATCCATTCGGGCCGCATCGCCCAAGCCTTCATGCTGACCGGCGTGCGCGGCGTGGGCAAGACGACCACCGCCCGCATCATCGCCCGCGCGCTGAACTGCACCGGGCCGGACGGCACCGGCGGGCCGACGGTGACGCCCTGCGGCGTCTGCGACAACTGCCGCGCCATCGCCGAGGACCGCCACGTCGACGTGATGGAGATGGACGCCGCCAGCCACACCGGCGTGGACGACATCCGCGAGATCATCGACGGCGTGCGCTACGCCCCCGTCTCGGCGCGCTACAAGCTCTACATCATCGACGAGGTCCACATGCTCTCCAAGAGCGCGTTCAACGCGCTTTTGAAGACGCTGGAGGAACCGCCGGCCCATGTGAAGTTCGTCTTCGCCACCACCGAGATCCGCAAGGTGCCGGTGACGGTGCTCTCGCGCTGCCAGCGCTTCGACCTGCGGCGCGTCGACGCCCAGGTGCTGAAGGAGCATTTCACCCGCATCACCGGCCTGGAGGGGGCGGGGATCGAGCCGGACGCAGCATCTCTGATCGCGCGGGCCGCCGACGGGTCGGTGCGCGACGGGTTGTCGCTGCTCGACCAGGCCATCGCGCTGGCCGCCGGCACGGTGACCGCGCAGCAGGTCCGCGACATGCTGGGTCTGGCCGACCGCAGCAAGGTGATCGACCTGTTCGAGGCCGCCGTCTCGGCCAAGCCGGCAGAGGCGATGGATCTGCTGTCCGACCTGCACCGCGTCGGCGCCGATCCGGTGGTGATCCTCCAGGACCTTCTCGACCTCGTGCACAATCTGACGCGGCTGAAGGTCGTGCCGGACAGCGCCAACGACCCCGGCCTGCCGGAGGCGGAGCGCACCCGCGGCGCCGCCCTGTCGGCCAAGCTCGGCATGCCGGCGCTGACCCGCGCGTGGCAGCTCCTGCTGAAGGGGCTGGGCGAGGTGCAGGCGGCCCCGGTGCCGCAGCAGGCGCTGGAGATGGTCATCGTGCGGCTGTCCTACGCCGCCGATATGCCGACTCCGGGCGACCTGATCCGCCAGTTCCAGAATGTGCAGAACGGTGGCGGGCAGGGTGGACAAGGCGGTGGCGGTTCCGCGCCGCGCGGCCCCGGTGGCGGGCCGGTGGCGGTGGGCGGCTCCGCCGTGCGCGCCGTCGCCCAATCACAGCCAAGCCAGCAACCGAGCCTGCAGCCGTCGCCTCAGCCCGTGCCGGCCGTGGCCGTGGCGGACGAGGAGCGCGTGGCGATGCCGCGCGACTTCCGCACGCTGGTCCAGGTCTTCGCGGAGAAGCGCGAGGGCGCGCTCTACGGCCATCTGACCGGCAGCGTCCATCTGGTGCGCCTGGAGCCGGGGCGGCTGGAACTGCGGCTGACGACCCTGGCCCCGTCGACGTTGCCGAATCGCGTCGGCCAGCTGTTGACGGAATGGACCGGCCAGCGCTGGGTCGTCATCGTCTCGGACGCGCCGGGCGAGCCGACGCTGATCCAGCAGGAGCAGGCCGCTCAGCGGCGTGCTCTGGAGGAGGCGGAGGCGCATCCGGTGGTGCGCGCCGTTCTGGACGCCTTTCCCGGCGCGAAGATCACCGATGTCCGCGACCTCAAGGCGGCGGTCGAGGCCGAGCCCCAGGTTGCGGATGACGGGGAGAATCCCGACCTTATGGTCATGCAGCAGGACGACGGGGTTTATTACCCGCTCGACGATGAAGGAGATTTCTGACCCATGAAGAACCTCGGCCAGATGATGAAGCAGGCCCAGCAGATGCAGGCCAAGATGCAGGAGATGCAGGCCCGCCTGGGCGAGGTCGAGATGACCGGCCAGTCGGGCGCCGGCATGGTCAACGTGACGGTCAACGGCAAGGGCGAGATGAAGAAGATCAAGCTCGACAAGTCGATCGTCGATCCGGAGGACATCGAGGTCCTGGAAGACCTGATCATCGCCGCCTTCAACGACGCCAAGGCCAAGGTGGAGCAGCACGTCGCCAACGAGACCCAGAACCTGATGGGCGGGATGAAGCTGCCGCCGGGCATGAAGCTGCCGTTCTGAGTTGTCATGGCCGGGCCGAACGCGGCCCGGCCGCCCTTTGAAATCCGCGAAGCCGTTTCAACGAAGCCGTGAATGATCGGACCTGAAATCGAGCGCCTGATCCAGCTCCTGTCCAAGCTGCCGGGGCTGGGGCCGCGGTCGGCGCGGCGGGCGGCGCTGCACCTGATGAAGCGCCGCGACAGCCTGCTGGTGCCGCTGTCCGAGTCCATGGCGCTCGCCGCGGAGGCCATCCGCAATTGCTCGGTCTGCGGCAACCTCGACAGCCGCGACCCCTGCTCCGTCTGTTCCGACCACAGCCGCGACCGCTCGACCATCTGCGTGGTGGAGGACGCCGGCGACCTCTGGGCGCTGGAGCGCACGCGCGCCTTCCACGGCACCTACCATGTGCTGGGCGGCACGCTGTCGGCCTTGCAGGGGGTGGGGCCGGACGATTTGAACATCCCGTCCCTGGTGGAGCGCGCGAAGGACCCGGCGGTGACCGAGGTCATCCTGGCGCTGAACGCCACGGTGGACGGCCAGACCACCGCCCATGTGGTGACCGACCGCCTGTCCGGCAGCGGGGTGTCCGTGTCCCGTCTGGCCCACGGCGTGCCGGTGGGCGGAGAACTGGACTATCTCGACGACGGGACGCTGACCGCGGCACTGAAGGCGCGGCGGCCGTTGTGAGATACGTGTTTTTGTGAGGGAAGCATTGCCCCCTCCCTAACCCTCCCCCGCTATCGCAGGGGAGGGGATGAGGCTCCCTCTCCTGCGGAGCGGGAGAGGGAAGGGGCCCGCGGCGAAGCCGTGGGAAGGGTGGGGGCCCGTCTCGACCACCCACCCCTCAACGAACCTTACTTCTTCAGCGCGGCGACGCCCGGCAGGTCCTTGCCTTCCAGCCACTCCAGGAAGGCGCCGCCGGCGGCGGAGATGTAGGTGAACTTCTCATCCACACCGGCATGGGCCAGCGCCGACACGGTGTCGCCGCCGCCGGCCACCGACAGCAGGCCGCCTTCCGACGTGCGCTCGGCGACGAGGCCGGCGACGGCGTTGGTGCCGGCGTCGAAGGGCTGGATCTCGAAGGCGCCGAGCGGGCCGTTCCACACCACCGTCTTCGCACCCTGGAGCTTCAGGCCGAGGAACTCGACCGTCTTCGGGCCGACGTCCAGAGCCATCTCGTCGGCGCCGATGCCGTCCGCCGGAACGGCGCGGTGGGCCGCACCGGCCTTGAACTCCTTGGCGACGATGAAGTCCTTGGGCAGCAGCAGCTCGCAGTTGGCGGCCTTGGCGGTCTCCGTGATGGCGCGGGCCTGATCGGCCATGTCCTTCTCGCAGAGCGAGGCCCCGACATCCACGCCCTGGGCGAAGAGGAAGGTGTTGGCCATGCCGCCGCCCAGCGCCAGCATGTCGACCTTCTTCACGAGGTTGCCGAGCAGGTCCAGCTTGGTGGAGATCTTGGCGCCGCCGACGACGGCGGCCACCGGGCGCTCCGGCTTCTCCAGCGCCTTGGTCAGCGCCTCAAGCTCGGCCTGCATCAGGCGGCCCGCGGCGGCGGGCAGATACTGGGCGACGCCCTCGGTCGAGGCGTGGGCGCGGTGCGCGGCGGAGAAGGCGTCGTTGACGTAGAGGTCGCCCAGAGCGGCGATCCGCTTGGCGAAAGCCGGATCGTTCTTTTCCTCTTCCGCGTGGAAGCGGGTGTTCTCCAGCAGCACGATGGCGCCCGGCTGGACACTGTCGATGGCGGCCTTGGCCTTTTCGCCGACGCAATCCTCGCCGAAGGCGACGGTCTGGCCGACGGCGGCGCTCAGCGCGTCCAGCACGTTGCGCAGCGAGTTCTTGGCGTCCGGGCCGTTCTTCGGGCGACCGAAGTGCGACAGCACCACGACCTTCGCACCCTTCTTCGCCAGCTCGGTCAGAGTCGGCGCCAGACGGTCGATGCGGGTCGTGTCGGAGACCTTGCCGTCCTGCATCGGGACGTTGAGGTCGGCACGCACCAGCACCGTCTTGCCGTTCACGTCGAGGTCGTCGATGGTGTTGAACTCGGTCATGGCTGCTGTCCCTGCGGGTTGAACTTTTGCCGGGCAATCCAGCACAGGGACGTCCGCTTTGCAACGGCCCGCGTGGGCGACCGGTTGCCCCATGCGGCGAAAAGACAGGGCTCTGGGCGGGCGGGACCGCCGATCCCATCTCTATCTTCATGAACAGACTCACCTCGCCGTCCTCCGCCCGGCTGGCCCCCCGGCTGGCTTATGCGGCCAGCCAGTCCGCCCGCGTCGCCTGGTTCCTCGGCCAGTACATGATGGCCGCGCGGATCGGCCGACGGATCACCGGACCGCCGCGGACCACCCCGCCCGGCGGGCGTCCGGTGCCCGGCACCCGCGCGATTTTGGAGGAGTTGCGCGCCCTGCTGGCCCGCGACCTCGCCAACATCGAGGCGGGCTACTACCGCCTGCCGCACGACCTGCTGCCCGACCCGCGCCGGCTGCTGACCGACGCCGCCGCCTTCTTTCGCGACGTGCCGGAGGTGTCGCGCCGCCGCCGCGACCACGCGGCGGTGGAGGTGCGCGCCAACCCGCCGCCTGGCAGCGGGGGGCTGCCCGCCTACTACCGCCAGAACTTCCATTACCAGTCCGGCGGCTACCTGACCGAAGAGAGCGCCCGCCTCTACGACCATCAGGTGGAGGTGCTGTTCGGCGGCGGGGCCGATGCCATGCGCCGTCAGGTCCTGGTGCCGATCTTCGAACACTTGAAGACGCGCCGCAGCGCGGACTGCCGTCTGCTCGACGTGGCCGCCGGGACAGGGCGCTTTCTGACCTTCGTGAAGGACAACCACCCGCGCCTGCCGGTCACCGCGCTCGACCTCTCCCCGGCCTATCTGCGCGAGGCGCGGCGCAACCTCGCCCCCTGGGCGCGCAGCAGCGCGCTGGTCCAGGCGGCGGCGGAGGCGATCCCGCTGGCCACCGGGTCGCAGGACATCGTGACCTGCATCTACCTGTTCCACGAACTGCCGCCGAAGATCCGCGCCCAGGCCGCCGCCGAGATGGCCCGCGCGCTGAAGCCCGGCGGCATCCTGGTCTTCATGGACAGCGTGCAGTACGGCGACAACCCGATGATGGACGGGCTGATCGACCGCTTCCCGCAGTCCTTCCACGAGCCCTTCTACGCCCATTACGCCCGCGACGACCTGCCCGCCCTGTTCGCCGCCGCCGGGTTGCGCCTGCGTGAGACGTCGCTCGCCTACATGTCCAAGCTCCTGGTGTTGGAAAAGACGGACCCCTGATTGCGGGGACTGCAACAAAAGCGTCATGGTTCTGTAACTTGACCGTGGCTGGGGCCTGTGCAAAACGGGGACCCACCGGAAACGACGGGGCACGAATGGTGGTCGAAGCGGAGTCCAACCGGGAAACCGAGCTGAAGCTGGCCGTCAGGGCCGAAGACATGGCGAAGCTCCGGTCCTGCCCGGCGGTCGCATCCCGCGCCAAGGGAAAAGCCGGCACCAAGACCCTGGAAAGCACCTATTACGACACCGCCGACCGGCGTCTGGCCGGGCGTCTGGTGACGTTGCGCGTGCGCAAGGTTGGCAACCAGTTCCTTCAGACGGTCAAGGGCGCGCCGGAGCGCGGCGAGCTCGGCCGGGCGGAGTGGGAGCATCCGGTCGCCGGACCGGCCCCCGACCTGTCGGCCATCGAATCGCAAGAGGCGCTGGACCTGCTGGGCCCGATCAGCGCGGCGGAGTTGCAGCCGCTGTTCACCACGGTGATCCAGCGCACCGTCCGCGTGGTGACGATGGGCGAGGGCGAAACCGCCACCCGCATCGAGGTCGCCTTCGACAGCGGCGAGATCCGCAGCCCGGACGGCGCCTCCATCCCGGTGTCGGAGGTGGAGCTGGAGCTTCTCGAAGGCTCCGCCGCCGCCCTCTACGAACTGGCGCTGGAACTGGCCCAGGCCGCCCCGCTGCGGCTCGACCCGCGCACCAAGGCGGAGCGCGGCTACGCGCTCGCCGACGGGACGGTGGACAAGGTGGTCAAGGCGGGCAAGCTGGAGCTCGACGGCGACGCCACGGTGGAAGGCGCGCTGGCCCGCATCCTGCGCTCCTGCATCGGCCACATGCTGGCGAACGAGGCGGTCACCCTGATCGGCGAGGACGCGGAGGGCGTCCACCAGATGCGCGTGGCGCTGCGCCGCCTGCGCTCGGCGCTCGCCCTGTTCAAGCACTTCATCCCCGCCGACTCCTACGCCTGGCTGGTCGGCGAGGTGAAGTGGCTGGGCGGCAGCCTTGGCCCGGCGCGCGACTGGGACGTCTTCCTGGCCGAACTGCTGGAGCCGGTGAAGGACTCCTTCCACCGCGCCGACGGCCACGGCAAGCCGCTCCAGGAGGACATCGACGCGCTCGCCACCGCGGCGCGCGCCCGCCGCGACCGCGCCTACGAGGGGGTGCGCGAGGCCATCCGGTCCGAGCGCTACACCAGCTTCCTGCTGAAATTCGGCGCCTGGGTCGAGTCGCGCGGCTGGCGCGACCAGCCGGTCAGCGAGCATTCCGCCCGCCTGTTCGACCCGGTGGAGGATCTCGCCGACCATCTGCTGGCGCGCCGCGCCAAGAAGGCCCGCCGCGCCGGCCATGGCTTCGCGAGCCTGTCGGTGACCGAGCGGCATCAGCTGCGCATCGCCCTGAAGAAGCTGCGCTACGCGGCGGAATTCTTCCGCAGCCTCTACGACGACAAGCCGGCCCGCCGCTACATCCAGGACCTGTCGGCCTTCCAGGACGCGCTGGGCCACCTGAACGACGTGGCGACGGCGACCCGCCTGCTGCACGAGCTGCACGACGACGGCAGCCGCCCCGAGCCGGGCGAGCCGCGCGCCGCCGGCATCGTCATCGGCTGGCACGCCCGCGGCGTGGCGGAATCCGAGACGGCGCTCCGCGGCCTGTGGGAGGAGTTTGCCGACGCGAAAGCTTTCTGGTCAAAGCCCGACCGGGAGGGGTAATCTTCGCGCCCATGCGGACCATCCTCGTCGCCAACATCAAGGGCGGTTGCGGCAAGACCACGATCGCCACCCACCTCGCCGCCGCCTGCGCCGCCGCCGGGCACAGTACGGCGCTGGCCGATGTGGACCGCCAGCGCTCCTCGCTCGGCTGGCTGGCCCGCCGCCCGGCCACGGCCTCCGCCCTGGTCGGTCTGGACTGGGCCAAGGACCTGTCCGACGCGCCGAAGGGCATCCAGCGCCTCGTCATCGACGCGCCGGCCGCGCTGAAGACCAGGCAGATCGAGGATCTGGTGCGGATGGCCGACGTCGTCGTCCTGCCGGTGCTGCCCAGCGCCTTCGACGAGCAGGCGACGCAGCGCTTCCTCGGCAAGCTGGAGGAGCTGAAGTCGATCGCCAGGAACCGCAAGTCGGTGGCGGTGGTCGGCAACCGCCTGCGCGCCCGCACCAAGGCGGCGGACCGGCTGGACCAGTTCCTCGGCGGGGTCGGGCACAGCGTGGTGACGCGCCTGCGCGACAGCCAGATCTACGCCGACGCCGCGGCCTCCGGCCTCAGCCTGTTCGACCTGACCGGCAAGCGCGCCGCCGAGCACCGCGCTGACTGGGAACCGCTGCTGGCCTACATCGAGAAGGCGTGAGCGGGAAAGGCGCCGTTACAATCTGTTACGTTCGGCGGTGGTGCGGGACATCAAGCGGTTACAATCCGGCCCCATTTTGGCCGCATTCCGTTCAACCCGCGAGCCGTCCCCCATGCCATCCCTCACCTCCACCATCACCCGGCAGATCGTCACGCCGGTGACCATCGTCCTGTTCGTCGTCTCCACGGTGACGGGAATCATGCTGCTGCTGCACTGGAACGGCAATCTGGTGCGCTTCTCCCACGAATGGCTCAGCGTCGGCTTCTCCGCCATCGGCCTGTGGCATCTGGCGCGCAACTGGACGGCCTTTCTTCAATATTTCAAGCGCAACGTGGCGCTGTCGGCCTTCGTGGTCAGCGTCGCCGGATCGCTGGTCTTCACGGCGATGACCGGGACCCCGGCTTCCACCGGGGGCCCCGGCGCGATGATGCGGGCGGTGGCGAACGCCCCGCTGGCGACGGTGGCGCCGGTCTTCGGGCTGGATCCCGACAAGGCCATCCAGGCGCTCAAGGCCGCCAACATCGAGGCGCAGCCCGGCGAGTCGCTGTCGGCCATCGGCACCCGCGCCGACATGAACGCGGTGGGCGTGGCGAACATCCTCACCGCCGCCAAGCAGCCCCGGCCGGCCTCGTGACGCTTTGGAGCCCCCCGCCTACACCCGCGCCACGAGGAACAGCCGCTTGAAGGGAAACAGCGTGCGGCCGTCGGGGCGCCGGGGATAGGCGGCGTCCAGCCGGGCGCGGTAGGCCGCCAGGAAAGCGTCCAGCTCCGCGCCCGCCAGCGTGTCGAGGACGGGCAGCAGCGTCGTGCCGCGCGTCCATTCCAGGACCGGGTCGTCGCCCTCAAGAACCTGGAGATACTCGGTTTCCCAGAGGTCCAGCCGGCGGCTGAGCGGGGCGAGCCAGTCGTAATAGACGTCGGGCGCGTGCACCGGTGCGGTGCGCAGGACGGGCGCCAGCCGCTCGGCCCAGGGGCCGTCCGCCGCCGTCTCGTAGAGCAGGCGGTGCGAGGGCGCCTCGAAGTTGCGGGGCATCTGCACGGCCAGAACCCCGCCGGGGGCCAGCGCCCGCAGCAGCTCCGGGAACAGCCGCTCGTGCCCGTCCAGCCAGTGCAGGGCGGCGTTGGAGATCAGCAGATCGACCGGCTGATCAGGACGCCAGACGCCCAGATCGGCCTGGAGCCAGCGCACGCGGGACGGCGTGGTCCGCGCGCGCTCCAGCATGGCGGGGGAATTGTCCACCCCCAGCACCTCGGCTTCCGGCCAGCGTTCGGCCAGCCGACGGGCGAGCTGCCCGGCCCCGCAGCCGAGATCGACCACCGTCCGCGGGGTCAGGGAGGGCAGGGCCGCCACGAGGTCGTGGGCCGGGCGGCGGCGCCAGGACTCGAACCGTGCGTACTGTTCGGGGTCCCACGGCATGCCCGGCCTCCACCGGTTGAAGGGGTGTCGCGGTTATTCCTGCTCGCGCTGGCGGGCGATCTGCTCGTCCATGTGGTTGTAGTGCTTCGTGACCATCATGAAGATCGTCCCGATGCAGCCGATGGCCAGCAGCCAGCCGCCATAATAGAACGCCGTGTCCGCCGCGCGCGACGCCGCCAGCAGGCCGATGAACGCCATGAAGCCCAGGATCCCCCCGGTGATCCACTTGCCCGTGCCTTCCAAAGTCCCGTTCCCTTCCTTCGCTGCCGGTCCCGCGCGGGGCGTGCGCCCGGCGGGATGCCGACGGGTTGACCGTGCCGCGAATTCTGGTGGAGCGGGCGCCGGAAATCAATCCGGGATGGGCGAATCCGAGGTGGGCATTTCGCCCACCCGGCCGGCGCCCTCCACGACGAATCCGGGGGGAAGCTCCAGGGCGAAGACGGTGCCCGCCGCGGTGCTCTCCACCAGCCGCAGATCGCCGCCATGGGCGCGCAGCACCTCCCGCGCGATGGCGAGGCCCAGCCCGACGCCGCCCGCCCTTGCGGAGCCGGCGAAGGGCTGGAACAGGTTGTCCCGCGCCCGCGGCGGCAGGCCCGGCCCGTCGTCGGCCCCCAGCAGGAGCAGCCCGCCGCCGGGCCGGTTCTCCACCATCACCGTCACCGCTCCGGCCCCCGCCTGCGCCGCGTTGCGCCCCAGATTGACCAGCGCGCGGGAGAACTGGGCGGCGTCGGCGCGGACGGTCAACCCCTCCGGCACCCGGTTGTCCCAGCGCAGCTCCGCCCGCTCCCCATCGGAGCGCACGACGTCCGGGCGCAGCGCGGCCAGCGCCGCGGCCCCGGCCTCCTCGACCAGCGGGCGCAGCGGCACCGCGGTCCGCGCCAGGGGCAGCAGGCCGTCGCGGGTGTAGGTCATCGTCTGGCCGCACAGCTCCACCGCCCGGTCGATGGAGGCCATCAGCCGCGGCGTGACCCGCCGCACCTCCGGATCGGCGCTCTCGGCCAGCCGCTCCGACAGCAGGGCGGCGGTGGACAGGATGGCGCGCAGGTCGTGGTTGATCTTGGCGACCGCGGTGCCCAGCGCGGCCAGCCGCTCGCGCTGGCGCAGCGCGCTGCGGATGGTGGTCTGCATGTCGGCAAGCTCGCGCTCGGCCACGCCGATCTCGTCCGTGCGGGCGCTGGGCTGGAAGGGCGGCGTGCCGTCCGGGTCGCGGCGGATGGCGACCAGCCCCTCGGTCAGGCGGCGCATCGGCCGCACCAGCAGCCGGGTCAGCGAGACGAAGACCAGAACCGCCGCGATCAGCGAGATCGCCACCGACAGCGCCAGGATGCGGCCCGAGAAATCGACCATCGCCTGGATCATCGGCCGCTCGTCGATCACCATCTCGACCTGGAAGGCGGGGTCCTTGGGCGACGGCCCGATCACCCGGATCACCCGGTCGCGCCGCTGGGCCAGCGCCATGAAGGCATCGGCGGCCAGCCGCGGCGCCATGGTGGCTCGCAGGTCGAAGACGGCGTCCACCGTCGGCGGCATGGAGCGGGACAGCATGTAGACGCGGCTGTCCGGCCGGATCAGCTCCACCGCGTGGGCGCCGACATGGGCGAGCAGCTCGTTCTGAAGCTCCATCGCCACCATCATGTCCGGCGTCGCCTCCACCGACAGGGCGGCGAGATGGGCGGCGGCCAGCCGCTCCTCCAGATAGGTCAGGCGGTAGCGCGCGATGGACGGCGTGTAGATCAGCACCTCCGCCAGCAGGACGAACAGCACGGTCAGCACCAGCAGCTTGGCCGACAGGCTGCGCGTCACGGAAGGCAGGGGCATGGGCGGCGTCCGGGGGCA